>CALLZN010000373.1 GCA_937858895.1 uncultured bacterium | reverse complement strand
GCAAGTGAGGCTGGACCTCAGCTCGCGCACGAGCGGGCGTCAACTGAAGTCGTAGAGATACGACACGCGTGGTGCGTGGACGATCGCGTACGGAAGCTTCGCCAGGATCTCGAGCTCGGGCGTCTCTTCGAGGTTGAGGCCGCGCACTTCGCACTCATCCATGACGAAGAAGCTGCGCTCCTTCAAGCCGGCTTCGTAGGCGCGCGGACGGATGCGACCTGCGACCTCCAAGTTGACCGGGCCGTGGAAGAAGACGCGCACACGCACGCGATCGGCGCCGCTCTCGGCGCTCAAGCGCTTCTGAAAATAGTCGCTGCCCGCATCGACGAGCTCGTGCGCGAAGAGGACCTCACGCATGTTCACGTGGACCCGGGGCGTGCGAATGACTTCGCCGTGCAACAAGTCGATCATCGTCGCTCCGTTCACGACGAGGAAGTCGCGGCGATCGTCCTCGAGCGTTTTGACGAGGCGTGAGAACTTGCCGTCGACACGCCCCTTGATCAGGAAGCTCTCGGTCACGATCAAGTCTTCGACGAGGACATCGAGGCCTTGCGATGCGTCCGATGGCGATTCACGCGTCATCCTGGAGTCTTCCTCGATCGAAGAGCAAGAAGGGCATCTCCGGCTGCATACATGGAACCGGTGACACAAAGTCCACCGTCCCGAGGCGGCGGACCGAGGTCGTCGAGGGCGGCTCGAACCGAGGCCGCGACGCGCGCTTCGACCCCGAAGGACGCGATCAGGCTCTGCAGTCGAGTCGGCTCGACCGACTCCTTCCCCGTCAATGGGACGACCCTTGCCCTATCGACCAGCTTCAGGAGGCTGCCTAAGCCCTCTTCGAAGCGCTTGCCGTCCGCGACGCCGAAGACCAGGTCGAAGCGCCGCTGCGGCCATGCCGCGGCTACTTCGACCGCGAGGTTGGCGAGCGACGCGTTCGTGTGCGCGCCGTCTACTACGATCGGCGGATCTTCTTGAACGACATCGAAGCGACCCGGCGGGAGACCTCGGCGCAAGAAGCTGAGGTCACGCCCCCTTGCCAAGAACCGTGCGGAAGCGCCTTGGTCGATGCGCTCGAGCATCGCGAGCGCGATCGCGAGCGAACGCACCTGCATCGGCGACCGCAGCGGGACTTCACGACGATCGAGCCCAGCGAAACCCGTGAAGTCGACTTCGAGGCCACCCTGCGTGCGCCCGACGACCCGAGCGTCGAAGTCCTCGCCCATCGTCAGCAAGGGCAGGCCAACGGCGCGGGCCTCGGCCTCGATGACGGCCAAGGCTGCACCGTCACAACCCGTGATGCACGGCACCCCAGGCCGCAGGATGCCCGCCTTCTCGCGCGCGATGGCCTCGATCGTGTCACCGAGAATCTGAGTGTGTTCGAGTTCGATCGCGGTGATGGCGCAGACGTTCTTCGGGACGACGCTCGTGGAGTCCAAGCGTCCGCCGAGGCCAACCTCGAGCACGGTGAGGTCGACCCCCATCGCGACGAAACAGAGGATCGCGACGGCGGTGTAGGCCTCGTACCAGGTTTGGTCGGGGATGACGGCTTCCTCGACGCGCCGGACGGCTTCGGCGAAGACGAGCTCGTCGACGGGGGCACCGTCGATAAGGATGCGTTCGCGCGCGTCGACGACATGGGGCGACATGTAGGTCGCGCTGCACAGGCCGAGCTCGGTGCCGAGCGCCGCGAGCAAGGCCGTCGTCGTGCCCTTGCCCTTGCTACCGGCGACTTGCGCGACGACTCTCAAATGCCGCTGCGGATTGCCGAGCCGTTCGAGCAAGTCGCGCGTGCCCGACAAATCGATGCGATGCCGACTTCCAGGCTTCTTGACTTCCCAATTCGTCAGCTTCGTGAGGCGCGCGAAGGCTTCGTCGAAGTTCGTCATCGCAGCGTTACCAACACTGGGATCGCCACGGAGCAGCTGGAGAAGCGAACAACGACGCGCTGACCCAAAGAAGTTTTTTGCACGACCCGATGCACCTCAGCAACAACCTCGAATACGAGCCGATATATAGGCGGGGGAAGAACTCGATCATGCTGACACCCGACAATCTAGCGCACGAGGTCCGCGTCTTCGTCTACCGCTACTTCGAAGGCCGTCCCGACTTCCTGCTCTTGCGTCGCCACCCGCGCGCGGAGAACGAACTCGGTCCGGTTCGCGGCTCGGTCGAACTCAGTGAACACCTGCGCGACGCCGTGCTCCGAGAAGTCCGAGAGGAGACGGGCATCCTGAGGCCGAGCCACCTCATCGACCTCGAGTTCCAATCCAAGCTCGTGATCGGTGAGGCTGGGCTCATCCAATGGGACTTCGGCTACCAGGCTCCCGGTAGCGAAGCTGCGCACGGCATTCGAAAGGGCCCGCAGGTGGCCGAAGCTTGCTGGCTCCCCTTCGAACAGGCCTTCGGCCTCCTGTCGTCGGAGGATCGCTCGGCGCTCGTCCGTTTGCAGATGATGCTCCGCGCCGGTTGACCGCTATCATCGCCGCGAATGGCGATGATGAACTTCTTCGAGAGCACGATCGCTGGCCAGATCGTGCTCATCGTCCTTGGCGGAATCGCAGTCTGGCTCGGTGCTGAGTTTCTCGTCCGCGGCGCGAGTCGGCTCGCCAAGGCCTTCGGGATCTCAGAGTTCATCATCGGCGCGACGATCGTCGCCTTCGGCACTTCGGCGCCCGAACTGATCGTGAGCTTCATGGCCCACCTCGAGGGCAACGAAGGCATCTCACTCGGCAACATCATCGGCAGCAACGTCGCCAACTTGGGGCTCGGCATCGGCATCCCCGGCGTCTTCATCGCGACGCGCATCGGCGCGCGCACGCTGCGTCGAGAGTTTCTCTATGTCATCGTCGCGCAGGCCGCGTTCACGTGGTTCTGCATGGACTCGCGGATCAGCTTCGCAGACGGCGCCTTGCTCCTCGCGGCTTTCGTCGGGGTCTACGCTTGGATCCTCGTGGCGAGCCGCAAGCAGCGGGACCAAGTCGGCGCGCTCCTGCCCGAAGCGGAAGCGATCGAAGCGGACAGCCCAAAGGTCGTGCGCGACGGCGGCATGACGATCTTTGGGCTCGCGCTTCTCCTCCTCGGCGCGCGCTACTTCGTGATCGGCGCCGAAGCCTTCGCGCGCGCCATGGGCATGAGCGCCGAGACCGTGGGCCTCACGATCGTGGCCATCGGGACGAGCTTGCCCGAACTCGTGACATCGACGGTCGCGTCGCTGCGCGGACAGTCGGACCTGTCGATCGGCAACCTGCTCGGCAGCAACCTCTTCAACGTCCTTCTCGTCGGTGGCTCGCTTGCCGTGATCGGCGACGTCGTCGTGCCGGCCTCGATCCACACCGACTTGTGGTGGATGAACGGCGTGACCATCGCCATCTTCTTGGCAGCCCTCGTTGCGCGCCGAGAAGTCGCGAAGGGCATGTCGATCCGCGTCCTCGGCCGTCCCTTTGGCGTCATGCTGGCGATCGGCTATGCGACGTATCTCGCCATCAAGGTCCTCGAGAACTGAGCCTGGCCCCATCATGACGCGCTCCGCGACGCGCCCCAGGATCGGCATCGACGTCGACCACGAACACGACGGTCGGCGCTGGGTCTACAAGCTGCCGACGCGCTACGTCGAAGTCGTGATCCAGGCTGGTGGCCTACCGGTCCTGATCTTGCCAAACGACCCGCGGAGCCCCGACGACATCCTCGCTGACGTCGACGGCTTGCTCATGACCGGCGGCGATGACATCCACCCGCGTGTGATCGGCGAAGAGCCTGGTGGCCGGCCGATGCGGCTCTTGTCGGTGCAGCGAGAGCGCTTCGTCCTCGCGCTGGCCGCGTCGGCGCTGCGCCGCGAAGCGTCGTTTCCGATCCTCGGCGTGTGCCTCGGCGCGCAAGCGCTCAACGTCGCAGGCGGCGGCGACCTTTGCTTGGATCTCTACAGCGAAGGCACAGCGCTGCACGAGCACCGCAGCGGCGCCGAGCACAGCGTCCTGCCGGAGCCTGGCGGCAGGATCGACGCCTTCTTCGGTGGCCAGCCACAGCGCCTCGTGAGCCACCACCACCAAGCCGTGCGTCGGCTCGGGGCGGGCTTCGTCGTCGACGCGCGCGCCGAAGACGGCGTCATCGAGAGCTTTCGTGATCCGCAGCGCGCCTTTTTGCTCGCTGTCCAATGGCATCCCGAGGCACAAGCCGCCTCACGCGGCGGAGCCGTGATCATCACAGCCCTCGTCGAGGCGGCGCGGCGGGCTCGAGCCTGCGGCGAACGCGAGCAATAGCCAGCCGACGATGAGCAGGACCCCGCCGATCGGCGTGATGGCGCCGAGCCACCTGGGTCCTGTCAAGGCGAGGACATAGAGGGTTCCGGAGAAGACCGTGATCCCCCAGAGGAAGGCATGCGCCGCCATGCGCAAGCGCATCCCGCTGCGTTCGAGCAGGCCGATGACGAGGAGGACGATGGCGTGGGCCAGGTGGTAGCGCTGCGCGGTCTCGAAGATGTCGGTGGTCTCGCGCAGCGCGAGTCTGGCCTCGAAGGCATGGGCGCCGAAGGCACCTAGGATCACCGCCAGGGAACCGAGCAGAGCGCCGATGCTGGACCAGTTGTGGAAACGCCGCTTCATGCTCTGCGCCTTGTTGGATTCGGGGTCTGGACTCGGGGTCTGGATTCGGGGCCTCGACTCGGGGCTCTTCTCTTGGGCCGGCACTTCCCCGTGCACGAGAACGGCCCTTGAACCATGTTAGCGGCCTGTCGTTTCACACTCGCAAAGCCTGTGCATGAACGCGATGCTGATCGCCTCCTCGAAAGACCGCACTGCCTGATGGCCAAGAAGAAACACAAAGCATCGCTCTTGCAAGGACGCGACGGGCTTCGCTTCGCTGCCATGATCCTCGTGGCGATCGTCGTGTCGGGCATCGCGCTCGGAGTCCTCGACAAGTTCCGCACAACGGACAAGGTCGAACCCAAGATCATCTCGCCGGTCGTGCCAGACATCACGCTGCCACCGATCGACAAGCGCATTCTCGCGGAAGCCAAGGATGCGACCGCGATCCAACGACTGGAGACCGAGGCAGTCGTTTACGAGCACCTGCTCGCCTGTGTGGCCTACATCGTGCCCGGGGCGCTGCAGGCCATGGGACTGCAAGATGGGTCGGTCGCCGCGTTGCGCGCCGACAGCAGCGCTTGGCGCGGTAAGCCGGTCACCTTCGAAGGCATGATCACGCGGATCGACCGCCCTGTAGCGATCCCCGGCGTCGATGTCTGGAAGAAGACAGAAGGGATGCTCGAGACCGAGGCGGGCGAAACGATCTTCTTTGCCGTCCTCGACAAGGTGCCCGCCGAGCTCGTGCCCGGCAAGTTCGCGCGAATCGAAGGCTTTTTCTACAAGCTCCGCGACTTCAAATTCCCGACGCGTCACGACCAGGTCCCGCACGTCGTCGGCTTTGCGCTGCGGCCTGGCTTTCGGAGCTTCGCTGCCGTCAAAGAGCTCGATCGCACCTTCTTGTCGACGATCGCAGACGACGTCGAGACGCCGAGCGAGATCGACAGCAACGCGCTCTACCACGTGACGTCTTGGCTTCAGAACCAGCCGAACGACGCGGCGTGGTTCGACGCAGCCAAGGTCCTCGAGCGTCGTGACGTCGAGAAGATGCTCGCCGCCGGCGAAGACGCCCCGCGCGGTCAGGTCTTCCACGTGCGCGCCGAGCTCTACGACGCACAGACGCGCATGGCCGAGCCGAACCCGCTCGGCATCGAGCATTGGACGCGCGCCTGGGTCAGGCACAGCGACCAAGAGACGATCCAAGTCAACATCCCGGGTCGGCTCGAGGGCGAGTGGCGCACGGGTGACATCGTCGTGTTCTATGGCGCCTATTTGCAGCGCTACTGGTACGAGGCGGGCATCGACGACCAAGGCCGGCGTGTCGAACGCATCGTGCCGCTCTTCGTCGCCAAGGCGCTGCTGCCGTGGAAGCTCGTCGACAACCCGGCGAACTTCTGGATCCGCATCGCGCTCGTCGCGGTCGCTCTGCTGTTGATCGCAGCCGTGTCCTTCCTCGTGCTGCGCGACCGCAAGGCCGAGCAAGAAGTGCGGGATCGCTTGATCGAGCAACGCCGGCGGAAGCGACAGAAGACTCGCGCATGAGCGAGCGCTTCGAGCTGCGCTGCGTCGACGACCGCTCGAGTTCTACTGTCGTCGATGTCGCGCGTGGACTTCGTCGCGACCTCCTCGGCGCTCGGGTTTCGGGTCGAGCGTGCTTCGTCGTGGATCAACGCGTCCACGAGCTCTGGTCGTCCGAACTCGGACTCGACGGAGCGCCGGTCTTCTTGACCCCGCCCGGTGAGGCGGCGAAGACGCCGGAGACCCTCGTCGCGCTCTGCCGCTTCCTCGGGCAGCAGAACTTCGAGCGCAGCGCCACCCTCGTCTCGATCGGCGGCGGTGCCTGCGGGGACGTGACGGGCCTCGCCGCGAGTCTCTACCTGCGAGGCGTCGCGGTCATCCACGTGCCGACGACCCTCGTCGCGATGGTCGACGCGGCGCTGGGTGGCAAGACGGCGATCGACCTGCCCGAAGGCAAGAACCTGGTCGGCAGCTTCCACACACCGACAGCGCTCCTCGTTGACCCCGACTTCTTGTCGACGCTGCCGCGCTCGGCCCTCTTGGCGGGCTATGGCGAGATCGCGAAGTACGCGATCGGCTTCGACAAGGTCCTCGCCGACTCCGTGCTGCGCGACGGCGTCCTCTCGGATCCAGAGCCCCTGGAAGCCGTGATCACCCGCTGCCTGCGCATCAAGGCCAGCGTCGTCGCCAACGACCTGCGCGAAGCGCAGGGTGGCCAGCGCATGCGCCTCAACCTCGGCCACACGACGGCGCACGCGATCGAAGCATGGAGCCTCGAGCAGGGTCGCGAGCTCGCCCACGGCCAAGCCGTCGCCTATGGTCTGCGCTGCGCGCTGCGGGTTGCACGGCAAGAGGGCCTGATCGCAGATAGCGACGTAGCGCGGTGCGAGGCCGTGCTCGACCGTGTCGAAGCGCCGACTTCGCTCGCAGCCCTCGTCGCGCCGGCAGCGGCGCCCGACGCGAGCGAGCTCACGGTCTACCTGCGCCGCGACAAGAAGGTCCACGACCAAGCGCTGCGCCTCGTGCTGCCGACGGCGCTCGGGGCATGCACGCTTCGTTCGTGCCGGCTGGACACCTTGCTCGAAGCGTTGCGCTGAGCTGTGGGGCATGACCGCTAGCGGCGGCGTCGAACCGATGCTGATCGCGCCTTCAAGGGGGTCGTGTTTCCGAAGTCACCCAGGACCATGTCGAACGCACCTGGCTTCAAGTAGCCGCGAGCATCGAACCACTCGAGGACCAGCAGACAATACTCGGCTGTGACAGCATGGATGTCTGCGAAGGCTGCGTCCGAACTTGGCAACACAGTGAACTTGCTCTGTGCATACACGCGGCCTTGATGACGAATATGGTTGTATGGAATGAACATGCTCGGAGCATCCGGTTCGATCCGCGCCAACTCTTCGTCCATGCTTGTCCCAAACTGCGAGGCACGGATCCCCGCAAGCGTGCGCCTCTCTGCTTCGGTCAACGGCGGCAACGCGTCTGGCTCGACCAGCCTTGCTTCGATCCGCGAGACCATTTCCCGACTACGCATGTGCCGGTGATTCGTCAGTAGCGGACCAACCGAATCATTGAACTTCGACACGAGCGCACGCAGGAGATCGATCGCATTCTCCGGAATGGGCGTGTCGTCTCGATTGAGCACCTCGTGCCTGACCAGGAGGTCCGCGTTCGCCTTGCCTGCGCTGGAGAGGAAGTAGCCTGCGAGAGCGAAGGATGTACGCTGGTACGATCGCGGCCAGTCTTCGACCCTAGAGCTTTCGCCTTGTGCGTCTTTGCTCGACGAAGCTGACAAGCTGTCGATTGCACTCGCCAAGAGAGCCTCGTGTCGTCGCGCGGGATCGACCAAGGCGTCCTCTTCCGTCGCGGCGTCGACCGCAGAGGTCTCTTCGGTCGATGCGCCTGGATAAAGCTCCTCACGATCATCCACGACTACGTAGTGCCGCAACGCAAACGAAATCGCCGCGACCGAGGCAATTGCGAGAAGGAGAGGGGTCTTCCTCATGGCATCAATCCAGTTGCTCCGCTAGTCACGGAGCTTCTAAGAACGGCTGGCGCAAGCTGCTGCCCACTTGCTGGTGAACCGCGCGACTGCCGCCGCGATGCGCTGCTTGCAGCGCTGTCCTGCGCGTGAGAAACGAGCATCCGACGCTGTTCACTGCACCTATACATCACTTGGCAACCCGGATTGTGACGGGTTCGTTCTTGCCCGAAGCTACAACCACGGCTCGGTTTCCGAGTGGGCTCAAAGCCGCATCGCGGACAATTACGTCATACTCGCCAGCTTGCCCTACGATGTCTATGTAAGTTTTGCCATCAGTCCCATTGATCATTGGACGAAAGTCTGTGCCTCGGCGCCGGACAATTACTGAGTAGTTTGATGTTGGCTTCCCTACCCCATCGACCATATTCAGCCGCATCGTGCCGACTTCAGCGAGGGCGTCCGTCATGTCAACGCTCGCTCCTGCTCCACTTACAACCACCGGAACTCGGATGTCACGCAGAAAGAGCCCGGGGCTGAGAATATACCCGCTAGTTGCATAGCTGAGACGCGTGAGAAGGCGCAATCCGAAGAACGG
>CALLZN010000372.1 GCA_937858895.1 uncultured bacterium | reverse complement strand
TCAGCGGTGGCCGCGCGTCCGAACTGCGGGCGCAGGCCGAAGAGAGTGGCGACATCACGCTGCGCATCGGCCGCAGCACGGCCAAGATCTCACCCAAGCAAGGCAAGATCGCGGCCCTGCTCTCGACCGACACGAGCGGCCTAGGTGCTGTGCAGTCACGCATCGATCGACTCGCCTATGGCTTCGCGCTCGAGGTCAATCGCATTCACACGACGGGCATGCCCAAGACCGGTCCCTTCCAGACCTTGATCGCCGACAACTCGATCGGCGATGGCAATAACAATGGGAACTACGAGGACGAGATCCTCGCCTTCGGCGACCTGCCTTTCACGATCCAGAACGGCGAACTCTACGTCGCGGTCACGAACCGAACGACAGGCGACATCCAACGGCACCGTATCGAAGTCGATCCCAACTCGATGACGCTCGGCGAGCTGTCGGATGCGATCGACGCCATCCCGCGTCTCAGTTCGAGCGTCGATCCGACCGGACGCTTGCGCATTCAAGCCGAGCTCGGCCATGGCTTCGACTTCAGCCACCGCCTCGATTCGAATCCGAACAGTGCCGGCACCATGGGTGGAGCCAACGCGACGCTCGGCGCAGCCAAGCAGGGCCCCTACGCCTTCTCGTCGCTGCCAGCGAGCTTCGACATCACGGTCGACGCTGGAGCGCCGACGACGATCACGCTCAGCAGCGCGGACTTCGACTCGCCCTCGGACGTGTCCGCGACCGAGCTCGCCGCCGCCCTCAATGAGAAGCTCAGGAGCTCCAGCGTCGCAGCCGAAGCCATCGTTGTTGGCGACGCGATCTCGCTCCGCACCGGGTCTTCGGGAACGACGAGCAGCCTGCGCTTGACCGACGGCGCGAACACCCCGCTCGGCAGCATCGGACTGCCGGTCGCCACAACCGCGAACGGTCGCTCCACGAACTTGTCGGTCGCGATCTCGGGACAGTACGACGGACAAGAGAATGGTCACTACCGCTTCGTCGCTGAAGGCAGCGGTCAAATCGGCGTCACACCAGGGCTCACGATTGGTGTCTACGACAAAGATGGCAGCAAGCTCGGGACCTTGGAGGTCGGTCAAGGATATTCACCGAACGACCGCTTGACGGTCGGCGACGGCATCGAAGTCGCGATCGGTCCAGGAGAGATCAACCAGGCGAATGGCGATCAGTTCGCCCTCGATGTGCTCGCCGACCCGGACAGCGCGGACGTCTTGACGGCGCTCGGCATGAACACGTTCTTTACCGGTTCGACCGCGGGCACGATCGCGGTCTCGAAGCGCCTCATCACCGACCCCGACCAAGTCGCCGCCGGCCTTTCCCTCGTCGGATCGACGGCTTCGCAAGGCGACGCTGGCAACCTGATCCGCCTCGAGGAGCTGCGCCGCGAAGCACTCGGCGACTTCGATGGCAACACGCTCGAGGGCTTCTGGAACGCGACCGCGAGCGAGGTCGGCTATTCCTCGCGCAAGGCAAAGGGCCTGCTCGAGAGCCAGTCATCGTTGCAGGAGTTCTTGGAGAACCAGCGACAGTCGGTCTCGGGTGTCGACATCGACGAAGAGGTCATCGACCTCGAACGCTTCCAGCAGGCCTACCAAGCATCCGCGCGCTACTTGAACGTCATGACCGAAGTCAGCGACATCCTCTTGAGCCTCGGGGCCTGATACCCGAGTCGACGCATAGCCATGGGACTCAGAATCACACAAGGCATGTTGATGAATTGGGCACAGCGTGACATCCGCTCCAATGCCCTCAATCTCCATGTGTTTCGCGAGCAGCTCTCGACCGGCAAGCGCATCAATCGACCGTCGGACGACCCGGCGTCCTTCCTGCGCATCTTGCCACTCGAGAAGGACGTCGCTGATATTCAACGCTACATAGAAAACACCGAGATCGCGGACGAGACGTTCACGACCGCCTCGGCGAGCCTCGAAGAGGTCAGCAGCCTCATGGCGGAGGCGAAGCGCATCGCGGTTCAAGGCGCCAACGGCACGCTCAGCAAGAGCGATCGCGCGAACCTGGGCGCCGCCGTAGACCAGATCCTCAGACAGATCGTCGGCATCGCCAACTCCAAGCTCGGCGATCGCTTCCTCTTCTCGGGAACGGCGACCTCGAGTCAACCCTTCGAGCTCGTCGAAGAGGGCGGAAACACGTTTGTGCGCTATCGCGGCACCGACGACGAAGTCTCGATCGAGGTAGCGCCAGGTACAGAGACCATCCTCACGAGTTCGGGGCGACGGCACTTCATGCCGCGCGCGCGCGGTGAGACGCTCTACCTCGGCAAGAGCGGGCTCTCAGCAGGCACTGGGAGTGATAGTGGCACGGGCCGCGGTCGCATCTTGCTCGAGCACACGGCCCTGTCCGGCCTGCCAGCCGGCATGGCCGTGGGGTCGGGCGCGACGACAGCGCTCGGCGACCTCGCCTACGAGGTCACGACCGGCCCGCCCCAGACGATTCGCGTCGGCGGTGGAGCACCGACAAACTTCGACAACACGAGCAGCAACCTCGAGGTCAAGACAGCGAACGGCCACAGCGTCTTCTTGGACATGTCGGCTTGGACGCCGGCGACGCTCACGGGCACGCTTCGCTCGGACGGTCGCATGACCTTCGATGAAGGGCAAACCTGGACGAACATCGACTTCGCCTCGACGAACCAGCAGTTGACGCACGCCCTCTCGGGCGAGGTCGTCAATGTCTCTTCGGTCGGCATCGTCGGCGCTGGCATGACGGACGTGCGCTTCCAAGGCACCTTCGATCCGTTCAATAGTTTGACGGCGCTGCGCGACCTGCTCGGCGACAAGGACGGCCTCGGCGCAACCGTCACGACGCAGCGCATCACCGAATTGATCAGCGACATCGACGCCGCGGCCGAGATCGTCCTCGAGAGCTTGCGCGACGTCGGCGCGCGCGGTGCCCAGATGCAGCTCACCAAGGCTCGCATGAACAGCCTCGAAGTGACGCTCCTCGAGTCGCTGAGCCGCGAGCAGGATGTCGACTTGGCCGAGACCATCCTGCGCATGACGCAGGCGGACACGAGCTACCAAGCATCGCTGCAGGTCGGCTCGCGCGTCATTCAGCGGACACTCTTGGACTACATTCGCTGAAGCGCTCTGAGGCACAGATCAAGGCATGGATCCCAACGCGATCGACTTCCGAGTCCAGACCCTCGCCAAGTCCTTTGTCGACGCCGTTCGACCCAAGGTCGACGAGGCGAGCGGCGAAGCCCGCGGCACCGACGCGCCGAGCTTCGCGAGCCTGCTCGAGTCGCTCGAGCGCCTGCGGCAGACCGGCGATACCGCCTCGCTCGAGAACCTCGGCGACGGCCTCCGCAGCGCGGACGCGCTCTACGAAGAGACACGCGCCTTCGGCGACCGCCTCGAGGAAGCGCTGCGCGCGAGGATCGACGGGTGAACTGCGCTACGGCAGCACCTACGACCAGTGGAAGCGTCGAAGTCATGACGCACGCGTCGGCGTCGCTGCCCTACTTGTCACACATCGATGCATGGCTGCGCGGACCAGACTCATGGTCGCTCGCCGCCGAGTATCCACGCGTCTTCGGCGCCGCGTCGAAGGCACAGTCTCTCTGCCTCGTCAGCGACGCTGGCTTGCTCGCGCACGCGGCCGTCCTCGACCTCGTGCACCGCGACGCGGGAGCCGCCACGCGCATCCGCTGTGTCGGCTCGGTCGTCGTCGACCCAGGGCAACGCGGCATGGGTTTGGGGCGGCGTTTGCTCGAGGCCGTCGTCGACGACTTCGAAGCTTCGGACTGCGAAGTCTTACTGCTGTGGAGTCAGCGGCGGCGCTTTTATGCCCACTTCGGCTTCGAGACTTGGGGAAGCGAGCTCTGGGTGCGCCCCGACCCGAGCTTGCCGCAGCAGCGTATCCGGCCGATGCGCGAAGCCGACCTTGCCCATGTGGCCCGCATCCACGACTGCAAGCCGAGTCGCGTCGATCGCGAAGCAATCGACTTCGCCGCGGCCTTGCGCATCCCACGCCTCGACGCCTGGGTCCTCGACGCCGACGGCGCCGTCGCGGCTTATGCCCTCGTCGGCAAGGGCATGGACTTCCCGGGCGTCGTCCACGACAGCGGCGGCGAAAACGAAGCCCTCGTCGAGTTGTTGCGCGCGCTGCCGATGCACTTCGCGATCCTGCCCTACCACCGCCTCGACGAGGCCACGAGGATCGGCGCAGCCAGTCTGCATACGATTGGCCTCGCGCGCTGCAAGCACGCGCGCGCTCCCCGCCGAGGTTGGTCGATCGAAGGTCTCGATTCGATCTGAAAGATGAAAGCACGGCAGGGGCACGTGCGGCGAGTGACGGCTGTGCTATCGTGCCGTAGTCGAATCTCCGACAACAAGGAACTCGTCCAATGCGCAAGGCTGTCTCTCTATTGGCGGTGGCTCTCACCGGTTCGTCGCTCGCCGCACAACTCGTGTCGACCTACTCGCCGAGCTACGCCCTCGGCCAGGTCAACTCCAACAACGTGTGGCCATACGCGACGGCCCCCATGCGGTACATGCAGATCCATGACACATGGACCTTCACGTCGACGAAGACGCTCCTCGCGCGAGGACTCGCCTACCGGCCGACGCTTCAGTCCTTCGGCTTCAACAGGCCTGCGGCATCGACGGAGGTCATGTTGCGCATCGGCGTCGCGCCGAACGGCGTGACGAGCCAAACGCCGGCGACGACCTTCGACGGCAACTTCGATGCAGCGAGCGTCAAGACGGTCTTCACGCGCAAGGTCGTCAACTACCCGAATTCGGGGACGACCCTGGACGAGTTGAAGATCTTCGACATCTCCTTTCCCTTCGACAGCGCGACGTTCTTTCTCTGGAGCGGCACCAGCGCGAACTCGCTGACGATCGAAACGAGGTGCTACACGTCACAAGGCGGCTACCCCTTCGACTTCGCCTCTGACCTCTCGGTTCGTGGCAATGGCTACTCGGTTGAGAACGGCGCCTACGCCGGCTGCAACAACAACGCAAACAAAGTCGTCGAACACGAAGTACCGACGAACAAGCTCTTCGTCGGCTCGTCCAATGCGACGCTCATCGGTCGCTCCTTCTTACCGTCGATCCCGGGCATCCTTTCGATCGGAGCGACAGCGATCAACGCCACGATCCCGGGAACGTCCTGCAACCTCGTCAACGACCCGCTTCTCTTGATTCCGGGCCTGACCGATGCCGCTGGCGATCTCAACATCGTGTTCCCGCTTCCGAACGACCCGAACCTCCACCGCGTCTCCTTCTATAGCCAAGTAGTCTTCGTGGACGTGGCAGCGAACGGCCCAGGCGTCATCACGACCAGGGGTTTCGAGAACGGGATCGGCGCTGGCGCTATCGCACAGAACCTCGGCATCATTCGAATGCGCACGACCGGGGACCCGGACGCTGCAACGACGATCGCGAATACCTACGCCAACGGCCTCGTCATCAAGCTCAATCCCTGAACCCCGACTCGTGCGCGTCGTGGCTGTGTCCTCGCTGTGACAAACGTCATCGATCCCAGCGAGTCTCTGCCCGGCGATCCGCCTTCCGGAGATCAGCGGCATCCATTAGAGACTTGCCACGCCCTCATCGAGGATGCCAAGCGCGGCGCACCACGTGCGCGAGAAGAGCTCGCGTCGCGCTACCTCGCGGTCGTTCGCGCCTTCTTGCGCAAGCGTTGGCGCCAGGGGCCGCTCGCCGACCATGTCGACGATGCCGTGCAAGAGGTCTTCGTCGACCTCTTCAAGGACAACGGCGCCTTGCTGCGCCACGACCCTAGCAAGGCGCGCGACTTCAGCGCCTACCTGTTCGGCGTGACCAAGAACATCGCTCTGCGGCACGAAGCGAAGGCGATGCGCGAGGGCGACCTGCGCTTCGACCCTGGCTCGGTCGGCTTCGACGCTTGGCCGAGTGATGACACGGCCCTGTCGCGCGTCTTCGATCGCGAGTGGGCGATCGCGGTCATGCGCCGCGCGCGGCTGCGCCTCGAAGATCGCGCGTCGCATGCAGGCGCGGCGGCTCTTCAGCGCGTCGAGATCCTGCGTCTGCGCTTCCAAGACGGCTTGCCGATCCGCGACATCGCACGCGTCCTCGACTTGGAAACCGCCCACGCACACCACGAGTACGCAAGAGCCCGCGCGGAGTTCAAGCGCGCGCTTCGTGACGAGGTCGCCTCGGACGGCATCGGCGACACGGAAGCCATCGAACAGCGCTGCCGCGACTTGCTCGATCTCTTGGCCACGGGCCTACAAATGCGGAGACCCTCATGAAGTCGAAAGACAGCGGGGCAGCCGCCGCGCCCCAAGACGACGACGGCCTCCTTGACAGTGGCCTCCTCGAAGGTGGCCTCCTTGACAGTGGCCTCGCCTGGGCTTTCACCGACAGCGAGACCGAGGCCCTCGAGGCCGGTCAACCCGAGCTGCCCGCGCGCCTCGACGTGCGCGGCGAAGTCGCCCGCGGAGGCATCGGCATCGTCCTGCGCGCCCACGACTCCGTCCTCGGGCGTGACGTCGCGATCAAGATCCTGCAGGAACGCTACGCCGCGAGCCGCACGGCGCGTCGGCGCTTCGTCACCGAAGCGCGCATTACTTCGCAGTTGCAACACCCCGGCGTCGTGCCGATCTACGACCTCGGCCTCGACGGGCACGAGCTGCCGTGGTTCACGATGAAGCTCGTCTCGGGCCGTAGCTTCGCCGACGTGCTCGCAGCACGCGACGATCTGAGCGACGACTTGCACACGCACTTGACGACGTTTCTGCAAGTGTGCCGCTGCGTCGCCTATGCGCACGCGAACGCCGTGCTGCACCGCGACTTGAAACCAAAGAACATCATGGTCGGCGACTACGGCGAGGTCCTCGTCATGGACTGGGGCCTGGCCAAGCACAAAGCCGCGCGGGACAGCAACGACATCGAGATAGACATCGACATCGAAGATCACGAGCACCAGGGCAGCACCGCTGACGATGCGACGAACCTCGATGCAACCCTCGTCGGCTCTGCCCTCGGCACGCCCGCCTACATGGCGCCGGAGCAGGCGCGCGGCGACATCGCGGCGGTCGACGCGCGGTCGGATGTCTTCGCCCTCGGCTCGATCTTGCTCGAAATCTTGAGCGGCCAGCCGCTGCACAGTGGCAACAGCGCACTGAGCGCGGCGAAGGACCTGCGCATGGAGAGCGTCGACGCCCGCCTCGCGGAAGTCGACGCCGACCCCGAGCTCCTGGCGCTCGCCCGCGCCTGCCTGCACAGCGACCAGGCCCAGCGCTTGGCGAGCGCTGACGACTTGCGGCACAGAATCGAGTCCTACCTCGAGCGGCTCGCAGCTCGCGCGCGCGAGGCCGAGATCGAAGCCGCTTCAACGAGGGCGAGCCTCGTCGCCGAGCGACGCTCACGCCGTCTTACGCTCGCGCTCGCGAGCACGGGCTTCCTCGTCGTGACCCTCGTTTCGAGCTTCTTCTTGTGGCGCAGCCGTCAGTACGCACGCCTCGAACGCGACAGCGCGGTCGCGCGACAGGAGGCCGATGCTTTGCTCGCAGCCGGCGATTTCCGCGCGGCCATGGAACGGCTGCGCAGTGCCGAAGCGAGCGCCGTCGCGGCGAGCGCGAGCGAAGACGTTCTCGCTGGCATTCGCGCTTTTCGAGTCGAGCTCGAGGCGCGCGCGCGGCAGGACGAGGTCGTTGAACGCCTCGAGCGCATCCGCGCCGACCCGAACCCCGGTCCGCGCAAGTTCCATGAGTATGAGCGCTGCTTCGCCGACTACGAGCTTCGTCCCCGTGAGCATACGCTGGAAGAGATCGTCGCCGCGTGCGCGAAGATCGCCCCAGCCAACGCAGTCGCCCTCGCCTTCGAGGACTGGGGCGCCAGCCTCGCTGCGCAGCGGCCCGAGGCGGGCTGGCGCAAGTTCTTCGAGGTCGCAGATGCCCTCGACCCCGTCCCCTCGCACGTCGAAGTGCGGACGCTCGCGCGCGCGCTCGACGTCGAAGGCTTGACCAAGCTACGTCCGACCTTCGACCCAGCAGCGACGAGCGCCCGCAGCGCGCTGCTCTATGCGAAGACCCTCGCCCTGGTCGCGCCGCTCGACGCGCGCACCTACCTCGAGGCGGTCGTCGTCTCCAATCGCGATGAATTCTGGGTGCACTTCGAACTCGCAAAGCTCTACCGCACCGTCCCGCCCGAGCGCCCACGCGAAGCTGACCTCCACGCACACATTGCCGAAGCCCTGAGCGGGCGCGTCCTTCCTCGGCCAGGACAGCGGCGGCATCGCTGAGCCGACATGGGCCGAGAAAAAAAACGGGGAGATCTCCCGCGAAATCCCGGTGTCGCATGGAGAGCCCTTAGCAATTTCAGCTTCGAGGATGAACGAGGGCAGACATGCAGCACGCACACATCGATATCGCCGACCCTTCTCAGCGGCCCCGGACGCCGGGCAGAACCCTCGTCGGCCTGCTGGCTTCCATCGTGGTTGCGACGAGCATCGCCACGACCACGGGGCGAACCCAGCAGGGCTTCCCGCCGGTCCCGGTGCCACCGGGCAATCCGATCACGGTCGAGAAGACCTTGCTCGGCAAGGCGCTCTTCTTCGAAGAACAACTCTCATCGACGGGGACCGTCTCCTGCGCGACCTGCCACCGCATGGAGGCAGGCTCCTCCGACGCTCGCTCCTTCGGTGCCAAGTCCGTGCACCCCGGTATCGACGGGCTCTTCCAGACCCGCGACGACGTGCGCGGGTCGCGCGGCGTGCCGGCAAACAACGCGGACGGCAGCTACCGGGACGTGCGCTTCTTCGGGCTCAGTGAGCAGGTCACGTCGCGTCGGGCCATGCCGGTCGTCAACGCCGCCTTCGTGCCCGAGGCCTTTTGGGATGGGCGCGCGACGAATGACTTCCGCGACCCGCAGACGAATGTCGTGCTGCTGCCGAACCGCGCTTCGCTCGAGAGCCAGGCCGCCATTCCGATCGTGAACGACGTCGAGATGGCGCACTTCGGCGTGACGTGGAACGAGGTCGTGACCCGACTCGGCAGCGTCGTGCCGCTCGCCTTGGCGCGGGACGTGCCGACAGCCCTTGCCCAGCACGTGGCGAAGGGCGACTACAAGGAGCTCTTCCGGCTCGCCTTCGGCACGAGCGACATCACGCCGGCGCGCATCGCGATGGCGATCGCGACCTATGAAAGGTCCCTCGTCTCGGATCAGAGCCGCGTCGACGATTTCGAGCGCGGCAACCGGGCGGCCTTGACCGCCGAAGAACAGCGCGGCCGGCAGATCTTCGGTGCACCGCAGACGCGCTGCATCGAGTGCCATGGAGGTCCGCTCGCGACCGACAACCGCTTCCACTACACGGGCGTGTCACCGCAGGCAGAAGACCTCGGTCGCTTTCTCGTGACCCAGCAAGGTCCCGACCGTGGCCGCATGCGCACGCCGTCGATGCGCAACGTCGCGCTGCGGGCGCCCTACTTCCACAACGGAAGCGCGCGGACGCTCGAGGATGTGGTCGCCTTCTACAACCGCGGCGGCGACTTCAACGCGCCGAACAAAGACGGGCGCATCCGTCCGCTCAACCTGTCGGCTGCCGACCAGCGCGCCGTCGTCGCCTTCTTGCGTGCGTTCACGGATCCACGCGTCGCGGCGGCGAGCGCGCCCTTCGACCGGCCGCGGCTCTTCACCGAGTCGAGCGACGTGCCGTTCTTCATCGGCAGCGGCACTGCGGGTTCGGGGCAGCACGTGCCCGCCTTCGTCGCCTACGAGCCGGCGTCCATCGACCGCTCTCGCCTGACGCTCGCCTTGCAGGGCGGCCATGGCGGCTCGCCGGCGCTGCTCCTCATCGACGCCTTCGGTGACGCACAAGGCAAGGCCATCGCAGGCATGACCCTGCACCTCGGACTCAGCCCCGCCTTCTTTGCCCTCGACGCGCTCGTCCTCCAGGGCACGGGCCCCGGCCAGGGCTACGCTTCGATGCCGCTGCGCCTGCCCTCGGACCCGTCGCTGCGCGGCAAAGAGATCTACGCCCAGTGGGTCAGCCAAGACTTCGGCGTGCAGGCTTTGTCGGCGACCGAGGCGGTGCGGCTGCGCATCTTCTGAGCTCGGTCTGCGGCTCTGAGTTCGGCCTAAGGCGGCGAGACCTCGAACTGCCACAGCGCGGGGCCGACCGCGAGGTAGACCACATCGTGTTCGGGCCAGACCTGGACCTTCTTCGTGAACTTGACGCTCGCGCGCCAGGACCCGTCGGCTTGCTTGGCGATGGGCAGCTCGGTGCTGGTCGCCGCCGCGGCGACCCCGAGTTCTTGGTTGTCCCAGAAGGCGTGGAGGTCCTCGTAGGCGAGTCGCTTGTCGTGCATCGCTTTCGTCGTGCTGACGATCACGAGGTCGAGGGTGAGCCCCATGTCGCGTTGGTCGATGCGACCCTCGATCCGCAGGCCGTTCTGCTCGAAGTCGAAGTCCTTGCCGACCGTGACGGCCTCCTTCTTGGCATTGGCCCAGACAGGGATGGTCTTGCCCTTCGAGCACGCAGATAAGAAGCTGAGGAGGCAGGCGGCGAGCAGGACGCAGGCACTTGTCAGGAGTCGCATGCGCTCTTCGTAACGAGGGCGGGCCGTAGCCGCAATGCTCGGCCCGATTGCGGCAGGGCTCTCAGTGTTAGCCCGGACTCTTCAAGAACGCCGCGATGCGCTCGCCAAGGGGACCGTCGGCTTCGAGCGGTAGCCAGTGACCGAGTCCAGCGACCTCGACGAAGCTGGCTTTGGCGCCAAGCGCCGCGGCCACGCGCCGCCCCATCGAGATCGGGACGACTTCGTCGCGGGTGCCGTGGAAGACGAGCGCGGGGCACGGCACGCTCGCGGCCGCAGCGAGGTTGTCGAAGCGATGGCGCAGGAGCAAGCCGACGGGCAGCCACCAATAGTGGCGCCTCGCTGCCTCGACCATCGAGGTCGGCGGCGCGAAGAGCAGGACCTTGTCGAAACCAGCGCGCGCGACATGCAGCGCCGAGAAGGTCCCGAGCGACACGCCGCCGACGAAGCACGGCAGTCCGCGCGCCTTGGCTCGCTGCTGCGCTTCGCCCGCTGCGCGCTCGGCCGCGGCGAGGATGCTCAGCTGCGAAGGACGGCCGCCACTCGCGCCGTAGCCCGGATACTCGACGACGAGCGCGTCCAAGCCATAGCTCGCCCAAGTGGCGGCGATGCCGACGCCCGAAGCAAGGTCTTGACCATTGCCCAAGAAGAAGAGTAGCACCGCCCGCTGCGCGTTGGGCTTGCCCGTCGCCGCAGCGCTCATGCTTCGAAGCGGCGCTTCGGCCCACGCGATGCGGAAGGAGAAGCCAGCTTCCAAGCCCTCGCCCTCGGACGCCTCGACGGCGAGGGTCTCGACTTGGACCTGCGGCTGCGAGGCAAGCGGCTTCCTCGCGCCCGACCAATTGGCGCCAACAAAAATGAGCCGATCTTGGAAGAACCAAACGGCCACGCTCACGAGGACGTAGGTGGTGGCGACCAAGGGGAGCCAGTGCAACGCGCGCTTCACCCTCACGGAGCGGGCGGGTAGCTAGGGCCGCGCACGACGAGTGGATCGAGGAGCCCCGCCGCGTCGAAGCCGCGCTTGCGCAGCTGACAGGCCTCGCACGCGAGGCAGGGCACACCGAGCGGGCTCGGGTCGTAGCAGGTCGAGGTCGCGGCGTAGTCGACGCCGAGTTCGGTGCCCATGCGAATGATGTCGGCCTTGGACGCCTCGAGCAGCGGCGCGCGGATGCGCGGTGCGCGCCCCTCTTCGACTCCGACCTTGGTCGCGAGTAGGGCGAGCGCTTCGAAGGCCCGCAAGAACTCGGGCCGGCAATCGGGGTAGCCCGAGTAGTCGACGGCGTTGACGCCGAGCCAGATCTCTTGGGCATCGACGGCCTCGGCGAAGGCAAGCGCTAGCGACAAGAAGACCGTGTTGCGGGCCGGCACATAGGTCACCGGAATCGCGCGTGCTTCGCCGTCCACCAGCGCTTCTTTCGGCACGGCGATGGAAGCACTCGTCAGCGCCGAGCCCCCAAACTGCCCGAGGTCGACCCGCGCGATGCGGTGCTCGACGACCTGCGCGCGCGCCGCCACGTGCTGCGCCGCCGCGACCTCACAGAGATGACGCTGCCCATAGAGGATCGTCAAAGCATGGACCGCCCGCCCCTCGCGCTGCGCGAGGGCGAGGCAGGTCGTCGAGTCGAGCCCCCCGCTGAGGAGGACGATCGCTTTTGGCTGCTGCACGTGGGCCATCGATCCGCATCATTGCAGATTGACACTAACACTGGTGCATAGCTTTGTTTGGCCGGCTGCCAGCCGGCCGCCCCAACCCCTGCCAACGTTTTTCAGGTTCGATGACGGATCGGTAGTCGCTCGAGCGCTCAGACGCTGGTTCTGATCCTTGTATCGACAGCAGGTTTGGTAATGTCCTATTACAAAGCGGCGATCGTGTTTGTTCTTCTGGTCGAGTCCATCGCGTCGCAGGTTCCAGCGACGCTTCCCTTCCAGGGCCGGCTGACCGATGCTCAGGGCAATGCTGTCCATGGCAGCGTCAAGCTCGACTTCCGGCTTTATCGCCAGGCGACCGGCGGCGTGCCGCTCTGGTCCGAAACACACCCGAGCGTCTCGGTGAACCAGGGGCTCTTCAAGATCGAACTCGGGGGGTTGACGGCGCTTACGACGACAATCTTCGATGGTGCGCCGCTGTGGATTGGGTTGTCCGTCGGGAGCGACGCTGAGATGCTGCCTCGGCTCGTGCTCTCGTCTCAGGGCTACGCCAAGGTGGCCGACGACGCCCGCGGGGACGTCCACCCCCGCAGCGTCTCGATCGGCACGAAGCGCGTCATCGACTCCACCGGCAAGTGGGTTGGCGATCCAACCGGTCTGGTGGGCCCTCAGGGACCCCAGGGACCAGCTGGGCCGACCGGCCCCACGGGTCCGACGGGCGCCAAGGGCGACACCGGCGCGACCGGCCCCCAGGGCCCTAAGGGCGATCCGGGGCAAACGGGACCAACCGGGCCAATTGGCCCAACTGGAATGGTAGGGCCAACGGGGCCTCAGGGCCCCAAAGGCGACACCGGCGCTTCGGGACCACAGGGCCTCAAGGGCGACACCGGCGCTTCGGGACCACAGGGCCTCAAGGGCGATCCAGGGCCAACGGGGCCGATTGGCCCAACGGGGCCGATGGGGCCAACGGGGCCGATTGGACCAACGGGGCCGCAGGGCCCCAAAGGCGACACCGGTGCCAGCCCTTGGAGCCTGAATCGTGGCCATACCTACTACACGAGCGGCATGGTCAGCATTGGTAGCAGCGAGGCGAAATCGCCCCTCTACGTCGTCAACAGTGCTTTCGGCCCCGTCGCCACGATCGAAGGCCACTCGGCACTGACGAACGGCGGCACCGGTGTTTTTGGCCGAGCGTCTGCGCCGATCGGCTTGGCCGTCGGCGTGCGCGGTAACACGCTGAGCCTCGATGGGAACGGCGTTCGCGGCGAAGCCAGCGCAACGAGCGGGTCCGCGTATGGAGTGCTCGGGATCAGCGCCAGTAACGCTGGCGTTGGAGTCCAAGGCGAGACGACCGCGACGACCGGTACGACTTTCGGGGTGCGAGGCATCATCCGGAGCACGCTGGGAGTGGGCGTGCAGGGGAATGCCGCGCTCGCAACCGGCACCGGCACAGGGGTGCAAGGGTTGGCCGCGGGCGCTGGGGGCACAGGAGTCAGAGGCTGGGCGTCGTCCACGACTGGCTCGAACACCGGAATCGAGGGAAGAACATGGTCGACCTCGGGAGTCGCAATCCGCGCCGTAGCTGCCAACTCGTCGTCGACGGCAATCGAGGCAATTGGAAATGTACGTTGCAACGGCATTATTGGCGAGGATCTGTTCCTGAGTGGCAGGGCCGACATCAACCGTGTCAACACCAGCGTGAGTCAGGCAGTTGGCGGGGTCAGCGCCTTCGTGACCTCTCCGCAGATTGCCACCGGCGTCACGGGAGTAGCGACGGCTTCGACCACCTCCGTCAATCTTATCAAGGGCGTCGTCGGCGCCGCAAACGGTAACAGATCCGGCACGCTGCGCGGCGTCGAAGGCTCGGTCCACACCACGGGCGCGAGCGTCCACGCGGTCTACGCCAGTGGCACGTTTGCGGCCACTGGGACGAAGTCGTTCCTCCATCCGCATCCCACCGATCCGAGCCGCGTCGTCCAGTTCGTCTGCCTCGAGGGCAATGAGGCCGGCACATACTTCCGCGGCAAGGCCCACCTGGTTGGCGGCCGAGCCGAGATCCGGATCCCAGACGAGTGGCGGCTTGTGACTGCAGCCGAAGGGATCACAGTGCAGGCCACTCCGATCCGGAGCTTCGCGAGGCTCACCGTCTGGAGCCAGAGTCGCGAGCGCATCGAGATCCGTGGCACGGAAGACTGCGAGTTCGCCTACACGGTGAACGGGGTCCGCGAAGGCTACACGCGCCACGAACCATTCATCCCGAACGGAAACCACTATCGTCCGACCGTTCGCGGCGTTCCCTTCGGTGGCCAGTACCCGGACGAGCTGCGCGACGTCATGGTTCGCAGCGGGCTGCTCAACTCAGACTACACGCCCAACGAGGCGACCATGCACAAGCTCGGCTTCGAACTGAAGGACCCGGAGCAAGTCGAGGTCTCCGAGCGCTGGTGGCTCGAGCCTGCCGAGCGAGTCCAGCTCATGGCGCTCGAACGCGATCGCCGCGCGACGCCGTCCCAGGAAAACGCTCGTGAGACGACCGCGACGGCCTCGGACAACAAACCTGTGAGCGGACGCTGACTATGGGCGCGCTACAACTTTGGCGAGCTCTAGCACTGGCTAGCATGACTCCGGTACTGCTGTCGGCGCCGGCTCGTGGTCAGGGATCGGCCTCGAGTTCGGGGTATCTCTTGGTCGGTAGCGACCAGGCGCCGGCTTTGCTTGGTGCATCAGCCAGCTACAAAATCGTCGGTGGTTTGGGATCAGGGGTCGTACCGCAGCGCGCCCAGTCGACGAACTTCGTGCTGCGCGGTGGCTTCCCCACCGTAGTCGAAACAAGCACAACCGGCCGGCCCTGGCTCACTGCCGCAACGCCACCCAACACGCCGCTCGGCGGCAGGACGGCGCACATCGTTCAGGGCGTCGAGCTGCACCTCGGTCCGACCACCACCGTCAAGGTGGGAGGCGTGCCAGCGAGCGTGACCTCGCGCTCGGCGACGGCGCTCGGAATCACACTCGGGGTGCAGCCGGAACCCGGATATCACGCCATCGAAGTAACAAATGGCGGCGGTTCGGCTCACCTCAACCGAGGCTTCGGCGTGCGACCGCTCCTGGAGATCGAGCGGCCATTCGACGCCGCCGGCTCATATGGCTCGGAGATCGTCTACCGCGGCACGCAAGGCGATTTCGTGGCCTGGATGCTGGCGCTCGGCAACAGCGGTCAAAAGATCCCGCTGGCCAACTACGGCTGGTTCTTCGAGCTCAGCTTCGTGGCACTGACGGTGATCACGGTTACGCCGGTCTCGTCGCCGGACGGCGTCGTCCGACTGCCGCTCCCTGCTGTGCAGTTCTCGCGGCCGATCCACTTCCAAGGCCTGATCATCGCGCCATCTGCCGCTTACAAGCCAGGCGCCTTCACTAACGTCGTGCAGCTGTAGGCCGGGGAAGTCGGGAGGTCGCCTCCAGCAACGACGAGTTTGCTCATGCCGGTCCTCAGGCGACGGATCGTGCTCGACGACTCCTTAGCAAAGAGAGGTCAGCGCAAGTCGGCGCGGACCTTGGCGCCGAGGCGCACGAAGACTTCGCGGCTCGGGGCGTCCTTCTCGAGGACGAGGACGCGGGCGCGACCGCGCTGCACGCACCAGAGTTCGAAGCGTCCCTCCCTGTCGGTGATGGCGTCGAGCGTTCCCTCGAGGCGCTGGCCTTCGAGCACGGGGCGCTTCGTGGCCGCGTCGTCCTTGACTTCGACGAAGCCGTCATCGCCGATGGAATCGGGCAAGAGCTGACCACTCGCGTCGCGCGCCGCCACGAGGCGGACGGAGATCCCCTTCCATGGCTGACCGTCCGCGCGCAGCACTTGGCCTTCGACGAGGCCCACGAGGCCGAGCTCCAACTGGCGCGCACGAGCGGCCGGCAGCAGCCGCACGAAGCGCGGCACGCCGCCACCGAGCTTCGACGACGTCAACTCGCGCCACGGCAAGAAGCCGTCGGCCCGCACGACGAGGACGTGGTCGGCGTCGCCGTGCACTTCGATGCGCGCCGTACCTGCCGCGTCAGAACGGAAGTCCGCGTCGCGCCCGTCGGCGCTGTCGAGCCAGAGCCCTGCACCCTGGATGGGCGCGTTGCTCAGGGCCTCGACGACGGTCACGAGGCGCTGCTCGCGTGGCAAGGCCTTGAGGTGGAAGCGCGCCTCAGAGCCGGCTTGGATCGTCTGCTTCTTCGACTCGTGCAGGCGTGCTTCGACGACGACCTCGAAGCGATCACCTGCGTGCAGACCAGCGAAGCGCGCCCGCCCCGCTTCGTCCGTCTCGTCCTGGTAGGGCGCGTGGCGCGGGTGCGTGAGGTTGTGGAGGCGCACCAAGGCACGCGGAAGCGCGCGATCCCCATCGCCCGTGACCGTCACGGCCACGACTTGACCTTGCTCGAAGTCGAGCACGACTTCGCCCTCCGCCCGCGGATCGACGTCGACGAGCGCCGAGGCGACCAAGCCCGCACCGTCGACCTCCACCGCCCGCACGAGGTAGCGGCCGCGCTGGGCAAAGCGCAGCGTCAGCCCGTCGAGGCTGCCGCGCCACGGCATGGCGCGTGGTCCGAGGTGGTAGTGGACGACCTCGTTCGGAAGCCCGAGAACGTTGCGCACGTGCACGTCCCAAGCGAGCCTCGTCGCAGCGGGCACCGCGGCGCCCGCGCCGATGCGATCGAGTGGCAGGGCGTCGGTCACGGCGCGCGCCTCCAGGGCCTCGATCGTGAGGGCGGCACGCATCGAAGGAGGCTGTCCCTCTTTGCTGCGCACGACGACCCGGCATGGAATCGTGTAGCGGTCGACGTTCACCGCGAGCGTCTCGGGTGCGGCGGCCCCGCTCGCTTGTGCCTGCAAGGCCGCGCGCAGTTCCGCCGGAAGCGCGCGAGCGAGGACGCCATCGCCCCAGGCCAACAAGAAGGGCGAGATCTCCGCGACGCGCGGAATGTGCACGATGCCGTCACGGTCCGAGACGGCGACATCTGTGTCCGTCTTCTGGTCGTAGAGGCGCACGCCTGCGAGCGGGGCCTTGGTCTCGGCGTCGATGCAGCGCAGCAACGCTGGGCTCAGACCGTTCGCCCCGAGAGGCCCAAGAGAATCTACGCCGCGCGCAGCGTCCGTGCCGTCTCCGCTAGTGCCGTCGCGCGGCAAAGGCGTCGGAGCACCCTTCGTCCCATGCTGTCCGTCCCCAGCCGACTCGCCGCGGCCCTGCGTATCGTCGAACGGCTCCACGGACCCGCGCTCGAAGCCAAAGGCCCAGATCCCGAGCGCCACGAGGCCGAGGCACGCGACGCCAACAGCGACGAGGCCGCCGACCGAAGTCGACCTGGACCCTGTCTTGCTCGAGGAACGCGCTTTCATGATCTTCTCTTCGGCAGGAGCCGCACGCGATACTCTCACGCTTTCACGAGCAAGTGTCCAATGCACGACGACCACGATTTCGACCCCAACGCGGCGGCCACGGGCAAGGGCATCTTCGGCTTGCCGGAGCGGGCCGACGCGCGCATCCGCCTGCTCGGCGTGCCCTTCGAGGCCACGACCTCCTTCGGGGGCGGAACGCGCGAGGGGCCGCGCCTCATGCTCGAAGCGAGCCAGCAGGTCGACCTCCTGGACGCGCACTTCGCGTCGGTCTGGCGCCATGGCATCGTCCTCGAGGCCCTCGACACAGGGCCCACGCAGAGCATCGCAGAGCTCGACGAAGAGGCGCGCGCGAGCCAGGACCCTGACCACGTCCAAGAGCTATCAGCAGCGAGGACGAGCCTCGTCGAGGCCTGGACGCGCGCCACGTTCGCGAACGGACAGATCCCGGGCATCCTCGGCGGCGACCACTCGTGCCCGCTCGGCGCAATGCGCGTCGCGGCGCAGGACGAAGCGCTCTCGATCCTGCACTTCGACGCCCACCATGACTTGCGCGAGGCTTATGGCGGCGTGCGTGAGAGCCACGCTTCGATCTTCCGCAACGTGCTCGAGGACTGTCCGCGCGTCGAGCGGCTCGTGCAGCTCGGCATCCGCGACTACTGCGAAGAAGAAGTCGACTTCGCGCGCCAGCAAGGCGAGCGTGTCTTCGTGAGCTACGCGAGCGATGTCGCTGCTAGGCGCTTCCGCGGCGCGAGCTTTGCCTCGATCGTCGACGAGGCGCTCGCGAAGCTCGGCGAACGCGTGTGGGTCTCCTTCGACATCGACGGACTGGACCCCGCCTACTGCCCCGGAACGGGCACGCCCGTGCCCGGTGGCTTGAGCTTCGACGAGGCCTGCTTCATCCTCGTCGCCCTACGCGAGAGCGGGCGCCGCACGATCGGCTTCGACCTCTGTGAAGTCGCCGGCACGGCCTGGGACGCCAACGTCGGCGCGCGCCTCGTCTACAAGCTCTGCGGCCTCGCCGCCGCATCGACGAACGGGAGGGCATGAGCATGGACTTGGTCGTCATGCGTCACGGGCACGCCGAGGCCATCGCGCGTTGTGACGAAGAACGGCGCCTCACGAGCCGCGGCCGCGAGAACGCCGCGAACGTCGCGCGCGCCCTCCGCCTCTTGGGTCTGCGTCCGCAGGCCATCGTCGCGAGCCCGCTCGTCCGAGCGCAGCAGACGGCTTCGATCGTCGCGCGCGAACTGGCTCACGAACTAGACGCTGAACTCGCAGTCCAAACCGAGCCCCTGCTCGCACCCGAGAGCCGCGTCGAACACACGGTCGAAGCGCTCGCGACCGACGCTACCTGCCTCGTCATCGTGAGCCACATGCCCCTCGTCTCGGCCTTGCTCGGTCGCATGCTCTGCTCGAGTTCGACGGCGACGCTGCCCTTGTCGACGTCCTGCGCGGTGTGGCTCGAGCTCTCGCGTCCCGCGAGCCTCGACGGCCGCCTGCGCGCCGCGCTGTCGCCGCAGGTGGCAGCGCAGCTTAGCGGCGGCCACGACCGATGACGGTCGTCCGCCTCGAAGACCTCGACGCGGACGCCGATGGACGGCGCTTTTCGCCTTCGGCCGCGCGCAACCGCGATGCGATCCGCGACGTGCTTGCACCGCTCTTGCCGCCGCGCGCGCGTGTCCTCGAAGTCGCGAGCGGGACCGGCGAACACGCGCTGCACGTCACGAGCGCGAGGCCCGACCTCGACTGGCAGCCGAGCGACCGTGACAGCGAGGCTGTGCGCAGCATCGAAGCGTGGCGGGCGCTGAGCGGCGGAAAGGGAATGCGCGCGCCGTTGTGCTTGGACGTTGCTGACAAGGCGCAGTGTCGTGCGATCTTCGGTGAGGGGCTCTTCGATGCGGGGCCCTTCCTTGAGGGACCGCGCGGCGCGGCCCTCTTCGACGCCATCGTCGCCATCAACTTCTTTCACATCACGCCGTGGTCCTGCGGCGAGGCCTTCCTCGACCTCGCGGCGCGGCTGCTCGAGGATGGCGGCTTCGTCTTCATCTACGGCGCCTTCTTTCGCGACGACGTCGTGACCGCGCAAAGCAACCTCGACTTCGACGCGCGCCTGCGCGCAGAAGACCCGAGCTTCGGCGTGCGCCGCCTCGAAGTCGTGACCGACGTCGCCGCACGGCACGGCCTCGCGCTCGAGCGCTGCACGGCGGTGCCGAACAACAACTATGCGGTGACCCTGCGGCGCGTGTCCGTCACTCGCGGAACATGAGGTGCACGACCTTCCCGTCGTCGATCGTCACGTAGCGCGCGAGCGCGTTCACCTCGTCGCGCCCGCTGTGCCAATAGAGCCAGCGCCAGACCGCGGCTTCGAGGCCGACCGAGCAGCCGGTGCGGGTTTCGACCAAGGCCTTGTCGGTGCCGTTCTCGAAGTAGCAGACGCGCTGCCCGTGCGGCGCGTCCACCTTGACCGGCTCGTAGCGTCCGCCGTCGCGGGGCGCGACCTTGCTCACTTGGTTGGAACGTAAGAACGCACGCATCTCCTCGCAGCGCGTGCCATAGGACCATGCGCGCCAGGCGACCACGACGACGAGCGCCAAGCCGAGCAGGCCTGCGATGGTAAGGCTTCGCGTGTTTCGTGCCGAAGCCCGGACCGGATCACGGGTGGGCCCGGCAGCGAGCCCCCGCACCGCGAGCAACACGATGGCGACTGCAACGACGAGTGGCACGATGCCGTCGACACGCGTGCCGAAGCTGCCGAAGAGCTGCATGAGGCCGAAGAGCGCGAGCGGGATCGCTGTCAGCATGCCGAGGAGGGCCAAGAGCCAAGGGATGCCGCGGCTTCGTTTCTGCACTCGACTACCTCCCCACCAAACCCGCGTGCACGTGCGCCGAGAGCGGCTGCGCTTCGATGAGCCGCGCTTCGACTCCGAGCAAGTCCGCGAGGCGTGCGTCGACGGCTGCGGGCTCGGCGTAGGTTTTAGCGAGGCGCACGAAGTCGGCGTGGTGCCGCGCTTCGCAAATCGCGAGTTCGCGATAGAAGTCCTGACACGGCCCCGCGTCGAGGCCGCGCGCGACGATGCCGAGGCGCTCACAGCTGCGCGCTTCGATGATGGCCGCGACGAGGAGGCGGTCGGTCAAGCGCGCCCCCGATTCGTTGCGCAGTTGACGGCGCAGGCCAGCGACGTAGTCGCTCTTCTTGTCGGTCGCGAGCGCGATGCCACGCGCGAGTAGCAGCTCGCGCACGCGCTTGAAGTGGTCGAGCTCCTCGGTCGCGAGCTCGCTCATCGCGTCGACGAGCTCCGCCCGATCGGGGTAGTGAGCGATGAGCGCCATCGCCGTCGCGAGCGCCTTGCGCTCGCAGGCTGCGTGGTCCTGCAAAAACGTGGCGAAGTCGGCTTCGACACACGCGAACCAGCGATCGTCCGTCGCGACCTCGAGGCGGAGCATTTCAGAGCTCTGCGAGGCGGTGCCAGCGTTGCGCCTTGCGTCGCAACAGGTCAAGCGTCATGCGCCGTTCGACGCGGTCAGCGACGAGGCGCTCGAAGCAGACATCGAGATTGCCTTCGGCATCGGCGAGTTGGCGGACCAACAGGCGGGATCCCTCGCTGTCGGAGCGCTGGATACCGCGCCGAGCATCGACCCAGGCGAGAGCCACGAGCGCTTCGAGCGGCAGGGGCGCGGCGTCGGCGATCGCTCGCAGTTCGCCGATGCGCGCTTCGACCTCGAGGAGCGGCGACGCGCCACGTGTCCACGCGACGACCGTGACCACGCTCACCAAAGTGACGCTCACCAGTCCAATCACGAAGCGGGCGCGAAGACGATCTTCGAGCATTGGGGGCAAGTCAATCAACGTCCGTCGTTCGAAGCCGCAAGCACCGCTGCACGGTAACGCTCGACGAGGCCTCGACGCTCGGTCACTCGCATTTCGCGCCGCACCGCGCCGAAGTCCTTGCCGGTGAACTCGCGCAACGCGTGCCCCGCCAAGGCTCGTGCCGCCCACTGCTCGTCGCTCGCCTCGATGACGATGCGGCCGAGCTCGTCGACGAGCTCCGTTCGCGAAGTCGAGTTCGCGAGGATGCCTTCGAGGCGGTTCGGGATCCCGGCTTCGGTGAAGGCCTGAATGAGGCGGCGCCCGAGGGATTCAGCTGCGAAGCTCTCGATCCAGGTGCGGTAGAGACCGACGCGCTCCTTGCGAGAGCAGTAGTCGAGGCCGGACAACTGCGCGAGCAGCATGCAGGCCCTCGTCGCCGACTCGCCACGTTCGAGCATCGCGAGCAGACTCGGAGCGACGGCTGCGTCCCCCATCTCCGCAAGCAAGAAGGTGAAGCTCCGACGCAAGAGCGGATTGTCCGACGACTCGAGCCAGCGCCGCACCTCGGCGCGCAAGCCGGGGTTGCTCCGGTCTTCGAGGCCGCGCAAGGCTTGCAGACCGAGCGGCTCTTCGAGGTGGGCCGCCGCGATCGCGACGAGCGTCGACGCAGCCCGCGGCTCGTCCAGGATCGACAGTGCTCGCGCCGCGGCGAGACGGTCGCCGGGCTGCCCGGGCCCGGTCGCACGCAAGAGGACGTCGAAGGCACCGGGTCCGCCGATGCGCGCGATCGCGAGCAGGGCCGCGTGGCGCACGAGCGCGTCGGGGTCAGCGACGAGGCGAAGGACCTCCGTGCGCGCCGCCTGGTCGCCGAGGAGGCCGAGACTCTCGGCGCTGCGCCGCCGCACGTCCCAATCTTCGTCGCGAAGGCCAGCGATCAGCAGGGCGCGAATGCGCGGGCTGCCACGCCGCGCTGCCTCGGATGCAGCGCTCGCGCGCAGCTCGGGGGCGTCGTGCTTGAGCGCCGCAACGAGCGCGTCTTCGCCGCGCGCGGACAGGACATCCATGAGGCGCGCCCGCAACTCGAGGTTGGGCAGGCCGCGCATCGCAGTCAGCAAGACCGGCGTCTCGGCCTTCGTGCGCGCGAGGATGGCGAAGACGCGCTCGCGCAGCTGCGGCTCGAGCTCTTTGCGCCCGGCGAAGCCCAGGAGGACCTCGCTGGTCCGTGTTGGCAAGGCGGCGTCGTCGCGACTCAGCTCAGCGAAGAGGCGCCCGATGCCTTGCTCGAGAATGGCTGGATCGAGGTCGGGCTCGGGCAGGACCCGCAGCGCGAGTTCGATCTCGTGCGTGCGGCGCTCGGCATCGCTCTTGGCTTCGGCGAAGCGCCGTCGCTGCTCGCGCCACCAATCGCGGCGCGCGACCCCCTCGAGGTCGCGTGGGCAGAAGGCCTGCCAGGCCTCGCGGTCGATGACTTCGGTCAGCACACGCTCGAAGGTCGCGAAGCGCAAGCTCTCGTGGCGCGGGAAGGCATCGCGCGAGCGCCCGGACGCCGTCGCCAGCACGATCGCGCGCGCCTCGACGATGGTCTTGGCCTCGCTCAAGCGAGCGCTGACGTCGAAGAGCCCGCGCTCGCGCAGCTTGGACACGAGGTCGAAGAAGTCGGTAGCCTCGAGCCGAGCGACGAAGGCGCCAGACACGAGCTTCGGCTCTGCGGCCTCGGGCCCGAGGAAGACCGAAGCCACGGCCTCGCCGTCGAAGACCTCGAGGCTGCTCTTGGCCGCTGCCGCGGCGTCGAAGCCGGCGTCGACCGTGAGCGGCACGAAGTCATGGCTCGCCTCGGACCACCAACGCTGCCAGCGCTTGTTGTCCGAGCCGAAATCCATCCCGGTCAGCAGACGCAGGGCGAGCCGCGCAGCATCGGGGCAGCCCCGGGGCCCGGGGAGTTACTTCGGGAGGGGGGTCCCCTGGATCGGGTTGCCCCCGTCGCGCCCCGCCGCGAGATCGGAGAAGCCACTCGTTTTGTCGCGCAACGTCGTCGCGTCATCGAAGAGGCGCAGGCCCGCGACGATCGTCGCGACGGTGCGCGCCAGGATACGGCCGTCGTAGCGCGACCGGCCGAGCCGCTGCAGGGCCTTCTCGCTCAGGAGGCGATCCGGCACCACGACTTCGCGCCGCGCGAGCAAGAGGGTCGCCAGGAACCACTCGGGTCCGTCGGTCTGCGCTTCGACGAGGGCCTGCAGCGGAGCGACCGCGCGGTCGCCCATTTCGCCGAGCAAGGTCGAGGCTTGCGCGCGCAGTGCGCCGTCCGTGTGACGCAAACAAGCGGTCAGGGAAGCGAGGTCTTCACCCGGCTTGTCGACGAGGAAGCGCGCGAGGACTTCGAGGGCCGCGATGCGCGCGCCTTGATCCTTGTGGTCGAGGAGCATGCGCAGGCGCGGCAGGTCCTCGTTGCCGAGCAGGGTCGGCAAGCGCTGCACGATGACGTCCCGCAGCACCCGGTTGGCGTTGGTCAAGGCGTCGAGCCCGACGAGCTTGGCGTCGGCACCAAGCAAGAAGAACGCATCGTCCACGACGCCGACGGTGTCCTTGCCCAGCGAACGACTCTTGAGGACCGTGACGAGGGCCAGCGCAGCGTCGCGCTCGGCGAGCGCGCGCCAGACGCGCGCCAGCCGCACGACCGCCCGCTCGCTGAGCCGGTGGGCCCGCGCGATGATGCGACGTCGTTCGTCCTCGGTCAGCAGCGAGTACTCGGCGACGAGCTCGGCATCGGCGAGGTCCTTGCGGCTGTTGAGCGCCTCGATGAAGCCGACCAGCGCGAGTTCGCCGTCCTTGGGCAGCGTCGCGACCTCGAGCGCCCCGTCTTGGTCGCGCCTCGTGCCGATGACGAGCGCTCCCTCGCGGCTCGCCTTGTCGCGCGCCGGTGTCGGCAGACCCAAGACCTTGCCCGCCCCGGCTTGCTGACCAGCGGGCAGTTCGGGCTTCGGGACGCCACCATTTTGTTGCCCCTGCGCTGCGTGCCCCGGCCGAGCGGTGGCGACGCCGATGCAGAGCGAAGCCAGGAAGACCTGGCGAGCAAGCGCAATCGCTTGCGTGGTCGGCAACGAAAAGATGTGTGAGGCTCGATCAGCGCGCTTCGTCATCAGTGTGGACTTGCTCTTCGTCGGCCCTACGCCTCATGGAAGAGGCCGCGGCAGCCAACGGACGGAGGAGCGAACGGACGGAGGGTCCGACGAACGACGGTCGCCTGGGGCTCGCGACCGCTAGAAGCGCGAGAGAATAGCGCAAAGCGCGCGGCGGCGTCATACGCGGCAACGAGACAATTGCGCTTGGCAGGCCGCGAAAGCCTCGTCGACCGTGATCTTGGTCATGCAACGGTGATCGAGCGGACAGACCGGCAAGTGGCAGGGCCCGCAGTCGACCTCGTGGCGCAGGACGATGGCGTGGCTGACGTTGCTGCTCGTGTAGTCGGGGTGCGTAGGCCCCATCAGGACCACGTGCGGGACGTCGAAGGCCACGGCGAGGTGCCGCGGCCCCGAATCGAGGGTGACCATGAGGGCGGCGGCGCGCACGAGCGCCTTGGTCACGTCGAGCGGCACCGGCGGCAGGGCGACGCGAACCCGGGAACTGCGGGACGCGGCCGCGATGGCGCCAACGTGCGCCTCCTCGCCCGGCCCGCAGAGGAGCAAGATCTCGAGGCGTGGGTCGCTCTCGCTGAGCCGCTCGGCGAGGCTCGCCCAGCGCGCTTCGTCCCAGTGCTTGCTCGGGCCGAAGCCAGCGGTCGGAGCGAAGAGCACGATGCGCTGAGCCGCCTCGCCGCCGAGTTCACCTCCCCGTTCGACCCCGAGTTCGGTCAGGAGGCGGGCGCAGGCTTGCTCTTCTTCCTCGGTGACGACGAGGCGCGGATGCGAGTCGACCGGCGGTAGCTCGAAGGCGTCGAGAGGGTCGTTCCAGTAGTCGCCCATCGGGACCGGGACCCGCCGCGGCCCCTTGCGGCGCCAGAAGGGCTTGCGCTGCCCCGTATGAGGAATGCCGTGCGTGAGGAGCAAGCCCCGCCCATTGGTGTAGCCGAGGCGGCGCGGGATGCCCGCGAGCATCGTGACCAGTGCCGCGGACACCGAGTTCGGGAAGAGCAGCGCGAGGTCGAAGGCCTCGGGCCGGAGCTTGGCCGCTTCCGCGCGCAGACCTTTCAGGCCCTTCGGCTTGGAAACGGCAATGCGACGATCGAACGAAGCAAGGCCATCGAGGACCTTGCCGTGCCCACCCTTGACGCCGATCACGATCTCCGCAGCCGGGAAGGCAAGCCGGATGCGCTCGAAGTGCGGTGTCGCCATGACGACGTCGCCGAGCCAGTTCGGGGCGCGCACGAAGATCTTGCGCAGGTCCTCCGCTCGCAGCTTGCCCTTCATGCCGCGCTTATCGGGGCAGCTGCGGCCCCTGGCAAGGCCTTTGCGGCCGAACCCATGCGCAGAGCAAAAGGGCGGACTCAGAAGCGTGTCAGAGCGGCACTTTGGAGTTGCGAGACTGCCTGCTAAGCTCTTCGCCCTTTCCCTCTCGCGTACCGCAGACAGCGCCTCGCCGACTGACGCACTCGCAGGAGTTCCATGCCCGCGAACGTTCCTTCCACCCGTGACCGGGTGCTCGCCCGACTGGCTCGAGAGTTCGACAGCAGCACCGAAGCAATCGGTGCTCTGCTCGAGCAAACGAGCGCGGGCTCCAAGATCCCCTTCCTCGCGACCTTCGCAAGCCACCGCTTCGGCGGCATGGATGCGCGGCGCATGTACGAACTGCGCGACCGCGTCCAGGACCTCGAGCTGCTCGAGGAACACCGGAGCGTCGTGCTCGAGACCGCCGAACGCGAAGGTTGGCTCGACGCCGACCTCTTGCAGCGTGTGCTCGCCCACGACGAGCTCGACGACCTCGAGGACGAGTGGCAGGCGATCCGTCGCCGCCACACAGGAGCAGCGCAAGAAGCGCGCGCCAAGGGCCTCGGCGCGCTAGCGACCGCCTTGCGCGAGCGCACGACGGCACCGGGCCAGGACGCGCTCAGCGCGGCGGAGGCCTACGTCGACCCGAGCAAGGGCGTGCCCGATGCCCGAGCCGCCCTCGAAGGCGCGCGAGCCATCCTGGTCGAGGAGATCGATGCGCCCGCGAGCCTCGTCGACGCCTTGCTCGACCAGAAGGTGCACGTACAAGTGCAGGGCCAGTTGCCCAAGTCCCATCCCTTCGATCCCGTCCTCAAGCTCGACAAGTCCGTCCGGCGCTTGACGTGGTTCGAGGTGCTGCTCCTCAAGAAGGCGCAGCGAGAGGGCATGCTGCGCTACGAGATCAGCCTGTCCGAGGAGAAGGCGCATCAAGTGCTCAGCGAGGCCTACGCCAAGGACCTCGACGCTGCCCACCCGCTGCGCGCGTTTTGGGACACGACCCTGCGCGCGGCCTGGCTCGACCGCCTCAAGGCGCGGGTCGAGACCCAGGTGCAGCGCTCGCTCAAGCTCAACGCCGACCGCACGGCGATCCGCTGCTTCGGCGAAGACTACGAAGGGCTACTGCTCACGGCGCCCTTCCGCGATCGCAAGGTCCTCGGCGTGCTGCCGGCGATCAAACGTTCGGCCCGCGTCGCCATCGTCGACGCGAGCGGCAACACCATCGTGTCGCACAAGCTCGCGCCAGTCACCGACGAGAACCGAGCAGCCGAGCTCACCAAGTTCCGCAGCCTCGTCGAAGAGAACGGCGTCGAGGTCATCGCCATCGGCGCCGGTGCCGGCTGCCGCGAGTTCGAGCACTTCGTCCTCGAGGCCCTGACCGGGCTCGCGTCGCGACCGCAGGTCCTCATCGTCTCCGAAGAGAACGCCTTGGGCGCGCAGCGGCGCGCGAAGGGTGACGTCGGCAGCAAGAAGGCAGCAGCGATCGCACGCAGGGTCCAAGACCCCCTCCTCGAATGGGGCCGCCTCGAGCCGACGCAGGTGCCGCTCGGACCCTTGGTCGACGAGGTCCACCAGCGGCCACTGCAGCGCCACCTCGAGAGCGTGCGGGAGCGCGTCTTCCACGAGGTCGGTGTCGACCTCTCGCGGGCGACGACCGACGCGCTCGCGATCATCGGCGACATGGGCCGCGAGACGGCGCTGAAGCTCATCCTCGAGCGCGACTCCGAAGGCGGCCTGCCGACCCTGCAGACCCTCGTCGAGAAGGGGCACATGGACGCGGCCCAGCTCGACGCTAGCGCGCCCTTCATCCGCCATGACAGCGCCGAGCCTCTCGATGCCTTGCGCTTGCCGCCGAGCCGCTACGGCCTCGTCGAGGAGATGGCCGCGAGTCTCTCCTTGACCAAGGCCCAGCTCCTCGAACAGCCATCACAGCTCGATCGGTTGCAGGTCGCGGCCTTCGACCGCGAAGGCCTCGACCGCGAGACCCTGCAGCGCATCGTGCGCGAGCTCCGCTCCGCGACCCGCGACCCGCGGCCGAGCGCCGAGCTGGCCCGCTACGGCCGCTTCGCGTCGGTCGACGACCTCACGATGGGCACCGAAGTCGAGGGCCGCGTAACGCGCATCACGAGCTTCGGGGCCTTCGTCGACGTCGGCGTCGCGCCAGCCGGCCTCCTGCACGCCTCGCAGATCGCCGAGCACTACGTGCGCGATCCCGGGTCGATGCTCTCGTCGGGGCAGATCTTGCGGTTGCGTGTGCTCGAGAACGACAAAGCAGCGGGGCGGCTCGCGCTGACGCTGCGTCATGGCGACATCCAGAAGATCCCTCGCACGCTCGGCGACGCCGCGGCCGGAAAGCGGCGCCCGACGGCGGTTGTCGTGCGCCCGGGCTCGCGAGACGAAGCGCCGGTGCAACGAGCGCGCTTCGAACAGCAGCGTGGTCGCGGTGGTCGTCCGGCGGGCGGCGGGCGCGATGGTGGCGGGCGCGACGGTGGCGGGCGCGATGGCGGCGGGCGCGATGGCGGCCGCCCGGGCAACGACCGCGGCGGTCGCGTCGGCGCCGGCAAGGGCGGCGGCGACAACCGAGGTCGCGGAGGCCCGCGGCGTGATGGCGGTGACCGCGATGGTCGCGGCTTCGGCCGCGAGGACCGTGGCTCGATCCGTGGTTCCTTCGTCGTCGAGAGCGCCGAGATCAAAGAGACGCTCGAGTCGGAACGCGGCTATGGAGGTGAGCTCAAGAGCTTCGCCGCCCTCGCCGGTCTCGTTCGTGACAAGACGGGCGGCGGCTCGGGCTCGAGCCCCAAGTCGGGCAACGACGGCAAGGCGCGCAAGGACCGTGACGCATCGGGACCAGCGGACCGCAGCCAGGGCGAGGCGCAGGCGGCCCAGCCGACTGCGAGCGAGGCGCCCGAATCGACGGTCAACGAAATCAACGATGGGCCGGCCCATGGTGGCCCAACCCCCGAGGCGCCGACGCAGGACGCTGGCGGCGAAGGCCAGGCCGAGACCAAACCCGAGGACTTCGGCAAGGACTTCGTCTGAGTCGCCTGTCGCGTCGCGGCACACAGCGACGCGACGACGCCTCGATCTACTTCTGCAAGACGTAGTCGCCGCCGCTCTCGCGCGCGAGTCGCTCGAGCAGCGCGCTCGGCTGGCCGATCGCGATGCTGTGGAAGATCACGAGGCGACGTCGGTTGATGCGCAGGATCTCGTCGCCGAGTTCGCGCGCGTCGGTGATTTCACCGGCGCTCGGCTCGCCGTCGCTCAGCACGTAGATCGTGTCGACCGCGCTGTCTTCGAGCGCCGCGTCGAGGGCACCATAGAGGTTCGTTTCGCCGAGCGGACGCTGGCCCTCGATGAAGGCTTGGATCGCTTCGAGCTTCTTGGGGTCGACGGCGGTCGCGCGCTTCTGGAAGCGATGCACCTCCACGTCGAAGAATATGAGGTGCACGCGCGTCCCCTTGGGCATGCGCTCCAGCGAGCGCAGCAGCGCGCGCTTTGCGATCGCGAGGCGCGAGATGCCCGTGCCGACGACCTCGTTCATGCTGCCGCTCACGTCGACGCAGAAGGCGACGCTGCGCGACTCGACCGGGATGCCGTAGAAGCTCGCGGTCGTGCCTGCGTCGTCGCCGCCAGCGCCGGCGGCTTCTTCGACGGTCACGGTCTGCGGGCCCGTCGCGGCTGCGCCCTCCTCGGCGGGCGGCAGCACGAAGCTCGCGCCATCGCGCTTCCACCAGGAGCGCCAGCGGTCCGCGTCGGCGTAGTAGAGCCGCGTCAGGCTCTTGAGCGCGCTCTTGGTTTCGGCCGCGATGCGCCCCTTCGAGCGATCGAGCAGCGAGAGCAGGAGCGGGATGCTCTTTGCGTCGCGCACGTAGCGCGCGAGCTCGAGGCCCGTCGACACGACGCGCGCATCCGTGTTGTTGAGCAGCTCGGGCAGCATCGGCAAGAAGGCGCGCAAGCCGCGCCGCGCCGCGATGCGAATCGCGAGCATGCGCAGCTCGATCGGCGCGTCGCCGGCGACTTCAAGCAGGAGACTGTCGAAGGCAGGGTCCTTGCGCAGCTTGGCGAGGCCGTCGAGCGCGTCGAGGCGGCGGTCGAGCGAGCCGCTGCGTAGCTGTTGTTCGAGCCGCTCGCGCACGCGCTCGTCGCCGAGCGCCGCGAGGACATCGGCGGCCCGCCGCGCGATGTCGTCGGAGGGATCCGCGAAGAGCTCCAGCAAGGCCGCTCTGGCGGCCGCTTGGTCACCGCGGCCTTGCTCGGCGCTCTTCGCGAGCACGCGCAAGGCCAAGAGCCGCGTACCCTCGGACTTGGCGGTCTTTCCCGAACCGAGCGCCCAGGCGACGAGGTCCGGGTCAGCGGCGCGCGCCTCGACGAAGTCCCGCGCAAGCGGCGCGACGCCGGCGCCGCGCAAGAGAAGCAGGGGCCCGAGGATGTCGAGGTCGGCGGTGTCCAGGTCGTGCGTGAGGGCTTCGAAGAGCGCCTTGGCGAGCCGCGGCTCGGGCTGCGCCGCCTTGGCGAGCTTGCGCGCGATTCCCTTGCCCCGCGCGTCGCCAGCCAGCGCCAGCTGTCGGATGGCCTCGCCGCGCAGCGGCGGCCACTTGGCCTTCTCGGCGAGGGTCAGGCGCAGGCGCTGGACCTCTGGATCAGCTCCTTCCTTACGCGCGCTCGCAGGATCGACGAGCATCGGCTCCGCGAGCAAGGCCAGGACCTCGAGCTGGCGCGTCGGCGCCTCGAAGTCGAAGTGCTCCTTGAAGTGCTTGCCGAAAGGCGTCGACGCCGCCTCGGGAGCACAAGCCGCGAGGATGACGACAGCTAGCTGCGGACTCTTGTTCTCCGTACGCAGCGACTCGAGCAGGTCGAGGCCTTCCTTGCCGTGACGTCGCAAGAAGCAGCGGGCCACGACGAAGCGCGCCTCGATTCGCGACTCCTGTTCCAGGATGGCGAGGAGGTCGCGGTCGGTCATCGACGCGAGCTCGGTCGCGTAGCCGAGCAACGCGGCGCGCAGGACCGGGTCGGGCTCGAGCCGCCACAGCTCTGCCGCGCTGCGACGAGCCTCGTCGGTCGCGAAGCCGAGCAGCGTCCTGACCAGAGCGAGGCGCGCAGGCCGTTCGCTGTCCTTCGCGGCAGCACCCGTGGCACCTGCCGCACCCGCGGCCGCGATGGCGGTCCGCAGGGCAGCGACGGTCGCCGTGAGCTCCGCCTGAGCACGAAGCACCGGCGCGCAAGCAAGCGCCGTGAGGAGGAAGGCGAGCAGGACAGTCGAGTAGCGCTTCTCCGTCATGCTCCCAAGGTAGCAGTCGGCGCCGCCGCGTCGCGACTTCGAAGCGGCGGATCGAAGCGCGGCCGGTGCCGCAGCATGCGCGCGGCCCGCCGCAGCACCGCGCGCAAGAGGCGCCGCCGACCGCCTCGCCCCGTCCAGCGCGAGGGCAGCTCGAGGCGCGCGACATACTCGATGTAGGCACGGTAGAGGACACGCCGAGACACCCAAGGATCCAGCGACACGAGGAGGGCGGCCAGGTCCTTGACCCGCAAGCGTCCGAGGAAGCCCGCCGACGGCACGGCACGGGCGACGTCGACCAAGCCGTGCACCCGGACCTGCCGGTCTGCCTGCACTTCACCGAGGAAGTGCCCGAGGTAGAGGTCGCGGTGAAAGAAGCCGCACTCGTGCAGCCGAACGACGATCGGCAGCAGTGCCTTTTCGACGCAGCGGGCGCGGGCTGCCTCACTCGCTTCGGCGAAGACCTCGTCGAGGCCGCGCCCCTCGATCGCGACTTGGACCGTCGCGCCGGGCCCCCGTCCCCCGCTTCGACTCCAGCAGGCGAGCAAGAGCTCGGGCACGGGGAGGCCGAGGCGGCCGAGCTGAACGAGGCGCTCGGCTTCGATGCGCGCGGGGGCCGCGCGGCGAGCGATCTTGCCGCTCCTACCGGACCCAGCATCGTACTGCTTGACGAAGACGCCGAGCCCTCCCGCTGCACCCCCTCCCCCGACACCGGCATCGAGCCGCGCGCTGCGACGCCCATCGGTCTCACGCACGAGGCAGCCAAAGCGCTCCCCGATCAGGCGCGCCGGCGGAATCGCTTCTGGCCGCGTCACCCCGAAGCAATCCGCGAGGCCCGAAGCCTCGACGCGAGCCTCGTCCGCCACCAGGAAGACGAAGCGAGCGTCGTCCGTGCTTGTGAGCGTGCGCAGCGCTGCGTAGAGTCGGGTGCTTTCCAAGAGTCTCACGACAGGGCGAAGCCGGAACGGCGAACGCGAACAACCCCCGAAGCCAGACCCTGCTCCGCGCCTCGACGAAACGCCTACGTCGATCCTAGATGCGAAGCTCCGCTCGTGCCACGTCCGCCGAGCTTCGCACCTACCATCGCCGGCACGCGCTTCGGAAGAAGGGACGCTCGGCCCGTTTGGCCTCTTCGGATCCAGCCATGAGTTGGCACGGACATCGATGAATCGAGACAGCGAAACGAATCCCCTCGAGGCGATGCTGCACCGCTTCGACATTGCAGCCAAGAAACTCGACCTCGACCCTGGGCTCTACCAGATCCTCGAGCGGCCCGACCGCGAGATCATCGTCTCGATCCCGGTGCAGATGGAGGACCGATCGATCAAGGTCTTCACCGGGTATCGCGTCCAGCACTCGGTTGCACGAGGACCGGGCAAGGGTGGTGTGCGCTTCGATCGCAACGTGACCCTCGACGAGGTCCGAGCGCTCGCGGCCTGGATGACGTGGAAGTGTGCGGTCGTCAACGTGCCCTTCGGCGGGGCCAAGGGTGGTGTCATCTGCGACCCATCCAAGATGACCGAGCTCGAGCTCGAACGCCTGACGCGCCGCTACATGGCTTCGATCATGGACCTCGTCGGTCCGGACCGTGACGTTCCAGCGCCGGACGTCAACACGAACCCTCGCATCATGGCTTGGATGATGGACACCTACGCCATGCACATCCGCCAGTCGGCGCCAGGCGTCGTAACCGGCAAGCCGATCGAGCTCGGCGGCAGCCATGGCCGCGTGCGCGCGACGGGCTACGGCGTCGGCCTCATGACGCGCGAGTCACTCTATCGCTTGGGCATGGACCCCAAGCAGTGCAAGGCAGCGGTGCAAGGTGCCGGCAACGTCGGCGGCGTCTCGGCCGAATGCCTGCATGCCCTCGGCATCAAGGTTTGCGCGATCAGTGACATATCGGGCGCCCTCTACAACCCCGACGGCCTCGACATGTCGGTGGTGAGCGCGCACTTGCGCGACCACCGCACGCTCGAAGGCCTGACTTGCGGCGATCACATCTCTGGCGATGCGCTCTTGACCCTCGACGTGGACGTCCTCGTGCCGGCCGCGCTCGAAAACGTGATCACCAAAGAGAACGCCGCCGACATCCGCGCCAAGGTCATCGTCGAAGGTGCCAACGGTCCGATGACGCCCTCGGCCGAGGCCATCCTCGACGAGCGCGGCATCTTCGTGATCCCCGACATCCTGGCCAACGCGGGGGGCGTGACGGTCAGCTACTTCGAGTGGGTGCAGAACCGCCTCGGCTACTACTGGGACGAGCGCGACGTCAACGAACGGCTCGAGAAGATCATGGTCGATGCCTTCCAGTCGGTTTGTGGTCTGGCCGACCGGGAATCGGTGTCGGCGCGCACGGCGAGCTACATGCTCGCGATCGAACGCGTGGCGCACGTCTACAAGCTGCGCGGGCTCTACGCCTGAGGCGTCAGCCGTCGCCGAGCGGATCTTTCTGCGCCTTGAGGCGCGCGAGCTTGCCCGTCCATTCGCTGTCGTCGGGATCGAGGCGCAACGCTTCTTCCCAGTACTCCCGCGCGAGATTGCGGTCACCGCGCTTCCATAAGGCATCAGCCATGTCGCCGAAGACCTCGTCATCCTTGCGAGCTCGCGCAAATGGCAGGAGAAAGGCCGCCGCGCGGCGCGCATCTGCCTCGAGGTAGCGGTCGGTGGCCTCCTCGTTTGGCGCGATCGCAATTGCGCGTTCGAAGGCATGATAGGCCTCGCCCTTTCGACCGCTGTCGAGAAGCACGTCACCATACTGGGCCCAGATCACGGCATCTTCGCCTCGAAGACGAACCTGCCGCTCTAGGTAGCTGAGCGCCTCTTTGGGCGCAGCCTTGGTGAGCGCCTCGGCCAATGCAGGGTCGTAGCCGCTCAGCAAGCGTGCTTCGATGCGCCGGCGGGCATCGTCGTTACGCCCCTGCTGCATCAGCGCCTTGACGAGGTGCAAGTCGAGGGCTCGCTGCATGTCCGGGGACGCTTCCTTTTGCATCTGCGCGAGGAGGCGCGCCTCGATCTCGCGCGGCATGGCATTCACGAGGAACTCCCAAGCCACCGGCGGAAAGCGGCCTTCGGCGAGCAAAGCGTCCGTGAGACGCAGCGCTTCTTCGGGACGCTTCAACGCGATGAGCAACTCGAGCCGCCCGCGGCGAACGACAGCCTGGTGCTTGTCATCGAACGTCGTGCCTTCGAGTAGAGCCAAGGCTCGGTCGGGCGCGTGCTCGCGCAGGTAGCTGAGAGCGGCGCCTGGATTCTCGATGAGAAGTCTCAGATGGGCTTCGGTGGCGAGAACGTGGTTCCCGGCCTCGGCGAGCGCATTGGCAGCGGCCCGCAGCAGATTGTCGATCGGAAGCTGCTGCGCACTCGCAGTCACGACCGCGTAGGCGAGCTCGGGTCGGCCGACCCCGATCCAACCATCGACGAGGAAGGACGCCAAGTCTTCACGCTTGCCCGAGAAGTACTGCTCGAGCGCGCCGCTCGACACGAAGCGCCGCAGATCGTCGAGGAGAAAGAGATCGAGCGCCTCGGGACTCTTGCGCGCTTCTTCGGCCTTGGGGGCAGGGAGCTCTGAGACTTCGGGCGCGGCGTTGCGCTCTCCCTTGACGGCGGCGAGGTCTCGGCGCACGGCAGCGAGCTCGAGGCGCAGGGCTTCGACCTGGGCATCTTCACGCTCCTCGCCACGACCGTCGATATTCGCGCCTACAACTAGACGCTCGGGCCCGACAAAGAGCGACAAAGCGAAGCCGAGCGCGAAACCAATGCAAACGAGAACGACACGCATTTGTTGTACAGCGAAATCCTCGTGACCGCCCCGAACTCAGCGCAGCGTCACCTGAAGGGCATTCGAGAAGGCAAAGCCCTGGGGAGCCATCTGGTCCAGCACGAGAAACTGTGCATAGGCAATACCAGGAGTCGAGCCAGGAACGTCGAAGGCCACGGTGCCCGCGGCGCCAGTCGGAAAGACGATGACCGGCAGCGGCGGCCAGGGCACGAGCGTGCCACCGAAGATCGAGACCGGGCTGTTCGTCGCCGAGAGGACGAGGACCGCGACCGAGAGCGGCACCGCGCTCTCGAGCGTGAAGAGCGCCGAGTTGCCGCTCGTGAGCTGGCCGCAGGCATCGAAGACCGGGACGCCATGCGTCCCCGCGAGCCCTTGGCCCAGGTCCTTGACCGGCGGCGGCGCGTCCGGGACGAGCTTCCAGATCTCGCCATCGCTGTAGTCGCAGAGGTAGAGCTCGCCGTAGTCGTCTTGTCCGAAGCTCGAGACGCGATGGATGCGCCGCGTCCCAGTCTTCGGCACGAGCTCGGCTGTGCGCTCGCGAAGGTCGCTCTTCTGTCCATTCCGGTAGCGGAAGGACCAGATGCGCTGCGACATCCAATCGGCGAAGAAGTAGCTGCCCTTGAGATCCGGGATTGCGCAGCCGCGATAGACGAAGCCGCCGGTGATCGAACGCCCATCCACCGGACCGTAGCTGTGGATTGGCAGCGTCAACTCGGGGGCGTTGCACACCGGCACGGTCGCCGCGCATGCAGCGCTCGAGTAACAACTGCTGGCCTCCATGATCTTCCAACCAAAGTTGAGCCCGAGCCGGCCGTTCGGTGCAAAGCTCACTTCTTCGAAGGCATCCTGGCCGACATCTGCAATGTAAAGGTCGCCGGTCACGCGATCGTACGAGGCGCGCCAGGGGTTGCGCAAACCCAAGTGCGCGATCTCATCGAGGACGTTGGGATCGTTACGAAACGGATTGTCGGGTGGAATCGCATAAGCCGCGGTCGTCGTGTCCACGTCGAGCCGCAGGATCTTGCCGAGCAGACTTTGACCGTTCTGAGCCCGACAAGCGAAGTCACCGACCCCACCACCATCCCCAAGACAGAGATGCAGGTAGCCCTTGGGCCCGAAGAAGAGCGAGCCACCGTTGTGACTCGGCAGCGGCTGCGCAAGCGGGCCGAGGATGCGACGCACGGACGAGGGGTCCGCAACATCGGGGTTGGCCGTCGAGGCCGTGTAGCGCTCGACGACCGAGCTACCGCTCAGGTCCGTGTAGTAAAAATAGGCGTAACCGTTCTGCGCGTAGCGCGGATGAAAGGCGAGCCCCAAGAGGCCACCCTCGTTGGTCCGCATGGTCTTCGCCGTCAAATCGAGGAAGGGTGTCGCGAGCGTCGCGCCCTTCTTGATGATGCGGACCAAGCCGTCCTGTTGAGCGATGAAGAGACGCTCCCTGTCCCCCGGCGGCACTTGGAGGTCGACCGGCGCCGTGAACCCAAAGCCCACGAGCTCGACGTGCAGGGGTGTTTGACTCGTCAGCGGGCCAACACACGCGGCGACTGCGAGAATGAGAGAGAAGCGAAGTCTACGTGATCGTGACTCGGCGGGGCGCTTGCAAGGGAATGCGCGCATGACTCTGGCTCCAGGAAAGACGTCGTGGCGTGCGGTGGGAGTTTTATCCTAGCGGCGCATCGGCCCGGCCGCCGGACCAAAGCTCGCGCTCAGGGGCCGCGCCGACTCTCGCGCACGCGGTCGCTCTCCTGGTCGAGGATCATGAGCTTCTGCCAAACCTTGCGCGAGAGCCCGGTCGTCAGGTTCTCGACCTGGTCGACGGCTTCGAGGGCCACGGGATCGGCGATGCGTTGGCCATAGATTGCCGCGACCTTACCGATGAGGGCGAGCAGCTCGCTGCAGTAGTCGAGGTAGCGATTCAGTTCGAAGGCCGTCATCGTGCGCGCGGGCGAACTCGCGGTCATCGTCCCCTCCCCGAGCAAGTAGGCCGGATCCTTGTCGAGCTGGTGCATGTCGATGATGTGGGCGAGCTCGCGGAGCTCGTGCACGGCCTCGAGCGCGCGCCGACGCTTGAAGCGCCCTTCGAGCGTCATGAGAAAGAGCGTGCCGATGCCGATGAAGACGAGGCTCTCGACCGCCGCCTGAAAGAAGCTGATCGCGTCCCCGAGGCTCCCCGGCGTGAAGGGAAGATCGAGGACCCAGAGCTCGTAGATCAGGAAGACCGGGATGAAGGTCAGCAGCAAAAAGATCGGTATGCGCAGCCAGAGGATGGGCCTCGAGAAACGCGCCGTCCGCTCCTGCGCTTGCCGCGCGGTCTCGAGCACGGCTTGCGCTGTCCGCACGAGCATCGCGCTCGGGAAGCGCTCTTCGATGCGCCGCACGAGCCGCTCCATGGTCTCGATCAGGTAGCGAGCTTCGAGTTGTCGTCCCATCGCCGGAGAGCGTAACACGCGCCCTCGGAACTCACGCACGCAGCTCGTCGAGCCAAGCGAGCAAGTCCTCAGGCCTTGTCAAGAGCGCGTCGGGCTCGGCGCGGCGCAGCGCCTCGACATCGGCCAGAGGACACCACGCGACCGAGATCGCATGCAGGCCGAGCTCGCGGGCAGCGCGTACGTCGCTCGGATGGTCACCGACGTAGAAGCCCGCGCCGGCATCGATGCCCCACGCATCGAGGATGTGCCGCAAGCGCTCGACCTTGCTCCAGCCCTCGGGCGAACCCGCTTCGATGACTTCGAAGTGGGCATCGAGGCCGAGCTGGTCCGCCGAGATGCGGGCGCTCCGCGGCCCCTTGCCGGTCACGATACCCCGGCGCAGCCCCATGTCGGCGCAGCGCTGCAGCACGCGCTCCATACCCGGGAAGAGTCCGGGGACATCCCGATGCAGACGCGCATAGCGCTCGAGGTAACGCTCGGTCGCCGCCGCCTCGCGGTCGAGGCCTAGGACCTTGCGCAAGACGCCCTCCTCAGAAGGGCCGAAGTGGATCGCGATCGCATCGTTGTCGAGGTCGACACCTAGCTCTTCACGGAAGACCTCGCGAAACGCGGCGAAGCAAACCGGCATGGTGTCGGCCAGGGTGCCGTCGAGGTCGAAGAGAGCTGCGCGCATCGCGCTGAGCGTAGCCGGCGGCACGCAAGAACACCGCAAGAAGGCTGCCGGTATTGCCGAAGGACCGGTGGCCTGGCTACCGCAACGAGATCAAGAGCCCGGTCTACGAGCTGCTTACCGACGAGCTTTTATGAAGCGCCGCGCAGAGGAGTATTGCTCATCGTTCGTCAGTATCCGCGCCCCGCATTTTCGTAGCCATTCAGCTAGGGCACGACGTGTCTCGCTGTTACTCGTACGGCGTGGAGTGAGGGTGCCCGGACGGCCTCGACTCAGTGCAGCAGGTGAAGCTGGAACGAACTCTGCATCGCGGATCAAAATGCATGCCACGTTAGAAACGCGAATTGCCGGGCCGTCGTTGATCCACCATTGAAAGCACACTGTCGTGCCCACAAGCGTTTGGTCACCTGGTATAGGCAGGTCGGCCGTTGCAAAACCTACCGGCAGTCGGCCCGGGTCCACATACGCTGTGCTTTGAAAGACGGCGGACCCGAAGAGCGCATATTGCCCGCCGCCGATAGCGTATACATCGCTCTCGGTACCGACAACCAATGACGCCGCAAAGTTGCTCGGATTTGGCGTGCCAGTGTACTTCAAAAACGCATTCACTCCGAAAATCGCGTTGTTTGTCCACGCGTTCATTGAACATGCTCGGCCGATATCTTCAATAGCGATACCCATCGACAACGACTCTGAAAAACCCCAGCGTTGGAACGAACAAAAATAAGGGGTTCCGGCGACTGCTCCGGCACGGCGAGCAACAACGATGTCACCAAGCACGATCCCAGGCTGCAACGGGACAGCCGCGACACCGTTCATTGCGGTTATCGCTGAGCCATAGCTCATGCCCGTGATAGCGGACTCGACATCAACCGAGACTCCCGGCGGACCTTTGACAGTCAAGGATGCCGCCGAGCTCGTCACGTGCGCATCCATGATCCGGGCAACACTGTGGTCTCCCGGGATCACGCTCGTCGGGACAGTAGCCGAATCCGTGATTGTAAATGTGTCGCCAGGGTAGGCGCGGAGCGGATGAGCAGCTAAGATTGGAGCGGGACCATCGGAGGCTTTGCTCAAAGAGAGCCGGTAGTCCGATACCCCGGCTAGGCCGGGCAACTGCTGGGATGTCACTAAGACGCTCCACAATTGAGGCAGCGCCGTGCTAGCCGAAGACATATCAGCATATATGATGCGCTGCTTCAAGCTATCCAGCAAATATAGCCGCTGCCTTGCCCGCGAGTAGGCGACGCCGACGAAATCGCTACCAGCCTCCGTATACGTGCTCGAAAGCGCAAAGCCGTTACCGCTGTCGTGAAACAGCCTCAACTCGCCCTGATTCGACGCGGTGGCGCCAGCAAACACAAGCGTACTTGCATCCACTGCATTGAGGGCTTTGATATTGGCAACGTCGCGCGGCTTTGCCATCAATGCTATCACAGACTCCTGCACTGCAGAAGATGACACGCGCACAAGCCTAGCAGATGGCGCATCGACGCCATGGTGAACGAGCACGGTTGAATCGGCATCGTTGAATCTTGAAAACAAGGTTCGTGGAGCCTGGGCTGCAACCGGAGACACCCATATCAACCCGACGCATGCATGCATAGAGCAGCGCTTCATCATCGCCTCGTACTCTTCGCTGCGTTGCAGACGTCAACTCGGGGTCATCGCTTGATCGTCTTCGTGACTGGATTGGTGAAGCCGATCGGCCGTGGCTGCTTGGCGTCGAAGATGAGGGCTTGCAGCGTGAAGTCGAAGCCGAGGAGCTTGGGATGGTTGGGTATGGGCAAGGTCATTGTGACGAGTCCTGGAGTTGTCACCGCGATTGCACCAAGAGCGACGGTGTTTGCCGGATCGCAGCGCAGCAGGCCGCTGATGCCGGGAAGTCGGATGTTGGCGTCTTCGGCGGCAAGGAAGGGCAGGACGATTGACGAAGCGAGCAGTGAGTGCAGCTCCAGCGTCAGCGGCTTGCCGAGTTGGGGGTTCTGTGGGACGAAGAGGTGACGATGAAGGTTGCGCCAGGTCCTGCAGCGAATCGGATCCAAGGGGGACGTGGGCCGCGACAGCACGAACAAGTCATCGTCACCGTCATTGTCCATGTCGGCGACGGAGCATTCTTCGACGATATGCAGCCCGCCCGGATCACGAATCACGGCACCGACAAATGTGAAGTTGCCTTTGCCATCGTTGAGCAAGTAGTTGATGTGCTTTGGGTAGGACGAGAATGGGAAGAAGCAGGACACAAGGATATCGAGACTTCCGTTCCCGTCGAAATCGCCGGGCACGCTGATCAGGCTACCGCCATATCCGACCGGCTTGGGCATGCGGTAAGACTCGTCTTTGAACCGACCGCTGCCGTCATTGATAAACAGATAATCGGCATACTCCGTCAGCACGAAGGCATCCACGTCACCGTCGCAGTCAACATCCAGAAGGTTCGCCGATACGATGCCCTCGCGCGTTGTCAAGAAGCTGTGATTATGCGACGGCGCGAAATGACCCTTGCCATCATTGAGCAGCATGCGCAGCGGACCCCTGGATCCAACGAATAGCAAGTCGATGTCCTTGTCTCCGTCGATATCGCCTGGAACGATGTTCCACGCGACAGGACTGCCGGGTATCATGGATGAAGTGCGGTCGACGAAGGCCCCGTCGCCGAGATTGATCCAAAGTTGCGCACTCGATCCCCTGAACGGGAGGACAAGATCAGGATCGCTGTCGCCATCGATATCAACAACCGCGAAGCGCTCGGGCACGAATGGCGCGGGGGGAGGCATCTTCGTCGACGTTACATCTCGGAACACACCGTTACCGTCATTCTGCAGGAGCCCGATGCCAAACCCCGGCTGGGTTGTAGCGCCGTACGGGAAGACGATGTCCACGAATCCGTCACCGGTTATGTCGCGCACTATCAGCCGCAACGGGCTAGCTCCGACCGGAGTGATTCCGATCGGGATACGGCCCGCAGTAGCGTCAAGAAAGTTACCAATGCCATCATTCAAGCGAAGCGCTATTCCAGACGGCCCTGCAAGCGAGATCCAGTCGAGGTCTCCGTCTCCATCAACGTCCGCAAACTCAACTCCAGCATGGCCGAATATCAGTTCTTCGTTGACTCGCACGCGCTCTTGTGCGTCAAGGCGATCAGGACAGAACGCGAATGCGACGAACAAGCCGGTCAAGGCTCCACAGCACCACGAAATCAAGTTGCGCGAAGCCTTCATCGTTGCTTGCTCCCGAAGATCCGGATCAATCGCTCATCGAAACTGCTCGGCGCAACGCGTGATGCGTCAGGCAAGGCAGTCGCAGCGCGGGCCTCACGTTGCGGACCTTGCAGAGACTGAGTCGTGCCTTGCTCCAGCGTACCGTTGACTGCCAAGAACGACTGCAGATTGCTGTACCCGAAGTTGCCGGATTGCTTGATCTCGCAAATGTAGCGCAGACTTCGGGTCATCGCTTGATCGTCTTCGTGACTGGATTGGTGAAGCCGATCGGCCGTGGCTGCTTGGCGTCGAAGATGAGGGCTTGCAGCGTGAAGTCGAAGCCGAGGAGCTTGGGATGGTTGGGTATGGGCAAGGACACTGCGACGAGCCCTGGAGTTGCCACCGCGATGGCACCGAGCGCGACGGTGCTTGCCGGATCACAGCGCAGCAGGCCGCTGATGCCGGGTAGCCGGACGTTGGCGTCTTCGGCGGCGAGGAACGGCAGAACGATTGACGAAGCGAGCAGTGAGTGCAGCTCCAGTGTCAGAGGCTTGCCGAGTTGGGGGTTCTGTGGGACGAAGAGGTGACGATGAAGGTTGCGCCAGGTCCTTGCGCGGATCGGATCGTAGATGGCTGCGGGACGCGCCTTTACGAATAAATCATCGTCACCGTCATTATCAATGTCGCCGGCCGAACATGCTTCGACCATGTAAAATATTCCACCAGGATCGCGGATCACACCGGCGACGAATGTGAAGTAGCCTCTGCCGTCGTTGAGCAAGTAGTTGATGTGCCTCGGATAAGACGAGAACAGGGCAGCACAGGACACAAGCAGGTCAATGCTGCCGTTCCCGTCGTAGTCGCCGGGCACAACGACCCCGCTACCGCCGTAGCCGATTGGTAGAGGCATTCGATGCGATTCATCTTTGAACTGGCCGCGACCGTCGTTGATGAAAAGATGGTCCGCATACTGCGATGGGGCCAGTAAGTCGAGGTCGCCATCGTAGTCGACGTCGATGAAGTGGCAGTCCCCTGGCCATTCTCGGCCGGTCAAGAAGCTGTAGTTCTGCGATTGCGTGAACTTGCCCTTGCCGTCATTGAGAAGGACGGGAAGCGGTCCACTGCCCCCCACGAAGAGCAAGTCGATGTCCTTGTCGCCATCAAGGTCACCAGGCAGGATGTCCCATGCGACTGGACTGCCGGGCATCATGGACGAAGTGCGGTCGACGAAGGTCCCGTCGCCGAGGTTGAGCCACAGCTGCGCGCTCTGGCCCATGAAGGAAACGATGAGATCGAGGTCGCCGTCACGATCGACGTCTGCCAATGAGAAGCGCTGCACGCCTGTTCCCACGACGGGACTAGGAATCTTCGCCTTTGAGACTTCGCGAAAGACGGCATTGCCGGTGTTCTCCAGGAGCCCGATGGCAATACCTGGCCCTGGGATGAGAGTATATGGATATAAAATATCCACAAGTCCGTCACCTGTCACATCACGCACGATCA
>CALLZN010000371.1 GCA_937858895.1 uncultured bacterium | reverse complement strand
ATGCCGAGCCGCGGCGGCTACGGCGAGACACACTCGGCGAGTCGCTTCCACGACTTCCAAGCGCGCCGACTCAATATCCGCTACAAGGACGCCGAGAAGAAGACGCGCTTCTGCCACACGCTCAACAACACCGTCGCTGCGTCGACGCGCATGTTGATCGCCATCCTCGAAAACTGGCAGAACGAAGACGGCAGCGTCACGGTGCCGCCGAAGCTCGTGCCCTTCATGGGCAAGGAGCGCATCGGGCCTTCGGCCTGACGCACAGCACTCGCTTCAGGCAACGTCGTCCTCGAAGTCGACTTCGTTGATCGCCGCGAAGGCCCGCGCGTAGTCCTCCGACGCGAAGTCGTAGTTGGTCGTGTCCTTCGTCGTCGTCACATCGATGTAGCGGGGCCACAAGGCCTCGATGACCATCCACGGCACGAGGGCGGCGCAGACCGTCGCGAAGAGCGCCCACTTGCGCTGCGTGCGCGGCAGCTACGCGTAGTGGCTCGCGAAGTAGCCGATAGCCGCGGCACCAATCGCAAAGGCAACGAGGTTGCGTCCCCACCTTTGCGCACGAAGCGTCCACTTGCAGGGCCGGCAGGTCGGTACCCGGAAGTGCCTCCACCCGAAGAGGTGGAGGATCGGGAAGAAGACGCTCAGCCAGCCACTCGTCGTATCGATGAGGAGCCGCGCCTCGGAGTCCGGCAGGCTGTGGCAAACGATGCAGAGTGGGGGGAAGCTCGGCTTGGCGCCCTTCGCGAGTGGGATCGTGGTGGCTTGCGGCACCGAGACAGACTGCCCAGGAGGGTCCTCGAACGGAAGTCCTCCGAGCCTCATTCTATTCCGCAGGGCGGCCAGTCTTCGCGTCCCTGAGCCTCGAACTGCGCGCCTTCGGCGCGTAACCTCACGCGCCCGATATACCGGGCCAACTTCCTCGAAGGCAGATCCCCTGCCGAGTGCCGCGATGAGTGCAACCAGCGATTCGAAACAGATCGAGATCACCCTTCCTGACGGTTCCAAGCGCAGCTACCCGTCTGGCACGACGGGGTTTGCGATCGCCGAGTCGATCGGCAAGAAGCTCGCCAAGGCCGCGGTCGGCATCGTCATCGATGGCGAGCAGCGTGACCTGGCGGCGCCCGTCGACGCCGACGCAAGCGTTGCGATCATCACGCGCGAAAGCCCCGCCGGTCTCGAGACCCTGCGTCACTCGGCGGCGCACATCATGGCCGACGCGATCCAGCGCCTGCGGCCCAAGGCCAAGCTCTGGAAAGGTCCGGCAGTCGACGACGAGCGCTACGGCTTCTACTACGACATCGACTTCGGCGACGAGCCGATCAGCGCGGACGACCTGCCCGAAATCGAGCGCCTCATGCACGAGATCGTCAAGGAAGACAGCCCCTTCGAGCGCCGCGAGCTCGGCAAAGAGGACGGGCTGCGCATCGCGCGCGAGCTCGACGACATCTACAAGATCCCGATCCTCGAGCGCATGGCCGAAGACGAGGTCGTGAGCTTCTACACCCACGGCAAGTTCACCGACCTTTGCCGCGGACCGCACATCCCGCGTTCGAGCTACCTCGGTGACGGTTTCGCCGTCCTGACGATCGCGGGCGCCTACTTCGGCGACGACGCCGGCAACAAGATGCTGACGCGCATCTACGGCCACGCCTTCGCGGACAAGAAGGCGATGGAAGCGCACAAGCTGCGCCTCGAAGAGGCCGCCAAGCGCGACCACCGCCGCATCGGCAAGGACCTCGACCTCTTCTCGACGATGGGCGAGTACGGCGCCGGCCTCGTGCTCTGGCATCCGAAGGGCGGCTTCGTGCGCCACAAGATCGAGGAGTTCTGGCGGCAGAAGCACTTGGACGGCGGCTACGACATCGTCTACTCGCCGCGCGTCGCCAAGAGCGAACTCTGGCAGTGCTCCGGCCACCTCGACTTCTACAAGGAGTGGATGGACTCGCCGATGGACATCGACGGCCAGGCCTACTTGCTGAAGCCGATGAACTGTCCCTTCCACGTGATGATGTTCAAGGATCGGCGCCGCTCCTACCGCGAGCTGCCCTTCCGCTGGGCCGAGCTCGGAACGGTCTATCGCTACGAAGGCGCGGGCATGTTGCACGGGCTCTTGCGCGTTCGTGGCTTCACCCAGGACGATGCGCACATCTTCTGCACGCCCGAGCAGCTCGACGCCGAGATCGTGCGCGTCCTCGATTTCGTGCTCGAGATGCTGCGCGCCTTCGGTTTCGAGGACTTCGAACTCGAGCTGTCGACCCGGCCCGAGAAGGCCGTCGGCAGCGACGAGATCTGGGAGAAGGCAACGGCGGCGCTGCGAGCGGCGCTCGAGGGATCGGGCATCGCCTTCGGCGTCGACGAAGGCGGTGGCGCCTTCTACGGCCCCAAGATCGACGTCAAGATCCGCGACGCCATCGGTCGCTCGTGGCAGTGCTCGACCATCCAGTGCGACTTCAACTTGCCGGAACGCTTCGATTTGTCGTTCATCGGCGAAGACGGCAGCCAGCATCGGCCGATCATGCTGCACCGAGCCCTGCTCGGCTCGCTCGAGCGCTTCTTCGGCATCCTCGTCGAGCAGCACGTCGGCTGCTTCCCGCTCTGGCTCGCGCCGACGCAGATCGCCGTCATCTCGGTCGGCGAGCGCCACGCTGAAGCGGCGACCAAGGCAGCAGCGGCGCTACGCAAGGCAGGCGTGCGCGTCGAGCTCGACGTCGCCGCCGACAAGGTCGGTGCCAAGATCCGCAAGCACCTCTGGCAGGAGAAGACCCAGCTCGTCGCCGTCGTCGGCGACCAAGAACTAGAGTCCGGCGACCTCACGCTGCGTCACCGCAACGACGGCGACCTCGGCACGATGTCCGTCGATGCCGTCGTCGCCGAGATCGAGCGGCGCGTCGCCGCGCGCACGTGATCGCTGCGCGCGGCGGGGAGTCTCAGGCGAAGCTGACGACTCAGACGAAGTTGAGCTGCGCGTAGGCAGGATTCATCATCGTGTTATTGTAGATGTCGCGCCAAGCCGGACCCACTTCGGACAGGTTGACCAGGTTCGCCGACGGGATCTGGAAGAACTTGGTGGCGATCTCGATGAGAGGCACGCGGAAGTCGGTCGCGGGCTCGATCGCGTCGAAGTACTTCGGATCGGTCGGAGGCGCCAAGAGGCGGCGCCACTGGCTCCCCTTGGGTTGCCCCATGGCTGGCATCGTTGGGCTAGCCGGCAGCCAGCAGTTGTAGACGCCGCCGTTGACCTGATCACCGATGGCCATGTAGAGCGCGCCGACGCCGTGGTCCGTGCCGCTGCCGTTGTCACGGTTCGTGCGTCCGAACTCGCTGACAACGAGGATCATGCTGTCTGCGCCGAGACTGGCCTTGGCTGAAGTGATGGCGTGCGAAAGCATGGCGAGAAGTATTTGGTGGATGCCTTGGGCGGAGCTGCCGCCGACCTGGCCCGCGGTCGTCTGTTCGTTGTGGGTGTCCCAACCGCCGAGTTCTACACCTGCGAAGTTGGAGATACCTTGATTCAACATGTATACAGCCTCCTCCATGCGCGCGAAGAAGTTGTAGTAGCTGCTCGTCGCCGCGAGTGAAGCTACATTGGGATCTCCGGCTACGGTCGGGAATGCCGTTCCATTCCGGTTGAAGGCCGCATGGTTGCCGCGTAGCTGGCGTAGTTTGTTGATCGAAGTTTGGATCGTCGATCGAAGAAAGGGGCCTTCCCCTGTGACGGGATAGGCTCCAGCGCCAGAAGCGCCCGTGACTTCAACCCGATTTGCGACCCTGATGGCCGGCGTGATCGCCGGGGGGCTGCCTGGATCGGCGAAGTCGATAGCCAGCGTGCGTAGCGCGCCACTGGTCGAGTAGGGTGCTTGGAGGTGAAAGGTCGGATCGCTCGCTGCACTCGACAAGTACATCCTTTGCATGCGATGCGAAAGGCTGATGGCTGGCATGAGGCCCGTCGCCGGAACCTGTGAGAGAGCTTGCGGGACCCACCCCTTGGCCGAAGCCTTGTAGTCGAGGCGGCCGGTCTCGAGCAGGTGCATCTCGTTGAAGTGTGAGCGCTGGCCCTCGAGGTTGCCAACGCGATGTAGGAAGGCGACTTTCCCTTGATTGAAGAGAGTCCTGAGCCCCGTCATCGCTGGATGAATTCCAATGCCGGGGTAGCCGTTGAGGGATGTCAAGGGGCCTGGCGGGATGGCAATTGTCTGGCGGGCGTTCACGTAGTCAAGGTCGCCATGCGGGATGACGCAGTTGACGCCATCATTTCCGCCACGCAGGAAGATCGTCAGGAGTCGCCGATTGGGATTGCCACCAGCAGCGGCGCTCGCCATCGCCGAAAGCGAGCGCGAGAAAGCGCAGAGAGGAAGACTGGCCGCACCGACTTTGAGAATGTCACGGCGCCCGATAGAGTTGTTCTTTTTCATGATCGTTACTCCGTGGCGCTCAGCGCTCGCAGAACTGGGGAAGGGAGAGGCAGAGAGCGACGGCCAAGCGCAAACGCTTGTCCGCGTCAGGACCGTTCGGATTCCAGAGTGATGTCGGTGGCGATCCCGTCGCGCTGTCCTCATCGAGGAAGGCGCTCGTAACGCGGTGGTCGAGCTGCGAGTAGCGATTGCGGAAGAAGAGCTGCAGCGTCGCGAGCGCGACTTGAGCGGACGTCGAGGTCGACCAAGAGAAGCCCAGCCGGTTGAGCTCCGCCTCGACGAGTGGCCGGGGGTTGAAGCTCAGGTTGTCGAGCGGCTGTGTCGGCGGCACTGCGTCCTCGTAAACGCGATACGCCGCGTAGCCCTGTTGCCAGTAGGCTGCCATGCCGATCTGGCGCTGGCTTGCGAACGGGAACCCGTCAGGCGACGGGAAGGTGAACAGCGTCGCGCCACTCGCTGATAAGAACGTGTCGATGGCGCTCAAGCGTTGACCAACATCCATGAAGTTGGTGACGGAGTGGAATTGGGCGTCCAGCGCGCGAGCATGGGATACTGCGACTTCGATCGGGAGCTTGATCCTGTTCCAGCGGCGAGCCGCAGATCGGAACTCGGGGCTGAAGAAGATCACTTTGAGAGTCGCCCGAACGTCTCCAAGATCGCCCCATGCCGCGATGCAATCACGCACGAGGAGGGGATGGCTTTCAGGCGCGTCGTCAGCGATGAAGTAGCGAAGGAGCTTTGAGCACAAGAAGACCTTCGATTGCGTCTGCCGTATTACATGTCGCAGGAGTTCATCGGCGCGGCGATCGAGGTTGACAGACGTCCATTGACTCGGTGGCAAGGCTGGGACGCTGAAGTCGGCGATGTGTGTCTGATTCGGCCCGTTGAAGAGAGTCAAAGCCGGGAAGATGTTGCACGTTGTCGACGTTGTATTCGTCACCTGGTTGTAGGGCGCGTCGTTTCCGGTGGGTCGATTCACCCACATGCCGGCGATCAGCCGCGTTCCGGCTTGTATGTCGGCATCGTTCGTGTAGTTGGGTATGCCTGTTCCGAATTGCGTTGCATCAAGGAGATGGAGCTCGAGCAGCTCTCGAAAGTAGTTTTCGTTGAGGCTGCGACCGGCGTTTTCGCAGGAAAACGCCAAGTCGAGGTAATAGCGCATCGCCGGGCTATACATGCTGTGGCGCGCCAGTTGATAGAAGTTCGTGAGGCAGAGTTTGCGGAATCCCTCGTTCTCGACGAGCTCGTTCCTTTGACGCATGCACTGGCCGCGGCCGTTGCCTCCAGGCGCACCAGACTTGCCTACGGACGTCGAGAAGTGGTTCTCCCAGAAGTAGGTCATGACCTCGACGAGCTGGTCTTCACTCGTGATCATGCGCACCAACTGTTGCCACTGCATCATTGATGTCGTCCACGGCCCTGGCGAGGTCGATCCCGTTGGTATGGTGCCGCAGTTCGTGACCGGCGGAAAGTAGTTCAACAGGTTCGTCGCGATGGCGCCCTGGCTGACATTTCCTACCAAATGCAGCTGTTCGAGGATGTGATTGTCGAGGTCCTGCTGCGTGATGATCGAGTTGAACACGCTGGGTGACACACCGAAGCTGATCCTCGAGAGCACGTGGTGCTTCTCTTCGAGGTCGGCGATCTGTGCCGCGAGGGGGAGATGGGGCCCGGCTACGAAGAGTCCGAGCGCAAGAAGCGAGGGCTTCCAGGTCATGTGAGTGGCTCCATGGACGAAGGCGCTCGAGTCGGCCCATGCGACTCCGAGCTATGGTCATGGAAGCCTTAGGCGGCGTGACCCTCGTATCGGACAGCGACTTTCGCGAAGCTCGCTATCTTGCGGCGTAGCCGCCGCGCCGCTCAGCGCAGCAACGGCGTGGAGCGGTAGTAGGTCTCTAGGCACAAAACCGCGAGCGCCGTCGTGTAGACGCGGCCGCCGTCGGCGGACCACGCGCTGACTGGGTCCCACGAGCCGGCGGCGTGGCCGCTCTTCACTTGTGACTCGAGCAAGGTCGGCGCGAGCGCCTTCTTCCATTGCGTCCAGTGGTGGCGCCCCATCTGGTGCATGGCCCGCGTGGCGAAAAACCAGTAGCAGTAGTCGACGCTGCCCTTCTCTTTGTCCGTAGTCGGCGGGAGCTCGAGGATCGTGTCCGCGGCGACGTTCATGATGGGATCGGCTTGCGGCGTGCGCCCGAGGAGGACGCGTCCGTAGAGGCCGGCGGCCGTCAAGGCCTCGGTCCGGTTCGGCGGGAAGGCTTGTGCCATGCCGTCGTTGCGCGAAGAAGGCTCACCGCGCTTGCTGTAGCCGACCTGCCCGGTCGTGGGGTTCGTCACCTCATGGAGCCAGGCGTCGACGTACTTGAACGCATCCTTATCGACCCGCAGACCGAAGTCCTTGGCCGCCGACAGGGCGAGCAGCATCCAGATCGTCACGGACGTGTCGTTGTCGCCACCACGCGCCCAGTAGCGCCAGACCTTGTAGGGATTGCGTGCGCTGTGGATGTAGTCGACGGCTGCTTGTACGTGGCCCTTCAAGGCGTCGTACTTCGACTGGCCGTAGGCCTCGGCCAAGGCGTACGTCGCGATCGCGTGGTTGTAGTGACAAAAGCGCGTCGACACGGTGCCGATCACGCCCTTGTCGTCCTGCTGCTCTACGAGCCATTGGGCGGCACGCCGCACGACCTTTGCGTGGGTGCCGCCGCGCAGCGTCGAGCCTTCGCCGAGGAAGGCCAAGAGCGCGAGGCCGGTCGTGCCAATGCTCGTCAGTTCGTTGCCGCTCCCGCTGCAGCGGTCGTCTTCGGGGCACTGCTGCACGAAGTCCTTCGCGCCGAAGCTACCGTCCTCCGACTGATGGCGGGCGAGCCACGCGAGCCCGTTGGCGATGGCTGCGGCTCGCGTTGCTTGGACTTCACCGCTGCGTGTGGAAGCGCGGGGCAGCACGCGATCAGCAGCGACGGGCGCGTTCGACTCCGCCGCGGGCTCGATGGTCGCGATGTCGGACACTGGCTCGGCGACCACTGGCTCGTCGACCGCTTCCTCGTCGACGAGTTGCTCGCCACTGAGGATCTCGACTTGTTCGATGATCGGCCGCTCCTGCAGGGCCATGAGCGTCAGCACCGCGAGAGCGGTCGCGCGCACGCGCTCTTTCTCGCCGTGCGCGCCCTGCAAGAGCTCAGGGTTCCAAGAGCCAATGTGGAAGCCTGCGCGACTCTGGACCTCCAAGAGCCGCGCCGCATGCTTGCGGTGCCACGCGTCGCCGCGCTCCGTGCCGAAGGCGAAGGCGAAGCTCGCCATGTAGGCCGCGTCGAGGTCGACGTGGGCAGCGTCCGAGAGCTGGCGCAGCAGCGTGTCTTCGTGCTCGTTGGGATCGAGGGCCGTGGCGAGGAGGCGTTCGGCGAGGAGGCCCGAGGCGTCGACGGCGAGCTGCGAGGCCGCGGGAAGCGCCGTCGCCGCCATCCCTGGCTGCTTGCATGCGTCGTAGCCAGCCGGGCCCTTGCGCCGGGCCGAGCGCAGCCACGCGGTCACAGCATCGACAGCGCTTGCGTCGACGTTGAGCCCGGCCCTGCGGCCGCGGTCGAGGGCTGTGGCCACGAGGGCGACGACGCTCGTGTGCGAAGCCCAGCGCGAGTAGCCCCAAGCGCCGTCTTCGTTGCGGCGCGTGGCCAGGGCGTCGAGTGCGAGCTGCGTGGTCTTGCGCAAGTCCTGTGGCGCGGCTGCCGCTTCTTCGCCGTTTGGCAGATGGGCGAGGAGGGCCAGGGTTGCCGAGGCATGCTCATAAGCGCCGAGGCCCGATGCGAAGTCGCCGATCCAGCCATAGCGTTCCTGCCGCTGCATCAGGTAGGCGAGGCCACGCTTCGCCGCCTCGTCACGCTTTGGGTTTGCGCCTGTCGAGGCGCGCTGCGCGGCCAAGGCTCGCACGGCGAGCGCTGTCGCGGTGACCTCGCTTGCCGTGCTCGTCCAGGAGCCGTCGGCTCCCTGTTGCTCGCAGATCCAGTCGAGGGCCATCGCGACGGCATCGTCGATGCGCCGCGGCTTGAGCTCGTTGCTGGCCTCGGCGCCGGTGGGGGCCTGGGCACGTGTGGTGGAAGTGCCGACAAAGCCGACAAACAGGACGGCGCCGAGCACGAGGACGGTTGCGAGGCGCAACTTGATGGGTGCCATGCAGTGCACTCCGGTTCGGAATGAGAAAACGGGGCGGGGGCGGCCAACGAGGTCCGCCGACCGGTGGTTCAGGCCTTCTACAGGCGACCCTCGGCGGCGACCGAAAAGCAACGAAGGTCGACCTTTCTCTTGACGGCCTTCCCCCGCGCCCGCCGCTTGCCTATAGAATCGCGGTTTTCCAGATCCGCTTCGACTTCCGGGCCAAAGCGCCCACTTCATTCTTGACCGTGCCGAGCGCGCGGCAGTGAGGAGGTTTTTGAGACACACGCCATCCGCACCCCCCAGGGATTCCCACCGCATCAACGAGCAGATTCGCTTGTCCCCGGTCTTCGTCATCGATGACGAGGGCGAGCAGCTCGGAGAGATGGACACCCGCGACGCCCTCGCCCTCGCGCGCGAGCGAGGCCTCGACCTCGTCGAGGTCGCCGCCAACCAGCGGCCTCCGGTTTGCCGAGTCATGGACTACGGCAAGTTCAAGTACGAGGCCAAGAAGAAGGCGGTCGCGTCCAAGAAGAAGCAGCACCAGGTCGTGCTCAAAGAAGTGCGCCTGAGGCCCAAGACCGCGACTGGCGACCTCATGGTCAAGGTCGAGCGCGCCCGCAAATTCCTCGAAGCGGGTGACAAGGTCCAAGTGACCTGCCTCTTCCGTGGCCGCGAAATGGTCCACCAAGAGGTCGGCCTCGATGTCATGCGGCGCTTCTTCGAACAGCTCGACGACATCGCCAAGATCGAGCGCGAGCCGCGCCTCGAAGGTCGGCGCATGAACATGATCGTCTCGCGCGGCACCAAGAAGGGCGGTTCCGCCAAGCCCGTCCGCGACACCGAGTCGGCCCCGACGGCCTGAGCGCCGCTCGCGATTGGCCCCGCGCGGCGCCCGCCGCGCGCGCCTGCGCCAAGCCCTTGCTTCGGGCGCGGCCTTCGCTACTCTTTTGCGCCCCTGAAGCGCTGGTCTGGAACCGGGTTATCTGGCTACCCGCAACGCGACGCTTCACGAACCAGGCCCCGCGGGGCCGGCACAGGAGAATCAGATGCCGAAAGCCAAGACATGCAAGGCGGTCGCAAAGCGCATGCGACTGACCAAGACAGGCAAGGTCAAGCGCGGCCATGCCTTCACGAGCCACATGATGGTGCGGCGCTCGCGCAAGCAGAAGCGCAAGCTCCGCAAGCCCGCCATCATTCAGGGGCTCATCGCCCGCAACATCTCACGTTTGCTCGGGAAGGGTTGATCCATGCGCGTTACCTGTCGTGTCGCGTCGCGCAAGCGCCGCAATCGCATCCTCAAGCGAGCGAAGGGCTACGTCGGTGGTCGTCGCAAGCTCATCCGCACGGCCTCGGTTGCCGTGCTTCGCTCGGACAGCTTCGCCTACGCCCACCGTCGGCTCAAGAAGCGCGAGTACCGTCGCCTGTGGATCACCCGCCTCTCGGCGGCGGCCATGGACCACGGCCTCGGCTACAGCCGCTTGATCAACGGCCTCAAGAAGGCTGGCATCCTCATCGATCGCAAGAACCTGTCTGAGCTCGCGATCCACGATCCGGCGGCCTTCGGCAGCGTCGTCGACAAGGTCAAGTCCGCGCTCTCCAAGTGAGAGCGGGAGGGCACCATCGACAGCACGCCCGACAGCAACTTGCCTGAGCAGTTGCGATCGATCATCGCTTCCGCGCATGAGGCCGCTCGTGGAGCTGCCGATGCCGCGGCGCTCGCCGTCGTCGAATCGAGCTTCTTGGGCAAGAAGGGCGCGCTGACCTTGCTCCTGCGTGAGCTCGGCTCGCTCTCCAAGGAAGAGCGTCCGGCCTTCGGCAAGCTCGTCAACGACGCCAAGCTCGCCCTCGAGGCCTTGCTCGATGAGCGCCGGGTCGCGATCGAGGCCACGGCCCTCGCCGCCGCCCTCGAAGCGAGCGACTTCGATGCGACCGAGCCCGGGCTCGAAGTGCCCTGTGGCACGCTGCACCCGATCACGCAGATCACGCATGAACTCGTGCGGGTCTTCGAGGGGCTCGGCTTCTTCTGGGCGACCGGACCCGAGGTCGAGTTCGAGCACTACAACTTCGACGCTCTCAACATCCCGGCCTCACATCCGGCGCGGGACACCCAAGACACCTTCTGGCTCAGCGACGGCAATCTGCTGCGCACGCACACGAGCCCGGTGCAGGTGCGCGCGATGCAGCGCTTCGGCGCGCCGTTGCGTGTCATCGCGCCCGGCCGTTGCTTCCGCAACGAGGCCGTCGACGCCACGCACGAGCACACCTTCTATCAGATGGAAGGGCTCATGATCGATCGCGACATCTCGATCGCGAACCTGATCCACGTCATGAAGACCTGCTTGCGCGAGATCCTCGGACGCGAAGTCCGCGTGCGCTTGCGCCCCGGCTTCTTTCCGTTTGTCGAGCCGGGCTTCGAACTCGACGTCCACGACCCCTTCGGCACCGGCGCCGATCGCTGGCTCGAGCTCCTGCCCTGCGGCATGGTCCACCCCAACGTGCTGCGCGCGGGTGGCCTCGACCCCGAGGCCTGGACGGGTTTCGCCTTCGGCCTCGGCTTGCAGCGTCTCGTGATGATCCGCTACGGCATCACGGACATCCGCGACTTCACGGGTGGTGACCTGCGCTTCCTCGAGCAGTTCGGGAGGGTCTGACCTTGTTGCTCTCGCTTCGCTGGCTCGCCCGTTACGTCGACCTCGCCGACATCGAGGCGACGCGGCTCGCCGATGACTTGACGATGACGACCGCCGAGGTCGAAGGGATCGAGACCTCGGGCGCTGCGCTGCGCGACATCGTCGTCGGCTTCGTCGTCGAGTGCGGCAAGCACCCCGACGCTGACAAGCTTTCGCTGACCAAGATCGACGACGGCTCGGGTGAGTTGCTGCAAGTCGTCTGTGGCGCGCCCAACGTCGCGCAGGGTCAGAAGATCGCCTTCTGCCGCGTCGGCGTCGCCGTGCCGATCGACGGCAAGAAGCCCAAGAAGGGCAAGATCCGCGGCTACGAGAGCGTCGGCATGATCTGCTCCTCGCGCGAGCTCGGCCTCTCGGACGAGCACGAGGGCATCCTCGTCCTCGACACGGACAAGGCTCCAGGCACGCCGCTGACCGACGTGCTACCGCTCTCCGATACCCTCATCGAGATCGACAACAAGTCGGTCACGCATCGTCCCGACCTCTGGGGCCACTACGGCTTCGCGCGCGAGCTCGCGGCCATGTATCGCCGACCGTTGCGGGACGCGCTCGAAGGCTTGAAGGTCGCCTTGCCGACTTCGGGTGAGACCGTGCCGGTCGATGTCAGCGGCGCGCGCGGGGCGTGCGCGCGCTACTGCGCCCTCGTTGTCCAGGACGTCGTCGTCGGGCCGTCGCCCGCCTGGATGCAGCAGCTCCTGGTCTCGGTCGGTGCGCGGCCACGCAACAACATCGTCGACCTCACGAACTGGCTACAGTTCGACCTCGGTCAGCCGACGCACGCCTTCGACTTGGGTCGCCTCCATGGGCCGCGCATCGATGTGCGCTACGCCGAGCCGGGGTCGACGATGCGAACCCTCGACGGCGAGCAGCGTGAGCTCGGCGCCTTCGACCTGGTGATCTGTGATGCTCAGGGCCCGGTGGCGCTCGCTGGCATCATGGGGGGCGAAGGCTCGATGGTCGATGAGCGCACGACCTCGGTCTTGCTCGAGTCGGCCAACTTCGACGCGGTCACGGTGCGGCGAACTTCGATGCGCCTCGGTCTGCGCAGTGATAGCTCGGCGCGCTTCGAGAAGAGCCTCGACCCGGCCTTGGCCGAAGTCACCGCGAAGAAGTTCATTGCCATGTTGGCCGAGGTCGCGCCCGGTGCGCGCGCGACGGGACCGCTGCACGACCCTACAGCTTGGCGCTACGACGAGAAGCACGTGCACCTGCGCTCGCCCCGCGTGTCGGCCTTGCTCGGTGTGCCGATCGACGAGGCCTCGGCGCGCGGATTTCTGGAGCCGCTCGGCTTCTCGCTGCGCGAGAAGGGCTACGAGTCCTTCGATGTCGCGGTGCCGAGCTGGCGTGCGACGAAGGACATCGCGATCGAAGAGGACCTCGTCGAGGAAGTCGGCCGTTGCTTCCGCTACGACTCGATTCCGCCGCAGGCACCGCGCGCCGAGGTCCAGGCCTTGGTCCGCGATCCCGAGCTCGTGTTGCTCGAGAAGCTGCGCATGGTCTGCGCCTATGACCTCGGCATGCACGAGGTCTACAACTACAGCTTCCTCGACGACGCGCTCTGTGCGCGCCTCGGTCTCGAGGGCGAAGACTACGTCGAGGTGACCAACGCCATCGCCTCGCACCTGCGTCGCGTGCGGCGCGACGTGCTGCCGTCCTTGCTCGGCTCGCTCGCCGACAACATGCAGCGGCACGACGAGGTCGCCCTCTTCGAGGTCGGTATGGGCTATCGGCCGCATCGTGATATCGAGGGGGCCATGGGCGAAGAGCGCCAGGGTCAACGCCTGCCCTTCGAAGTCCATCAGCTCGTCGCGGTCCGCGCGCGGCGCAGCGCGGCGCCGCCTTACGCGCGCTTGCGCGGGGACTACGAGGCCTTGCTCGCTCGGCTCGGGATCGCGGTCCACGAAGCGAGGCTGCCGACCGAAGCCGAGGCACGCGCGCTTCCGTGGATGCACCCGCGGCGCACGGCGCTTTTCTTGACCAAGGCCGGCGCGACGCTCGGCTATGTCGGTGACCTGCACCCGAAGACCGCGCGGGCGCTCGAGCTCGACTACTCGTCGCGTGCTGGGTCGGTCGGTGGGGCTGCGGCTCTGTGCTTGGATTTACGCGTGGCGCTCGCCGCGGCGCACACGGACCTGCGCTATGAGCCCGTGCCGAAGTTCCCGTCGCAGCCGGTCGACTTGGCCTTCCTCGTCGAAGAAGCCGTCCCCGTGGCAGACCTCGCGCGCCTCATCGTCGACGCGAACGCGAAGTTCGTTCGCCGCCACAAGCTCTTCGAGGTCTACCGCGGGCCCGGGCTGCCGGCCGGCAAGAAGAGCCTCAACTTCCGCGTCGAGCTCGGCTCCGACAAGCGCACGCTCAACACCGAGGACGAAGAGCGCTACCTCGACCGCGTTCGCGTGCTCTGCAAAGAACGCGGCTTCGAACTGCGCGGCTGACGCGCGCCTTCGCCGCCGCGAGCAGCTTCAGGCGCGGCCGTCGAGGAGAGTCCGCATCTGTCGCGAGAGGGTGGCGGGGGTGAAGGGCTTGGCGATGTAGATCGTCGCCTTTGCATCGCGTCGCCTAGGTGCGTCGGCCGCCACGCTGTGTCCACTCATGAAGGCGACTTTGAGTTGCGGTTGCTTCTGGCGCAGCCGCGCCGCGAGCTCGTCGCCCGAGAGGTCCGGCATCGAGATGTCGGTCAAGAGAGCATCGATGCAACCCGACTCGGAGTCGAAGAGCCGTGTCGCTTCCGCGGCCGAGTGAGCCAACAAGACCTCGTAGCCCATCGCGCGCAGCACCTTGGCTGTGACGGTGCCGACGCTGATCTCGTCGTCGACGACCAGCAAGCGCTCGCTTCCGCGATGGAGTCGCAGGTCGGGGACCATGCCGGCGCTGCTCTCCTTGCCGAGCTGCGCCGGAAGTCGGAAGCGGATGGTCGTGCCTCGATCGACCTCCGACTCGATGTCGATGCTTCCGCCGTGTTGGGTCACGATGCCATGCACGACCGAGAGCCCGAGTCCCGTTCCTCTACCGACGGGCTTCATCGTGAAGTAGGGTTCGAAGGCCCGATCGCAGACCTCGCGCGGCATGCCGTGCCCTTCGTCCGTGATCGCGACTTCCGCAAAAGACGTCGGTGCCAGCGATCCAGCGTGGGTCGTCGAGCTCACGACGTTGCGCGTGCTGATGCGCACCAGGCCGCCCTTCGGCATGGCGTCCCGCGCGTTGACGACGAGGTTCAGGATGACCTGCTCGATCTGGGACGGGTCGACGCAGACCAAGGCGAGCTCAGGGTCGAGGTCGATCACGAGGCGGATGTTCGGACCGAGCAGGTGGCGCAAGAGCAGGTCTGCATTCGTGAGCATGGCGCCGAGGTCGACGATCTTAGGAGAAGACGGCTCCTGCTTGCTCGCTGCCAAGAGCTGGCGCGTCATCTCGGCGCCGCGCTCGCCAGCGTGCATGAGCGCGTCGATGCTCGACGCCAGTTCAGGATCGGCGCCTAGGTGCGTACGAAGAACGTGACCGGAGTTGAGCACGACGGTGAGCAGGTTGTTGAAGTCGTGGGCGATGCCACCAGCGAGGCAGCCGATCGCCTGCATCTTCTCGCCGTGCGCGACGCGCTGCTCGAGGCTCTTGCGTTGCGTCACATCGGTCATCACGCCGTGCCAGTGCACGTCACCGTCCATCGCGCGCCTCGGCGCCGCACCCCACTCCCCCGAGAGCGTCCCGCGCTCTGTGTGATGGAAGCGAAACCCGAAGTGCACCGCCTCC
>CALLZN010000370.1 GCA_937858895.1 uncultured bacterium | reverse complement strand
GCTTGTCCTCGCCTTCGACCAGATCACCGAGCTGGATGTAGGGCCCGAAGCGCCCGTTCTTGGCATAGATCGGCAGACCCGACGCCGGGTCCGTGCCGACGACGCGTGGCCCGGCCTCGGCCTTCTGCAGGAGCTCGAGGGCGACCTCCAAGGTCAGCTCGTCCGGCGCAATGTCGTCGGTGATCGAGGCCCGCACATCCCCCATCGAGAGGAAGGGCCCGTAGCGCCCGACCCGCACCTCGACGATGCGCTCCTTGTGCTGGCCCAACGTGATGCCACAGACCTCGCGCGGATCGATGTGCTCGCCGACCGACGCGAGCTTGCTGCGCAGCCCCGGACTGCCGTTGCCGTTGTAGAAGCGCTGGAGATAGGCCTGCTGCTCGATCTCGCCGAGCGAGATCTTGTCGAGGTCGTCCTCCATCGACGCCGTGAAGCCGTAGTCGACGAGGTCCGCCAACCAGCCTTCCATGAGCTTCGTCACGGCGAAGGCCGTCCAGGTCGGTACGAGAGCGTTGCCGAGCTTGCGCACGTATTCGCGACGCAGGATCGTCTCGATGATCGAAGCGTAGGTGCTCGGTCGACCGATGCCGCGCGCTTCGAGCTCGCGCACGAGGCTCGCTTCGGTGAGCCGCGCGGGCGGCTGGGTCGTGTGGTCTTTGGCGTCGAGCGCGAGCAGGCGCAGCGGGTCCCCGACGGCGAGCTTGGGGAGGCGCGTTTCTTTCTCCGCCGACTTCGCTGTCGTTGCCTCGAGGTCTTCCGCGTTGTCGGCCTCCTTGTCGTAGGCCGCGAGGAAGCCCGGGAAGGTGATGACCTTGCCCCCCACCTGGAAGGTCGCGTCCGCGACTTCGATCTCGACGCTGACCCGCGTGCCTTGGGCGTCCTTCATCTGGCTTGCGACCGTGCGCCGCCAGATCAAGTCGTAGAGCTTGCCCGCGTCACCCCCGAGGGCCTTCTCGACGTCCGCGATCTCGGTGAAACCCTGGGCACCCGCCGGGCGGATGGCCTCGTGGGCTTCTTGGGCGTTCTTGACCTTGTTCTGGTAGCTCCGCGGCGCGCTCGGCAACGAGTCCTCGCCGTAGCGCTGCACGACGACCGCGCGCGCGTTGCGTAGCGCCTCCTCGCTCAGCGTCGTCGAGTCGGTACGCATGTAAGTAATAAAGCCGTTCTCGTAGAGCCGCTGCGCGAGGTCCATCGTGCGGCGCGCGCTGTAGCGCAGCCGCCGGTTCGCTTCCTGCTGCAGGGTCGAGGTCGTGAAGGGCGCCTGGGGCTTCTCGGTGAAGGGCTTCTCCTCGACCGAGCCGACGCGCGGCTGCGCTGTCTCGATTCGCTGCTTCAGGGCACGGGCGGCGGCTTCGTCCAACAACAACGGGCCTTCGGGCCCAGCGTCCTTGAGCTGGCCCGTCGTCGCCTCGAAGTCCTTGCCGGTCGCGATGCGGCGCCCACCGACCTTGGTCAGGGTCGCATCGAAGGGCTTGGAGCCGGCCTTCTCGAAGTTGCCGACGAGGTCCCAGTAGACGGCCTTGCGAAAGGCCATGCGCGCGCGCTCGCGCTCGACGATGAGGCGGACGGCAACGCTCTGGACCCGCCCGGCCGAGAGCCGCGGCTTGACCTTCTTCCAGAGCACCGGGGAGACCTCGTAGCCGTAGAGGCGGTCGAGGATGCGGCGCGTCTCCTGGGCCCGAACGAGGTCCTCGTCGATGTCCCGGACCGCCTCGAGGGCCTCGAGGATGGCCTTCTTGGTGATCTCGTGGAAGACGAGGCGCTTGTAGGGCACGCGCGGCTGGAGCACCTCCTTCAGGTGCCACGAGATGCTCTCCCCCTCGCGGTCCTCGTCGGTCGCAAGGTAGAGGCTGTCGCTGTCCTTCAGCAGCGCCTTGAGCTTTTTGATCTGCTCCTTCTTGTTCGAAGGCACCACGTAGAGCGGCTCGAAGCCGTTCTCGACGTTGACCCCGAGCCGGGCCCAAGGCTCCTTCTTGAACTCCGCCGGGATCTCCGAGGCCGACTCGGGCAGGTCGCGCACGTGGCCGATGCTCGCCTCGACGTGGTAGCCGTCGCCCAGGAAGCGTGCGAGAGTCCTCGCCTTGGCGGGCGATTCGACGATGACCAGAGCTTTGGGCATGTGCGCGAAGTCGTTCAAACGGGAAGCGTGCGACCCTCCCGAAGAGGAAAGGGGCGGCCGATGGTAGGAAGGAGGCGCAAGCGATTGCAAGGCGGCTCCGCCGTCTCCTTGCGCCGTCCTCGGCCAAAAAGCGCTCGGACTCTTAGTCCGACGCCGAGCTTTTCACCGCGCGCCGCTGCCGCACGAGCGCCTCGTAGTGCCGTAGATCACTGCGCCGCACGAGCAAGAGCTCGCGCACGGAGACCCCCGTCGAGCGCACGTAGAACGCGACCGACAAGACTGCGCCGACCGCGTAGGCGATGGTCGAGGCCATGGCCGCGCCGCGCGCGCCGGCACTTGGAACGAGGACGAAGTCGAGGCCCAGCAACACGACGAAGACCGCGAAGGTCGCGAGGTTGCACGCGTTCAAGTGCCGCCGCGCCATCAAGTCGGCCTGGAGCACCTTCGCGATCGTGTAGAGGACCGTGCCCGGCAAGAGCAGGGCAAGCACAGGCGTCAAGCCGTCTCGCCAAGTCTCTTCCCAAGAAGCGCCGAGCAGGAAGCTCAGACAAGGCGCGTGCAGCCACCAAAGGCCCGCCGCTGCCAGCACGGCGATCCACAGACTGTTGCGCGCCACGACCGGCGTGAAGTCGCGAGCCTCACCTTCGGAGAGCCCGGAGACCTTCGCGAAGAGCACGTCGCGCAGCGCCTCGGGGAAGTGCCAGATCAGCTCGGCGATGGTCATCGCGTAGGCGTAAAACGCCACTTCGCGCTCGAGCAACGCGATCTGCTCGTTCTCGGGCAACTGCGTGCGCACCACGAAGAGCGCCCCCAACAAATAGAGATCGAGGCGGTGGTTGAGGGCTGTAAACGTTGCGTGCAAATTGGCACGCCAACCATAGGCGACCGCCTTCTTCAAGAAGGTCAAGTCCAAGCCGAGCCGCAGCGGCACCACGTCACGCAAGAACCAAAGCAGCAAGACCGCGGTGAGCACACCCGGCAAGAAGCGCGCGTAGACCGCCGCTTCGTAGGCGTCGCGCTCCACCGGCACGAAGTAGAGCAGCAAGAAGAGCGGCAGGAAGCACAAGCTAGGCGCGAGCCGCGCAACGTTGAAGCCGACGATGCGCCCCACCGCGAGCTGTATGTAATTGTGGTAGGTCGCGATGAGCAGGAAGATCGGCAGGAAGAGCATCCGCAAGCGCAGCGACCAGCGCGGCAGCACGGCCCCTTCCTTGAACAGCACCCAGAGCTCCAGCGCGCCCCACATGACAAGAGCGAGCAGCAAGCCCTGAAGTATCGCGACCGTCGTCGTCGTGCGTCCGGCCGTTTGGAGATCGACTTCCTTGCGCTTCGAAAAATAGACGAGCGATGCGGCGAGGCCGAGGTTGCCGATGGCCACGAGGATGGCCGGCAACTGGAGCAGGAGCTGCACGCCACCGGCCTTCGGCGCGTCCTCACGCAGGAGCCATAGGATCACGAAACCAGCGCCCTTGTCGATCGCGAGGATCAGGGCTTGGAAGGCCAGCGTGATCAGGAAGGACGTTTGGAAGCGCAAGGTTCACGAGTTTGGCAGAGCCGGCCCGCGACTTCACCGCCCTTCGCAGCCGGCCGCGCGTGACGGATGCGCGCGGCGCCCCTCACCAGGGCAGGCCGTTGGCCGCGAAGTCGGCCTCCGCGCGCGCGACGATGCCCTCGATCTTCGTCTCGTCGAGGTCGAGGATCTCCAGCAAGGACGCCGGCCGCTCCTTGGTCACGAGCCCCGGCACGGCCGGTCGCCCGGCTTCGCCAGCGAGTCGATCCGCCAAGCAAACGAGCGACGAGAGCGCGCGGTGGAAGGGGTCGTTGTCCGGCACCTCGTGGTAGCGGATCGCAATCGTGAGATCCTCGGGCAGGAACCACTTGATCGCGAGGACCGAGCCGACATCACCATGGGTATAGCCGAGCTGCTCGAGCTCGAGGTCCGCCACCGGCACGCCTTCGCGCGCGCTGCGCTCGAGGATGCCCTTGTAGGCCTCGGTCGCAGAGTCACAGAGGATGATCGTGCCGATGTCGTGCAGCAGACCACAGATGTAGAGGTCTTCGGGGTGCACGGCCTGGAAGATCGAACTCTCGGCCCCGATCGCGCGCGCGAGCGCCGCCGTGAAGATCGAATGGCGCCAGAACGCATTCGCGTCGAAGCGCTCGATCTGCTTGGGCTTCCCCTTGTCGCCGAAGGCCGAGAAGATCGCCGCCTTGAGCGCGACCTTCTTGGTCATGTTGAAGCCCATGATCGAGACGGCGAGGTTGACCGAGCTGACGCGGACCTGCAGGCCGTAGTAGGCGGAATTGACGATGCGCAGGATGTTCGTCGCGATCGACGGATCGAGGGCGATGACCTGGGCCACGTCTTCGGCGGACGAATCGGGATCGTCCATGACCGACTGGAGCTTGACCAAGACATCCGGCAGGGTAGGCAGCTCGCACGTGCTCTGGATCAGGTCGAGAATGCTCGGCGCTACGGCGGTCTCCGCGGAACTCATGCGTTCATGTCCTCGACGATCTCAATGAGGCCAGGCCCCACGCCAGGCTTCCCCTGCACTCTTTTCGACCGGTCGACGCCGAGACTGAACCTCGGCCCGAGGTGGCCAAGCCGCGCCGATCCGCCACGGTTCCATTTGCCCGCCCTCTCGCGCATCGTGACCGGCGCCATGAAGACCCGGCCCCGCGAGCTCCTCTTCCTCGCCCAACGCGTCCCCTACCCACCCGATCGGGGCGATCGCATCACGACTTGGAACCTCCTGCGCCGCTGGCTCGAGGACGGTCATCGCGTGCGCATCGGCTGCTTCCTCGAAGCCTCGGAGGACGAAGCCCACGCCCGAACGCTCGAAAGCAAGGGTTGTGAGGTCTTTGCCTTCCGCATCCACGACAAGCTGCGCCGCCTCAAGTCCCTGCCAGCTCTGCTGGGCACCAAGCCGCTGACTCTGCCCTACTTCAGGCACGCGGGCCTGCGCAAAGCCCTGCGCACGAGCCTCGCTGCTCGACCGGTCGACTGCGCCTATGCCTTCTCGTCGTCGATGGGCTTCTACTTTCTGGACCTCGCCGCCGAACTCGGCGCGGCGCGCAAGATCGCGCACTTCGCTGAACTCGACTCCGACAAGTGGGCACAGTACGCGGCGTCACAGGGCTTTCCCAGCAAACAGGTCTATGGACGCGAAGCCCGTACCCTGCTCGCCTGGGAAAAGAAGCTCGCGCAGGTGGCCGACCTCAACGTCCTCGTCTCCGACGTCGAAGAGCGCATTTTCAAGGAGCGCATCCCGGGACCAGCGACCGTCGTCTTGCCGAACGGTGTCGACCTCGAGCACTTTCGGCCTGACGCGAAGGTCCAGAAGATCGCTCACAGCGTCGTCTTCACCGGCGTCATGAACTACCACCCGAACGTCGACGCCATGCTGCACTTCGTCAAAGCCTGCTGGCCGGCGCTTCGCGAACGCCATGCCGATGCACAGTGCTTCATCGTCGGCTCGCGGCCGACCGACGAGATCCAGGCGCTCGATGGCAAGCACGGCATCACGGTGACGGGCCGCGTGCCCGAGACCGTGCCGTGGATGCAGAAGGCGAGCGTCGGCATCGCGCCACTGCGCATCGCGCGCGGCATCCAGAACAAGGTCCTCGAAGCCATGGCCTGTGCGCTGCCCGTCGTGACGAGCCCGCTCGCGGCCGGGGGCATCGAGGCCAGCGACGGCCGTGATTTCGTGGTCGCCGAAGACGACGCGGCGACGACGCGCGCCATCCTCGAGCTCTTCGCGGACGAAGCGCGCGCGAACGCCATCGGCGCCGCAGCGCGCGCGCAGATGGAACGGCGCTACGGCTGGAAGGCCGTGCTCGACCAGCTCGACGCGATCTGCGGCTTCGACCGATGAGCGCCCTGGTCGACGGCTGGCGCGAGCGCCCCTACCGCCTCTTCTTTCCGCTCGGCTTGCTGCTCGCTTGGGCGGGGCTCGCGCACTGGATTCTCTTCGCCCTCGGCATCGACCAGGCCTACCGGTCCATCTACCACAGCATCGCGCAGGTGCAGGGCTTCTTGACTTGCTTCGCGCTCGGCTTCTTGTTCACGGCGCTGCCGAAGCGCACACAATCGGCGCCGCCGACCAAGTTCGAACTCTTGGTCGGCGCGGCGGCCCCCGTGCTCACGACGGCGATTGCGCTGCCCGAGCACTTCGCGGCATCTCAGGGTCCGTGGATCGTGCTCGCCATCGTGATGCTGGCCTTCACGCTGCGGCGCTTCATGGGCACGCGGATCGGACGGCGACCGCCTGCCTCCTTCGTGCTCTTTCCAGTGGCGTTCGCCTTGGCCTTGGTCGCCATCGCGACGATCGGGTTCTACGGCGCCTTCCACCTTGATTTCGCCGTGCACCAACTCGGTCGGACCTTGCTCCTTCAAGGCGTCTTTTTGCTCCTCGTCGTTGGGGCGGCGAGTCTGGCCCTGCCGCAGATCACACGCGGGGAGTCGGTGCCCGATTGGAAGTCCGGCGACCTGCGAGCCCTCGTGCCCCACTTGCTCGGCGCCTTGCTCCTCGTCGCGACCTTCGTGATCGAAGTCCGTGGACTGACGCGCACCGGCTACGCGTCCCGCGCCGCGATCGTCTTGGCCCTGCTGCTCCAGCATGCGGAGCTGCAGCGGCGACCGACCAAGCCCGGCCTCACGCGCAAGTTGCTGTATGCCGCGGCCTGGATGCTGCCGACGGGCTACGTCCTCGCTGCGCTCTTCCCGAACCAGGCCCAGCTCGGGCTGCACGTCGTCTTCATCGGGGGCTTCGGCCTCATGGTCCTCGCCGTCGGCGCCCACGTGACCTTTGCCCACGAGGACCGACAAGACCTCGCGCATGGAGCGCCTTGGCAGGTCAAGGGCCTAGCCGTCTTGGTCGCCTTCGCGGTCGTGGCGCGGGCGCTCGCCGTCGTCGACCCACCGCAGGCACGGCTCTGGCTCGGCGTCGCGTCGCTCTGCTTCTTGCTCGCGACGCTCTGCTGCGGCAGCGCCCTCGTGACGACGCGGCGGCGCGCCCAGCAGAGACCGCCTTCCTTCGATGTCTGACCGCGTCAGTAGCTCTCGCGCAGGGTCGCCGAGCTCGTCGGCGTCTCCCAACACTTGATCTCGTAGAGCGGCAGGTCCGCGAGCCGCTCCCAAGCCCAGACGCAGATCATCTCGGCGCTCGGGTGTTCGAGGAAGTCGTTGACGTAGCTGTGGTCGAGGATGTCGACGACACGCGTCTTGACGATCTCCTTGAGGCGCAAGAAGTCGAAGGCGAGCCCATCGTTGGGATTGACGTCGGCCTTGATCGTGACGTGCAACGTGAAGGTGTGGCCGTGCAGCTTCTCACAGCGCCCCTTGTAGTTGGGCAGCTGGTGGGCGGCGTCGAAGACGAACTCCTTCGTGATGAGGACGGTGTGCGTCATGCGCTCTTCAAACCGCTCCGGCCGCGCGCTCTTCTTCGAGGAAGCGCTCGACTTCTTCCTTGAGCGCGGACAGGAGTTCGCCCTCGGGACACTTGCGCACTTGAACACCGCGTCGGTAGATGAAGCCGATCTGGCGGCCACCAGCGACGCCGATGTCGGCCTCGCGCGCCTCACCAGGCCCATTGACCGGGCAACCGAGCACGGTGATCCGAATCGGCGTCTTACCGAGCGTCTTCGCATACGCCTCGACTTCGCGCACGAGCGGGAAGAGATCGATCTCGATACGGCCGCATGAAGGACAGGCGACGACCTCGGGATCGAGGATGCGACGGCCGGTGGCCTTGAGGATGTCGAAGCCGGCCTTGACCTCGAGCGTGCTGTCACCCGTCAGCGAGACCCGGATCGTGTCGCCGATGCCGTCGAGCAAGAGCCCGCCGAGACCGGCCGCGGTCTTGAGCTGACCATAGGGCGGCTGGCCCGCCTCGGTGATGCCGAGGTGCAGCGGATAGGGAATGCGCTCGGCCGCGAGGCGGTAGGCGCGCAGGGCTGCGAGCGTGTCGGTCGACTTGAGCGAGAGGACGATGTCATGAAAGTCCATGTCCTCGAGGATGCCGATGTGCTTGAGCGCGCTCTCGACCATCGCGGCCGGCGTCGGTGAGCCGTGCTTGTCGAGGAACTCCTTTTCGACCGACCCCGAGTTGACGCCGATGCGAATCGGCACCGCGCGCTCCTTGGCCATGGCGACGACGCGCTCGACCCTGGCGCGCTGGCTGATGTTGCCCGGGTTGAGGCGGATCTTGTCGACGCCCGCCTCGAGCGCGAGGATGGCCATGCGCGAGTCGAAGTGGATGTCGGCCACGAGCGGCACGCTCATCGCCGCCTTGAGGATGGGCAAGGCTTGGGCGCTCTTCTCGAAGGGGACCGCGACGCGGATGATCTCGACGCCGGCCTCCTCGAGTTCGAGGATCTCCTTCAAGGTCGCGTCGATGTCCTCGGTGCGCGTGGTCGTCATCGACTGCACCGCGATCGGATGGTCGCCACCGATCCAAACAGAGCCGATTCGAACTTCTCGCGCTTGCCTGCGCTGGACGATTTCCAAGAGCTGCTCCCGGCGCTGGGCGCGCCGCCAGAGGGGAATATCAGGAAACGCGTGCTCGCGGCCGGAAGGGCCGCGAGAATCTGCGTGTGCAGGTTTCTAACCCGGATCGATATCCCCCTCAAGAACGCGCCTCAGAGGGGATCCGCGTTGCTGGCCTCGAAGTGCGCTATGGCGAGCGCGCCGCGGTCCACGACTTGAGCTTCGAGGTCGAGAGCGGACGGATCGTCGCACTCCTCGGTCCCAATGGCGCCGGCAAGTCGAGCACAGTGCGCTGCCTCATCGGCCTCCAAGAACCGAGCGCCGGGACGGCCACGATCCAAGGCATCGATGTCGCCAAGGATCCGGAGCGGGCCAAGCGCAAACTCGCCTACGTGCCCGAGCACGGCAGCCTCTACGAGGTCCTGACGCCGATGGAGACCCTGCTGCTCGCGGGACGGCTCCACGGCCTCGAAGACGATGTTTGCATTGCGCGCGGCGAACACTTGCTCGCCGAGCTCGGCCTCCTCGACCGCGCCCACGCGCCTGTCGCGGGCTTCTCGAAGGGGATGCGGCAGAAGCTCGTGCTGGCCTGCGCGATCCTGACCGATCCCGATGTCCTGGTGCTCGACGAGCCGCTCTCGGGCCTCGACGCGGAGACGACCCTGCTCGTCAAAGAGCTGCTGCTTGCCTGGCGCGCGCGCGGCGCCGCCATCCTCTACTGCTCCCACATGCTCGACGTCGTCGAGAAGCTCGCCGATCGCATCCTGATCTTGGACCAGGGCCGCTTGGTCGCGGACGGCACGCTCGAGGAGCTGCGCAGCGGCGCGGACTCGAGCCTCGACGAGATCTTCCGCGACATCACGAAGGCGAGCGACCCCAAGGCGCGCGCCCAGCGCTTGCTCGACGCCGGCAAGGTGTCGTGATCTTCGACACGGGCTCAAGCTCGCGGTCCTAGCGCGCCGACAGAGCCAGAGGTCCCCCTGGCTCCTACGACTCGAGGCTGCGATGCGCCGACTTCCCTTCCTGTTCCGCCCCAGCGTCCTCTGCGCGCTGACCCTGCAGCTCGCGCTCGGCGCCTGCGCCGACGATCCCGCGACGGACTTGGCGCTCTCGTCCCTGCGCAGCTTCGAAGCGGCGCTCGAGAACGCCGACCACGACGCACTGCGCCGCTCGGTCACGACGCGCAGCCGCGAGTACGTCACGCAGCTGCCAGCGCGTCCGAAGGCGCAGCCTCTCACGATTCGCAGCGCCCGGCGCGAACACAGCCGCATCTACTTCGAGGTCGAGGACCTGAGCGCGGATGCTCCCGTCCGCGAGGGCTGCTTCGTCGTCGCCAAGGAAGACGGCCGCTGGCTCGTCGACCTCATCGACACAGCAGCCCAGAGCGCGCGCGACGTCGTGAGCGAAGGGCCGAGCACGAAGCAGTTCGTGCCCGCCGAGCTACCGAGGGCCGAGGTCGAGGCCGCGATCCGCCGCCACGAGAGCGAAGCGCGCGAAGCTAGCGCGCAACGCAGTCGCTGAACCCTGCTCGTAGCCGGGGCGCGAGCGATCGACGGTTGCAGCCATCCCACGCGCCGCCAATGATCGACGGCGATGGCCAAACTAACGATCGCCCACGCCACCGCTGAGCTCGCGCGCGTCGATCCGATCATGCGCTCGCTCGTCGAGCGCAAGCCGGCAGCGCGCTTCCGGCGGCGAGGTCGCGACCACTTCTCGTCCCTCGTGCATGCCATCGTTTACCAGCAGCTTGCCGGCAGGGCCGCCGAGACCATCCACGGTCGCCTCGTCGACGCCTTGGGCGGCGAAGTCAGCGTGGAAGCCGTCCTCAGGCGGCGCAGCGCCACGCTGCGCAAGGCTGGCCTGTCGGCCGCCAAAGAAGCCTCGATCCGTGACCTCGCCAAGAAGGTCGGCGCGGGCGTCGTGCGTCTCGACAGCATCGCGCGCCTCGGCGACGAGGCCGTCGTCGAAGAGCTCGTGCAGGTCCGTGGCATCGGCCGCTGGACCGCTGAGATGTTCTTGATCTTCCAACTCGGCCGCCTGGACGTTTGGCCGGTCAGCGACTTCGGCGTGCGCAAGGGCTACATGCTCGCCTACGGCGGCGACGCGATGCCAAGCACGCGCGAACTCGAAGAAGCGGGCGAGCGCTTCCGTCCCTTCCGCAGCCTCGCGGCCTGGTACTGCTGGCGCGCGACGGAGCAAGACTGACCGCACGCGAGCCGCGCGAAGCGCAGCTCAGGCGTTGATCAGGAAGGTCGCGACTTCGTGCAGAAAGCCCCGCGCACGCTCGCGCGCGTCGACGTCCGCGATGCAGGCGTCGAGGGCCGCGTCCATGCACGCGACCCAGCGATCGCGCTCCGCGAGCCCGATGGCAAAGGGCGCATGCCGCATGCGCAGACGCGGATGGCCGCGCTTCTGCTCATAAGCATCCGAGCCTCCAAAGCGCATGACGAGGAAGTCGGCAAGGCGCTCGCGAGCGCCGTCGAGGTCGTCCGCGGGATAGAGGGGTGCGAGCAAGGGCTCCTCGGGGATGCGTTCGTAGAAGGCGCGGGCGACGGCTCGGACCGTGTCCTCGCCGACGATGGCGCAGAGGTCGCCGACCGGGTCCCGGGGCTGCATGTGGGTCACACGGAAGACGATGGCCGCACGCGCCCGCCCAAACAAGATGGTCCCCCGTGAGGCACGGCAGCTGCTCGTGTATGACAGGTCGCCGTGGACCCCCTCCCAAGCATCGACGTGCCGATTTATCCGCGTCGAGACCGCCTCGTGCTGTTTCTGGTCGGTGCGCTCGTCTTCGTCGCTGCGGGCGCGTGGATGCTCGCCTCGGGCTGGGCGCGGGCGGAGCCCTTCAAGCTCGCGGTCGGCGTCGTGACCATCGTCTTTTTCGGCGCTTGTGCCGCCTTCGCGCTCATGCGCCTCGTCAAGCCGCGCCCACTGCTCGTGCTCGATCGGAACGGCTTCCACGACTTCGGCTCGGCACTCGCGAGCGGCACCTTGGCGTGGACCGACATCGAAGCCATCGACCTGCGAGCGATGGGACGGCAGCGCATGATCTCGGTCTGGCCCCATGACGTCGAAGCCCTGCTCGAACGGCTCCCGAAGTGGAAGGCCATGGCGGCGCGCGCGAACATGAAGCTGGGTTTCGCACCGATCAACTTGCCGGGCAGCCTCATGTCGCTGCCGGTCGAAGACGTGTTGGCGATCATGCAGACGCTGCACGAGGCCGCGACCGGCGGCGCGCGTCGGGGAGGCTCCCTTGAAGTTGCCGACACCTGGCCCAAGATCGGCGCCATGAACGAGCCCGAAAGCACCCAGCGCGCCCGCGTCGAGATTTGGCTCACGCGAACTTGTCCCTACTGCATCGGCGCGCGCCGCCTGCTCGACGAGCGCGGCGTCACCTACGAAGTCCACGACCTCAGTGAGCATCCGGACCGTCGCGCAGCCACCGAGGCCATCCTGCCCGGACACCGCACCGTGCCCTTGATCGTCATCGACGGCGAGCCGCTCGGCGGCTTCAGCGACCTCGAACGCGCAGTGCAGTCGGGCGCCTTCGACGCCCCCCCCGCCTGAGAATGCTCAGCGTCCTCCGGCGCTCGGTTTTTTGCGCGCGACAATCGTGAGGAAGACCTTCTCGGTCGCCGCAGAGGCAGCGAAGCGCTCCACGACGTCCTCGAGGATCTCGAAGCCCTGCAGGCTCGCACGCACCTCATCGGGCGCGAAGAGAAAGTGTTCGTCCTGGTCGAACATCTCCAGATAGGTAGTGCCGCGGATCAACACGTTGAGCACGAGGACACCGCCTGCACGCACCGACGCCACGAGGCTTTGGAGTTGGCGTAGCGCCGTGCTGCGATCGAAGAACATCAAGAGCCCGATGCTGACGACCGTGTCGAAGCAGGCTCCGCTGTCATAGGTCCGCAGGTCACGACGTTCGACAACGAGGTCGAGGCCTTCGTTGGCGGCGATGGCGGCCACGTGCGCGGTCGCGGTCGCGCTCGCGTCGAGCGCCAGCACGCTGCAACCGCGGCGCGCAGCGGCGACAGCGAGGTTGCCGAGGCCACAGCCAAAATCGAGGACGCGCCCCTCCACATAGGGCAGGACCCGCCGCTCGAAGGGATTGAGCTGCAAGTCCCCCGCGGCCACCTGGTGGCGGAACTGCTCCTCGAAGAAGCGGCGGCAGTGGTTCTCTTCCATAACGGAGCCCACGCTCGAGTTCGTCGTATCGCGCTGCTTCGATTCTGCAGGCAAGCACGTTGGCGTGGCAAGGCCGCCGCGCGAGGATGTCCCCATGAGCGACGAACAAGACGTCTACGAAACCCTGATCCTCGGCTCCGGACCCGCTGGCTGGACGGCCGCGGTCTACGCCGCGCGAGCGAACATGAAGCCGCTGCTGCTCAAGGGCATGCAGCCTGGCGGACAACTCACGATCACGACCGAGGTCGAGAACTACCCGGGCTTCCCCGAAGGGGTCATGGGGCCTGAGCTCATGGAGAGGTTCGAGGCCCAGGCCGTGCGCTTCGGCACGGTCGTCAAGCCCGAGACCGGCGTCCGCGTCGACTTGTCGAAGCGCCCCTTCACGGTCGAGACCAACTTCGATCGCGTCTACCGCGCCCAGACGCTGATCATCTCGACTGGGGCTTCAGCGAACTACTTGGGCCTCGAGAACGAGACCAAGCTCCAGGGCCGCGGTGTTTCTGCGTGCGCGACTTGCGACGGCTTCTTCTTCCAAGACAAGGACGTCTGCGTCGTCGGCGGCGGCGATTCGGCCTGCGAAGAAGCCAACTTCTTGACCAAGTACGCCTCCAAGGTGCGCCTGCTCGTGCGACGCGACGAGCTGCGCGCTTCGAAGATCATGCAAGATCGTGCTTTCGCCAACAGCAAGATCGAGGTCATCTGGAACACCCAGGTCGTCGACGTCATGGATCCCGCAGCGGGCAAGGTCACCGGCCTCTTGCTCGAGAACACGCGCAGCGGGGATCGTTGGGAGACGCCAACCGATGGGCTCTTCTTGGCGATCGGCCACACGCCGAACACGCAGCTCTTCCGCGACCTCCTCGACATGGACGAGACGGGCTACCTGATCACGAAGCCCGACGCGACATCGACGAAGATCCCGGGCGTCTTCGCCTGCGGTGACTGCCAGGACAAGGTTTGGCGCCAGGCGATCACGGCTGCCGGCACGGGCTGCATGGCTGCGCTCGAAGCCGAGCGCTTCCTCGAAGCGCATGGCCACGCCTGAGCAGTGACTCACCGCGAAGGCTGTGTGCGCTCTTCGACCCAAGGCTCGGGCAGGCCGATCGTGACGACGCGTAGCTCCCCGCAGCGCGCTGGCCCGTCGCCGCGGAAGTGACCGAGCTTCGGGCGCGCGAAGCTCACCGTCATGCTGGCTCGCACGCACGGATCGAAGGCGCGACCGCTATCCGCATCGAGCCCCGATGGTAGATCGAGGGCAAGAACCCGCTCCTTGCGACCGGCGAGCCAGGTGATCCAAGTCGCGCAGAGCCCGCGCGGGGCTGCTTCGAGGCCAGTCCCGAGCAAGGCGTCGACGATCCAGGAGCACCCGTCCGCGAGGGCTTCGAGGCGGGCGCTGTCGACTCCGACCTCGACGGCGATGCCGGCGCGCTCCAGGACTTCGAGCTGCAAGGCGGCGTCGGGGCTGCGCTGGGGATCTGGCCTTGCGGTCACGACCGCCTTCGCTCTCGGCGCGAGCAAGCGGCAGAGGGCGAGGCCATCGCCGCCGTTGTTGCCGGCTCCGCAGAGGATGAGCACGTCGGCGGACCCTGCGTTCGAGCGCCTAGGCTGCAAGTTCTCGGTCAAGACGCGCGCGGCGCCGTGGGCCGCGTGCTCCATGAGCACGAGAGTAGGAAGCCCGAGTTCTTCGAAGGCGGCACGGTCGAGGGCGCGTGACGTCGCGACGTCCAAGGCTTGTAGGCGTGCAGGGTCGGTGGACGCGAGGCTGAGAGCGTGGTCCATGCTCGGCCGACTCAGGCGAAGTCGCTCTTGGGCTTGCGACCGCGGCGCTTCTTACCGAGCGCTTGCTCGAGCGCGCGCTCGAGGAGGCCGTAGTATTGTCGGCTCGCGCGGATGAAGGCCGTGTCGAGCATGCTCGCGCGCGCGTCCATGTCGGCGACCGCCCGCTCGAGCGCGACCTTGGCGGCCTTGAGGTTCTTGTAGAGCTGCGTGCGGGCGAACTCGGCTGCGGCCTTCTTTTCTTCGAGGAAGCGGATGCGGCGGCGCAGCTCTTCGATCTGTTGGTCGACGTCCGAGACCTGCTGGGCGCTGGCCGAGAACTGGCGGTGGGCTTCCGGCGGGAAATCGCCGCCCGCGCCGATGTCCGGGACCTCTCGAGCGGCGGCGGCCTTCGAGGGGTTCTTTGCCGCC
>CALLZN010000369.1 GCA_937858895.1 uncultured bacterium | reverse complement strand
ACCCTACGCAGTCTTCAGCCATCGACGGCAACCCTGGCGCGACAAAGGCACTAGCCAGCATGAGCGTTGCGGCGACGAAGACTTTTGTTACAAATGACGTGTTCATTGATCAGCTTGGCCTCTCTGAACGGATCAGACTTCTTTGATGCCTCTCAGCATCGATCCTGACTGGACTATCCCCCACCCTTCCCATGCATGTCAAGAGGGGTGTCCTACAGATTTCTGTCCGATTCCAGTGCTGTGCTGCTAGCTGTAACCAGAGTTCACAACAGACGTGATGACTAAGCCACAAATGTGTCGCCTCGCGTGGCGTCGACCAGACTCTCAAAGCCGGCGACCACGAGGTTCAAGCTATCTCAGTCGAGTACACGTGGCTTGCGAGTTCCAGAAACTCTGGCCGGAGGCTTTCCGGAAACTCTGTCGGCTGAGGTTGATGATCTCGCCACGCTTCCTCCCGTTGGCAGGAACTGGCGCGGATCCAGGACACCGTGGTCAGGGACTACCTCGAGGCGGCAGCCGAGGAAGAAGCCGAGGTCACGGTCTCTGGCCTGCTGCGCGCAGCAGCGACAAAGAGCAACGAGCCCCACTTCTCGAGCGAAAGCGAAGAGTGGTACACGCCACCCCACATCATCGAAGCAGTGCTCGCCCTGGTTCCCTCCTGCACCGACACCGCGTGGTTTCGCCGCTTGCGGCACTATCCGCGCTGCTTCCTCTTTGGCCGGCTGCGCTTTAGCGGCTGCGAAAACCCAGCCCCCTTCCCTTCGATGTGCTTGCGGCTCCAAAGGCTGCTCGGGCGGCGCGCTAAGGTGAGGGGCTGCCCTGCGCCTCTCGTTGCGCTTCGCTGCCCACCACGCGATAGCCGTCCTTCTCGCGCACGGTGCGACCCTCACGGACGAGCTCGCGACGGGAGGGTCTCGCTATCGTTGCTGCTGCCGGTTCGATGGTGCAACCCGGCACATGGGTAACACTTTTGTCCGGGGACATAGGTAACACGCAGTAGCTCGGCTTCTTCGCCGCTGCAGTTCCATGCAGTGCGATCTCGTCGCGGTCCTGAGCTGGCGAACCTCCGTGGTCGGCGGCGGGCAAAACCGGCTCTACCTGAACAACAGCTCGGGCACCTTCTCGGATGCGACCGCAGGCCGGATGCCGGTGGGCGACGACAACACCCGATCGGTGGCGCTCGGCGACGTCGACGGCGACGGCGACCTCGACATGGTGGTCGGGAACCATCTGCAGAACCGGCTCTACCTGAACAACGGCTCGGGCACCTTCTCGGATGCGACCGCAAGCCGGATGGCGGTGGTCAACGACGACACACGCTCGGTGGCGCTCGGCGATGTCGACGGCGACGGCGACATTCCGTTCGAGGACGGTGGCGATCCGTTCGGTCCGGAATCCTTGGTGTCGTCGGTGCCGAGAGGCTTCGTGGAAAAGCGTCCTCGCGCTGCGCCTAGCCTACTGAGGCTCAGCTGCTGAGGCCCGGCTACTGAGACTCATCGCGCGGCAGACCATCCTGCGACGAGAGTCCATCCTGCGGCGAAAGCCGCGGCAACGTGACCCCGAGACTGAGCTGCGTGCGACCGCCGCGCTGCTCGCGAAAGACGTCGAAGATCGCGTCGACCCCCGAGAGCTTGCTGTGGTAGACCAAGGCGAGGAGCTCACCGAGTCGGCCGCGCGGCCAGCCGCGCTGCTCGAACCAGGCCAGATACTCGAAGGGCAAGTCGATGATCGGCACGCCACGCGGCGGGTAGGCGCGCGGACCGAAGCGCCCGAAAGGCATGTGCGCATTGCCGATGGCCACGAGCGAAGCCGCTAGATCCCGGCCTGCGGCCTCAGCGGCGATGACGTCTTCGGGTTTCATGACTGGCTATTGTTTTCAAGAGCATCGAGCTGAGCACGAGCGTCTGGCGACAGCGCGAGTTCTATCCCAGCAGGCGCGCTTGGCTCTTGATTGGCCGTGCTTTTGCTCTGGTGGAAGAGGAAGAAGCCGGCACAGACGAACACCAAGGCGCCAGCAAGAACCAGCAGATGGCGACTCTTCCTCATCTTGCATTCACCTTGTCCCAACCTCGACTTGTCAAGTGACCTTTGGGGTTCATTCACGCTTCTTCCCGCGCGAGCGCGATGAGGCGTGAGGCTTCTTCGAGCGCCTGAGCGTCGAGCGCTTCGCCGCGCGCCATGCTTGCGAGTTCGCGCTCGCGCGCTTCGCCCACGAGGACGCTCAGCTCGGAGATCGTACGCCCCTTGTCGACCCGCTTGCTGACCAAGCAGTGCTGGTCGGCGAAGGCCGCGATCTGCGGCAAGTGTGTCACGCAGAGCACTTGATGCGACTGGGCGACGGCGCGGAGCTTGCGTCCGACTTGGAGGCCGAGGCGGCCGCCGATCTCGGCGTCGGCCTCGTCGAAGACGAGGATGGGCACGCAGTCGGCGTCGGCGAGGATTTTCTTGAGCACGAGCATGACGCGGGCGACCTCGCCACCCGAAGCGGTCTCGTGCAAGGCGGTCATCGGCTCGCCCGGGTTCGGCGCCATGAAGACCGCGACCTCGCTCGTCCCGAGGTTCGACGCCCGTTCGAGGAAGGTCGGGGCCTCGTGCTCGGTGACGCGCACGTCGACGCGCACGCGGCTCATCGACAGGTCGGCGAGTTCGCGGACCATGAGCGTGGAGAGCTTCTTCGCGGCGACGCGGCGGGCCTTGGTCAGCTCGGCCCCGACCTCGCTAGCTTGCACCTCGAGCTCGGCGAGCCGGTCGGCGAGGGCCTCGGGGCTGCGCGATTCGTCGAGCAAGCGTTCGAGCTCGGCCGTCATCGCGGCCTGGGCCTCGAAGACCTCGTCTTCGCCCGGGCCGAAGCGCTGGTAGAGCCGGTCGAGCGCCGCGAGCCGCTCGCGCGTCGCAGCCTCTTCGCGCGGGTCGAGGTCGAGGCGGTCGAGGCCAGCAGCGAGCTCGTGGGCGGCCTCGTCGACGAGGATCGTCGCTTCGTCGAGCATGCGCACCGCGTCCGCGAGGCGGTCGTCGAGGTCGACGAGCGAAGCCGTCTCGCGACCGACGCGACGAAGCGCATCGAGCACCGCCCCCTCTTCACTCTCGCGCAACTGGTCGAGCCCGCGGCCGAGACTGTCGCGCAGCCGCGACAACGAACCGAAGATCTTGACCTGACGCTCGAGCTCGGCGCGCTCGCCGGGGCGCGGATCGAGGCGCTCGAAGTCGCCGAGGCAGTGCCGCAACCACTCCACGCGTTCGCGGCGCTCGCGCTGCTGCGCGCGCGCCCGCGCGAGCTCGGCCGCGACCTCACGCAGAGTCACGAGTTCGCGCGCGAAGCGCCGCCGCAGCTCCGTCGTCCCCGCGAAGGCATCGACGAGCTCGGTCTGGATCTCGGGCCGCATCAACGAACGGTTCTCGCCCTGGCCGTGGATCTCGATCAGCAAGGCGCCGAAGCGCTGCAGCTCGCGCAGGGGCACCGGCCGACCATCGATGCGCGCCCGGCTCTTCCCTTGGCGTCGACGATGCGCGAGACGACGAGGCGGTCCTCGTCGAGCTCGGTGCCGAGAACCTCTTCGTAGAGTTCGCGCACGAGGGTCGAGCGCTCGCCGTCGACGAGCGCGAAGACGCCGTCGACCGACGCCGCAGCAGCCCCGCTGCGGACGATGCCGGCTTTGGCCTTCTCGCCGCGCAAGAGCCGCAGCGCCGCGATCACGAGCGACTTGCCGCCGCCCGTTTCGCCAGAGATCACGGTCAAGTGTCGCGACGGGCTCAGCGTGACGACATCGAGCAACGCGAGCCCACGAATCGTGAGTTGTTCGAGCATTCCCCCGTCCCGCGGGCGTGCGCCCGCTTTGCGCGTAATCTAAGAAGCGCGACGAGAGAAGAGGTGTCGAAAAGCTTCGCGAAAAGCTCGCGCTGAAAACGAAGAAGGGCGGCACAGGCAGCCGCCCTTCTTCACTGCGACCCACTGTGGTCGTGGGCCCTTTGGCTGGGTTTCCTCACCTCCGTCTGCCGTGGCCGGCAGACGTTTCCTCACTTCGACGAAGAGTTGCCTTCCTTCGAAGCTGCGTTCTTCTCGGCACTGTCGCCTTGCTTCGGCGCTTGCTGCGAAGCGTTCGGACTCGTGCCCTGCGTGCCGCTCGGCGACTCCGTGTTGTTGGGCTGCTGCGTCGGCGTCGTGTCGTTCGGCGTGTCTTGCGTCGACCCAGCACCTTGCGTCGCCCCCTCCGGCGTCGCCCCGATCGGCGTCGCGTTCTTGCGCAGGCCACCGCGCTTCGTGTCGTCGCGCGGCTTGCTCGTCTCTTCGACGGCCTCCCACATCGGTCGGTCGCCGCGGCGAATCGTTGTCACCCGCGTCGATGTATCGATGGCCGAACTCGGATCTTGGCGCGCTTGCGTGAGCCACTCATCGATGACCTCGTCGGCCGGGATCAAGCCCTTCGCCGTGTCGAGCTGCTGGAGCGCGAGCTCAGGACGGCCGAGTCGCATCTGGCAGAGCCCGAGATAGCCGTGCAGCCAACCGCGCGCTTGCGTCGTCAGCGTCTGGCTCGAAGCGAGGTTGAGCTCGATCGCGGCTTGCGCCCACTTGCGGCCTTCGATGAAGCCGTGCGCGCGGCGCATGTGCGTGAGGCTCGCGCTCGTGATGCGCGGCTCTTCGATCGGCTCGATGACCGAGACCTCGATCCACGGGTCGCCTTGCCATTCGTTGCGGACGACGCCCGTCAGCGTGACGCGCTGGTAGCGCTGAAGACCGTAGAGCTTCTCGAGCACCGGGCCGTTCTTCTTCTCGGCGAAGACCGTCGAGCAAGGCCGGTCGTACTCGCTTTGCTTCCAGATCTGCTGCGTGTCGTCCCAGAGCGCGAAGTTGGTGAACTCGGCCCGCGTGAAGCGCGTGAAGAACGGGTTGTGGACGTTGCCGAGCCCCATGTAGGTGCCCGTGAACTTGATCCACACGTTCTTGAAGGCTTGCGGGTTCTTGCGCACCGTGGCGAGCTCGACTTCCTTGGCGGCCTCGAATCCACCGAGTTCTTGCTGGGCGCTCGCGGCGCTCGCGAAGAGGCCCGCGGTGAGCGCGAGGGCGATGTATCGCGTCGACTGAGTCATGAATCTCGTGTCCTGTAGATTTGCAGCTGCCTCTGCCCGCCCGAAGGCGGCGTGTCCGTCTTGCTATCGGCGCGCACGCGCGGCGCCCTTGACGTCCTCGAGCAAAATCAGCGGAGGTCCATCAAAAGACCCCCAAAAGCCCATCAAAAGAGAATGCGCTCGAGCAGCCGCTTGAGCGCCATCTCGAGGGCCTCGTCAGGCAGGTCGTCACCCCGCTTGACGAGCTCCTTCATGAGGCGGATGCGTTCCTTCTTGGGCAGGTTCGGATCGTGCAGCAGCGCCGCCACGACTTCTTCGACCTGGTCTTCCCGCCGTTGATCTTCCGATGATCGAGCCATTCCCCGCATCTCCCCCTCGCCCGGCTCATCGACCGAGGTGGTGCAGTGACTTGTGGCGATATTGGGCGGCTTGACGCGCGACGCGGTCGCGTCGCTCAGCGCGTCAGAATGGCGACGGCCGCCTGGCCCCAGACCCGCAGGTCGACGTGGGCGAAGCGCTCGAAGTCGTCCTCGTCGAGGACGCCATCGGGGAAGTGGAAGAGCAGCTTGCCGCCAGGCGCGAGCCGGTCGTAGAGCGCGGCCGCCCGCGCTACCGCCAGCGTCGGGTCCTCGCGCACGTCGAGGTAGGGCGGGTCGAGGAAGATGAGCTGGGGCGCTTCTTCCTCGGGTTGGAGGCCGTCGCTGCGGCTACTGGTTGCGGCTTCATGGCCGTCGTCGTCGTCGTCGCCGTCGCCGTCGTCGTCGCGAACGTCGTCCAGCGTCTCGTCGTCTTCTCTATCATCTTCTCGATCTTCGTCGACCTCGGTCTCGGCATCCGCCATCCCGCTACCCGCGGGCGCCATGCCCCCGCACGGCCGCGGCGGCGCCCAGGCATTGGCCCGCACGACCTCGTAGTCGAGCTCGCGGTCGGGATCGATGAGACCCAAGTTCGTGTGCAACACCCGGATCGCGCGGATGCCCTTCTCGACGAAGACGACGCGCCGCGCCCCGCGCGACAGCGCTTCGATGCCGCTCGCGCCCGTGCCTGCGAAGAGATCCCAGACGAGGGCACCCTCGACGTCCTCGCCGAGGATGTTGAAGAGAGCCTCCCGCACCTGCCCCAGCAAGGGACGGGTCCCGTAACCCGGGACCGACTCGAGCTTGCGCCCACCGAACTGACCTGCAATCACGCGTAGGGACACGCTTCACCCTCCCCCGGCGAGTTTCGCCGCGCCAAATGCTACGAAGCGATCGCGGACTTTGCGAGCCTGTGGCGACAGGGCGTCGCGCTCACGCATGGCCCTCTGTCACGGCCGCCACGCTATCGTCAGGGCCAAAGGTCCAACGAAGCCCCGCGATGCCAGCACGATCCACAACCGCTTCGAGGCGCCCGCTCCTCGGATCGCCGCCCACGACGCGTAACCGAACGCGAGACCGTGTCGTCCTCTTCATGACGCTCCTGGTGGGCGCATCGGCGCAGGTCCTCGGCGCGCAAGAAGCGAGTCTCCCGTTCGAGAAAGCCCTCGCCGACGCCAAGAACGCCAAGGACGCAGGGGAGCCAGAACTAGCCATCTTGACCTTGCTGCGTGCGCGACGGCAGCTCGCGACCAACCCTGATCCCGCGTATCGCGCGAGTAGCCTCGTCGTCCTCGACGACCGGCTCGGAGAGTACGACTCCCTGGCAGGGGACCTCGCCAAAGCCATGCGACCTGTGGCGGTGTCCTACCGCAAAGTCGCCGACCTCTATCGCTCCAAAGGCCTGCCGCGCCTCGCCGCCGACATGGCCGCGGTGGCTGACCAGCTCGATCCGATCGGCGTTCCGACGCAGCCTGGCAGTGCAAAGGGCAGTGCAAAGAAAGGCAACAACGCAGCAGCCGGGACATCCTTTCGCAAGCACTTCAGCGACGGCAAGGACTGCTACGACGCGGGCACCTGGATCGTCGAAGACCACATGCTCGAGAGCCCGCTGCCGAGTAACAGGTCTCAGCTCCTGCTCTCGAGCTCGCCCGCGGCGGCTGGCACGCGCTTTCGCTTCGAGGTCCTCGCGCCGTCCGGCGTCGGCCAGGTTGCGCTCGCCTTCGGTGCACAGTCGCTCCAGAACTACTACCTCTATGAGGTCGAGCGCTTCCCGAAGTCGACGGCGCTCAACTTCATCCGCATCGTCGAAGGTCGCGTCGAGTACTTGATTCGCGAGATGCACTCGGTCGCCAAACAATCCAATACCGAGTGGACCAACATCGAGGTCCTCACCCGAGGCCCTTGGCTCGTCGCGCGCCAAGGCACGCACCACGTCGTGGCGAAGGCGCCGACCGAAGACTTGTCAGGGCGCTTCGGCTTCTTCATTTCGGGCGCAACGACCGCCAAGCACGCCGTCCAGCTGCGCGGCCTCGAAGTGCTCGAGGGCAGCCAGCGCACGAGCAGCCTCGCTCCGAAAGGTGACGCTTCCCCTGATGAGACCCTCGAAGCGCTGACCGCGTCCACCTTGAAGGCGACGGCCGGCGACGACGACCTCGACGCCTTGTGGAAGCTGCGTGCTCGCGGCATCGAAGTCGAAGGCCCGGCACGAAAGGCCTTCCTGTCCAAAGTCGACAAGGCGCTCGTCAAGCACGATCCGTGCGAGCTTCGTCGACGCCAGGCAGCGCGGGCCTTCGCCCAGGCCACGCTCCAGTTCGCGAAGCGCTACGAACAGGCTGGCCACGTCGATGTCGCGCTCGAAGTCCTGTCGTGGGCAGCGCTGCACGCACCCCAGCGCGTGCACGAGGCGCAGACAGCGATCACGAAGAAGCGCAGCGCCTCCCGAGCCGCCGATGAGCCAAACAAGAACGAGAACAAAGGCGACATCGAAGCCCAGCAGGCAGCGGTCATCGTCGACACAGCGATGCTCCTGAAGGAGCCCGCCCAGCCATGGGGCGCATCGACCTGGACGCTATCCGACGCCAGCTTGGTCAGCCCGGCTGCCTTGGCGCGCGGCAGCAGCGCGAGCCTCCTCTCGAACTTCGACCTCGCATGGTCGCGCTGCAGCGGTGAGCTTCGGCTCGGGCTCGTCGGCTCGCTTGCCTTCGTCTTCGGCTTCCGCAGCAAGGACGACTTCTGGGCGCTGCACTTCGAACACCTCGATCCCACTCTGACCAAGGCCTCGGCGTCCCACTGGAACGGCAAGCAGTGGGAAGTCGCCTTCTCGATGACGACGAACGCCTTCGCAGGAGAAGCACGACCCGAGTGGATCTCCTTCGAGCTCGCCGCGCAAGGCGAGCAAATCGAGCTCCGCCTCGGCCCCATCCCGACCATGTCGTTCCGCACCGAGAGCGTGGTCCCGCCTGGCAAAGTCGGCTTCTACATAGCGACCAACTCCCGCGGACGTGAACCCGTGCAGGTGCGCAAGCTGGAGATCCTGGGCAAACGCTGACGGACGATGTCAGGACGGCCGACCGAGCCGCACGCGAACCACGAAGTCATGCAGGTCCGCGAAGAGTCCCGCTTCGACACCGAGCCGTTCCATGGTCTCCGTGGGTTCGACCAGACCGAGCAAGCGCTCGGGCAGCAGCACGTGGCAGCCGCGCAGGTCGTAGTCCGAGTCCGGTGACGGGAAGCCGTAGAGGTGGGCACCCGAGACCGTGGCGAAGAGCAAGCGCTCGCTGCAAGCAGCGACGATCGCCGAGAGCTCCGTCGGCAGCTTCATGCCTTGCCCTCCGCGGCTGCCCGACGGGCGCGGATGAGGAAGGCATTGACCGCAACATAGTCCGGCCGGTCGGGGAGGCGCGTGAGGCGGTGGGCCGCTTCGAAGCGCTCGAGCAGTTCGAGGCGCCACGCGTCGACTTGGTCGAAGGACATGGCGCCCGCGCGCAGCTCCATGAGGCGGTCGCGCTGCGCTTCGTCGACGGTGACGCGCAGCTGACCTGTCTCGAGGACGTGGATGCCAGCGAGCAGCAAGCGGATCAGGTGCATGGCGTGCTTCCACTTCGGTTCTTGGCCACGCGCGCGCCGCGCTTCGAAGCGCCGGAACTGCGCCGTCGCGTAGCCCGCGTAGGTCTGGTGGACGAGCTTGGACAAGAAGCTGGCTCGCATCGAGACCAGCTCTTGCGCCAAGTCGGTCGCGTGCTGCACGAGCGGCGAGAAGAGGACTTCGAGGATGTTGGGGTTGGCCTTGAGGGCGAGCGTCAAGAACTTCTGCAGCTCCCAGTAGACCTCGTCGGTGACGCGGTTCTCCAGCTGCTCGGGCACGCCGTAGAGCGACCAATGGCGGTCGGCGGGGGCGAGGTAGACGCCGCGGGTATCCAAGTCCGACGCATCCGTCGCGAGGCCATAGGCCCGAGAACCGACGATGCAGCGCAAGATGACCGACTGCGACAGCCCGTTGTCTTCGAGCGCGAGGCGCTTCGCTTCGAGGCCGCTGCCGTGCGCCGTCGCGAGCTGGACCGTCGCGAGCTGGACAAAATCACCGCGCTTCGCCATCAACTCGCTGCCGTCACAAAAGCGCACTCGATACGCGTGGCTCGCATCGACCGGCGACTCCACGATCATGGCGACCGTGCCCGCAGGATAGACCTGCTCTGCGCCGTCGCTCGGCTCTTTGAAGACGACCATCGTGCCTGCGCTCAAGATCACGCTTCTGCTCTGCTCGTGTGCGAGCGCGGCGGCGCCGCGCGGTGCGCGAAGGATGCCATGGCTGGCGTCGCGCGCCTAGCGTGCCGGCGCAACGGATTGTGCATCGAGTTCAACGACGCGCGGCTATGTTCGGCGGCGTCATGCACAACGATACGTCTGACCAGCATGGGTAATTGGGCCGTCCTTCACGACCTCGTCCTGCTCCTCTTGGCCTCGCTCGTCTTTGGCGCGGTCGCAGAGCGGCTCCGTCAGAGCGCGATCGTGGGCTTCTTGCTTGCGGGCATGATCCTCGGACCAAACGTCCTCGGCTTGGTGCGAAGCGACGCCGAGGTCGCCCTGATCGCCGAGCTCGGCGTCGCCCTCCTGCTCTTCGCGATCGGCCTCGAGTTTTCGTGGAAGCGCCTGCGCGGCCTCGGCGCTCCGAGCTTGATCGCCGGCGTCGTCCAGGTGGTCGCCACGACCATCGTCGCCGCGCTCGTGACAGCCGCCTTGGGGCAGACCTGGGCGGTTGCCCTCGCCATCGGGGCGATCCTTGCTTTGAGCAGCACCGCGAGCGTCTTGCACGTGCTGCGTGCGCGGGCCGAGCTGGAGAGCATCCACGGTAATCACGCCCTCGCCATCCTCCTCGTGCAGGACCTGGCCGTCGTCCCGCTGGTCTTGCTCGTGAGTGTCCTCTCGCAAGGGGCCCACTCCGAGGGCGCGTCGGCCTGGACCATCGCCCAGCAGCTCGGCAAGACCGTGGCGCTCGGCGGCGCCGTCGTGGTCGGGCTCTACGTCATCTTCAACCGAGTCGCGCCCTGGCTCCTGCGCAGCGGCCCGATGCGCGGGAATCGCGACTTGTCGGTCCTGCTGGCCATCGTCTCGGGCTTGGGGTCCACCCTCGTGGCCCACGAAGTCGGCATCTCGCCTGCCCTCGGAGCCTTCGTGGCCGGCTTGCTCCTCGGCGAATCGCCGTTCGCGGTGCAAGTCCGCGCCGACACCTCGTCGCTCCGCACGCTCTTCGTCACGATCTTCTTCAGCTCGATCGGCATGCTCGGCGACCCCGCCTGGATGGTCGGCAACTGGCAGCTCCTGCTCGGCACCGTCTTCGCGATCGTCGTAGGCAAGAGCATCCTCACCTGGGCTGCTCTCCATGCTGCCGGAGCCCCTGCTGTAGGCGCTCTCGCCGCTGCGATCTGCCTCGGACAGATCGGTGAGTTCTCGTTCGTGCTCTGCGAGGTCGCGCGCGGCACGCTGCTCTCGAACGATGTGTTCCAGTTGCTGGTATCGGCCAGCGTCGTGACCTTGATTCTCACGCCCCACCTCGTCACCTCGGCGCCGAGCTTGGCCGGGCGCATGGTCGCGCGACGGGGACTCGCAGCGAAGAGCACCGAAGCTGAGACCGCCGGAGCTCAGCCCGGCGTCCTCGTCGTCGGCTTCGGCCCGGCGGGGCGCGGCATCGCCGAGCAGATGCGCAGCGCCGGCGCCGCCGTGACAGTCCTCGATCTCAATCCGCACCTGGTCGCGCGGGCGCGTCAACTCGGCTTCGACGCATTCCTCGGCGATGCACAGCACGACGAAGTCTTGCAGCACGTGCACGCGCCGAGCGCGACGATCGCTGCCGTAACGGTCCCCGCACCCGAAGTCGCGGTCCAAATCATTCGCCTCTTGAGGATCGTGGCGCCCGACGCCTTCGTCGTCGCTCGCGCCCGCTACAATCGCTTCCTGCCGGCCATCGAGGCGTCAGGAACGAACATCGTCCACGATGAGGAGACCTATGTCGGCCTGCGCATGGCCGAGTCGATGCGCGAGCTGCTCCCGCGCCAGGAGGTCCGCGAAGCCATCGACGGCGAAGCTAGCTCGGATGATTCATGAACACCTACTGCGGCGACGCAAGTGCGGGCATCTTGGGCAAGATCTCATGCAAGAGTGAGGTTCTCCGCACCGCGCGGCGTAGGATCAGCACGCGATGGAACTGCGCGGAAACTACGTCGCCCTCGTCACGCCGTTCAAGAACGGCAACGTCGACTTCGATGCCCTCGCCACCCTTGTCGAGGATCAGATCCAAGGCGGTGTCGCCGGCCTCGTCCCTTGCGGGACGACGGGCGAGTCGCCGACGCTGAGCCACGACGAGCATGACCGGGTCATCGTCGAGGTCGTGCGCATGGCCGAAGGGCGTGTGCCGGTCATCGCGGGCACTGGGTCGAACTCGACCGACGAGTGCATCAAGCTGACGCGCCACGCCGAGGCCTCCGGCGCCAACGCAGCCCTCGTCGTCGCGCCTTACTACAACAAGCCGCCCCAAGAAGGGCTCTTCCGGCACTACCGCGCGGTCGCCGAGGCGAGCGGTCTACCGCTCATCGTCTACAACATCCCGGGCCGCTGCGGCGTCGAGATCAGCACCGAAACGATGCAGCGCATCGCCGAGCACCCGCGCATCGTCGCTGTCAAAGAAGCGACTGGCAAGGTCACCAACGTGAGCGAGCTGCGCGCGAAGACCGACCTCGCCATCTTGAGCGGGGATGACCCGCTGACCTTGGCGTCGATCGCGCTCGGCGCGAGCGGCGTCGTGTCGGTGATCTCGAACCTGCTTCCCGATCGCATGACGCGCCTCGTGAGTGCTGCCAACGAAGGTGAGTTCGCGACGGCCCTGCGCGTGCACGACGAGCTCTTCCCGATCATGCAGGCGCTCATGTCGCTCGCGACGAATCCGATCCCCATCAAGACAGCACTCGCGATCAAGGGGCGCATGCGCGAGGAGTTTCGGCTGCCGCTCTGTGCGATGGAGCCTTCGAGTCGGGCCGCGCTCGAGGCCATCGTCGGCGCTTGACACGCAGTTTCTCGGCGCGACCAGGGGGCTTTGCAGAGGATTCATGCGGCGAAGCCGCCTTGACAGCGCGGAATAGCAGCAAAGGCGCGACCCGCGCCGACCGGGGCAAGATTCCACGGGCGTCGCAGCTAGCTGCGCAGCCGCTTGGCAGCTACGATGCCGCGTCTTCCTTCGCCCGGTCGCTTGGCCGGGACGCCGCTACGACCCTGCCTAGATACTTGGAGCTCCCATGTCGAAAGTCGTGACGAGCCTGCTCGCGCTCAGCAGCCTTGCCTCGCTTGCTGTTGCCCAACAGGTCAACGAACACACCTTCTATAACGCGAGTCGCTTCGCTGAGACGACGGCGACGCGTGCAACGACGACCTCGGTCGATCAGATCTACTTCACGCAACCGGTCGACTTCCGTCGCAACACCGGCCGCTCGATCGGCTGGCGCCTCGTCCTGCAAGACCAGGAGCAGAGCACGGCTGAAGTGATCAACCTCAGCTACCACAACCTCGACTTCCAAAGCATCGTGCCGAACCAGACCAAGGTCGTCGATGCGACCTTCACGGCCTTCGGCAGTGGTGGCGGTGGCGCGAAGTCTTTCATCTACACCTTCACGCTCGCGACCGGCGTCGTGACGCCCGAGTTCGCGGCCCTCGGCCTCCTGATGCCGGCGCCGACCTCGTGGCCGACCGACGCGATGACGATTCACTTCCAGCGCGGCGACCGCACGCAGGTGTCGGAGCCCAAGCGCCAGCAGTGGACCTACAAGCTCGACTCGACCTTCGTCGTCCCCGAGTGGCGTGAAGGCTCGAGCTTCCGCTTCGGTGGCCTCTACCGCGTGCCGGTGCTCCAGGGCTTCAACGGCTCGAACGCTTATGGCTCGACGCTCGAAGACCTGACCGGCCCGGAGTCGGTCGCCTTCGAAAGCGGCGGCGCTCGTGCTGACAAGTTTGGCCTGCGCGGCGAAGGTGGCAACCGCTACCGCACGCTCGGTGACCAGCTCGGCGTCGCAGCGATCTTCTTCAGCGCCGACTACCGTGGCACGCCGCTCGTCCTCAATCCGTTCGGCACGCTGCTCATCGACGAGAACACGACGACCTTCCTCGCCTACATGATGCTCAACAGCGAAGGCCTCGGCCGCACGCTGACCGTGACGATTCCGCCGAACCTCGGCAACATCAAGCTGGCCTGGCAGGGTTTCTTCGTCGCGATCGACACGAACCTCAACCAGCTCAACAACTTCGAGCTGTCGAACGCGATCCGCACGATCTTCCCCTGATCCCGTGCTGATGCGTGGCGTCGCCGCCTTCGCGCGGTGATGCGCGACGAGCCGCCTTCTCGTTCGAGAGGGCGGCTCGTTTTCGTTCTGAGCTGCTCGCGCACTGCGCACGCCGACGCTGGTGCTGCCGTGAAACGCAACGAGCCGTCCCTTCGCTCGAAGGGACGGCTCGTGTTGCGTGCGATGCGATCGATAGCTGGTCGTTCGATCAGTCGACGCCGCGAAGGCTCCTAGCGAATCCTCAGGGGAGGACCGGGAAGACCGCTGACAGCTCGGGCGGATCGATGCGGATGACGATGCCGCCGACGCGGTCGATGACCATCACCGGGGCTTCGACGTCGACGACGAACTGGGGCATGGCGGGCGATGCGGCTGGCGCGGCCGACGTTGCCGTCCACGACGCACCGAGAAAGGCAGTCGCGGGGAGCGCGGGGCCGAGGGCAGCGGGTCGGGCGGGGGGCGGGCGGGGGGGGGGGTTGGGGCGCATCTTTTAAACCTCTGAGGGTGAGGGGGGTGACTCTAGGTACCTGTTGGCAGTGCCGTCACTATAGCTATCGGCCTCGGCTCCTGCCAAGGGGGCGTCGCATTGCGATTTTCCCGGACGCGCCAGGCCGCTGGCTTTCCTTCGTACGCTCTTCACTCGCCTAGCTATTCTCGGCGCCCCCATGCCACAGTCGATGCCTGCAGCCGCCCCCCCCACGCCGAGGATCGACGCGTCGATCGAGGCCTTACTAGCGGGCCTTGTGCTCTACCTGCCCTTCGCCTTCGGTGGCGTGTTGGCGCAGAGCAGCCTGGTGCTCGTCCTCACCGCCCTGGTCCTTGGGGTGCTGCTGTTGGCGCGTAACTTTTTTGCGCGCGCCAACGGGGTTGCGGGGTCCGGCACCGCCATCGCGCTGCCGATGCTGCTCTTCGTCGGCCTCGCGGTCTTGCAGTGGGCCCCTTTGCCGCTGGGGCTCGCCTCCCTCTTGGCGCCGCAGCACGCAGCGCGCAGCGCCGCGCTCATCGGCGACGCCGGCGGCCAGATCGAATCCTTGCGCCTCAGCCTCGTGCCGCACGCGACGCTCCTCGACCTGCGTGTCTTGTTGGTTCTGTGCATGGCCTTCCTTGCGGGACTCGCTGTCTTCGGTGAGCGACGTCGCTCGAAGCGCTTCTTGTTGGTCCTCAGCCTTTGCGGCAGCGCCGTCGCCGTGCTCGGCATCGCGCAGATCATCACCGGCGCCGAAGGGAT
>CALLZN010000368.1 GCA_937858895.1 uncultured bacterium | reverse complement strand
GGCCGGGGGCGGGGATGGAGTGGGATCCGGCGCTGCGCCCGACGGATCGACGGGCAGACGCCCGTCGCGCCCGCCGGCGGCGTGCCAAGGCGTCGCGGTCGGCCGCACGTCGTCGCCACCCGGCGCAGCTTCCGAGGGCTTGCCTCTCGCGAAGCCGACACCGCCACCCTGCCACTGCTTCTCGAGGGCCTCACCCGCCTTCGCGAGCAAGTCGTCATCGAGTTCCGAGCTCGGACCGCCGTCGAGGAGGCCTGCGAGCCCGAGCTCTTCGTCCGGATGGAGGCCCTCGAAGTGGTAGGGCTTCTTCGTTTCGTCCGGCGGCGCCTCGTCGCGGTCATCGGACACCGAGGTTTCGCTGTCGCGGCCAGAGAAGTCCTCCGCCTCGATGGACGCTTCGGGGGTCGCCTCTTCGTCGGCGCGCAAGGCCTCGCGGCGGGCTACGCGCGCGTCCCCGCCGTCTTGCCGTTGGGCGGGGCCGTGGGTTGCGCGGCGGCCATGGGCGAGGCGGGCCATCCGCTGGGCAAGGCGGCCGCTCGAGACGCTGGCGACTTGCGAGGCGGACAACCCGAGGCGCGCCTCGGCGAGGAGGCGATCGAGGACCGCCTGCTCCTCGCGATTGGCTTCTTGCTCACGGCGTCGCTCGTCCTCGAAGCCGCGGGCAGGTTTCGACACAGGGATCGGTCGCAGCGTGCTGCCGTGTGCCTCCGACGGCTCGAAGGGCTTGCTCGACCACTCTGGTGCCGCGTCGACGTGGCCCTTGGATGCCTTGGATCCCTTCGCGACCTTCGGCTTCGCGGTCGCCGGTGCGCGACGCGGGCGCCAGACCTCGAGCTGCCCACTCCGGAACTGAGTCAAGAAGAACCAGTCGGTCGCGAGGAGCAAGGACATCACGCTCAGGGCACCGAGCAACAGGAAGGACGGCACCGTGCCGATCGCCGAGCCGAGGCGCCGAGCGATCCAAGCACCGAAGTCACCACCGTTGCCGCCGAGTGTGCTCGACAGCGCCGCGAAGCCGAGCGCAAAGAGGACGGCGATCGAGAGGCGCTTGAGCGCAGTCCGCACCGAAGCGCCGAAGAACGACAGCAGGCCCCAGACCGTCACGAGGACGAAGAAGTAGAGCGCCGGCGCGAAGCCAACGACTTCGTAGAGCTTCACGACCAAGTTCTGGCCTGCGCCCTGGGCGTCGACCCTGCCGGCGTAGCCCCAGTGGAGACGGGCGAGCGCGCCGCCAAAGATCACGCCGACGGCGATGAGGATGAGCCCTCCAGCCAGTCGCCACGGCGCTTCGCGGGTCGAAGGTGCTTCGGGTTCTGGCAAGTCGGAGCGCTGCGCGGCCGACTTGCCTACGAATGCGGTTGGCATCGCTGACCGCGGGATGTCGAGACTCCGGTTCATGGATGGCCCCTTCTTGCGCTCGGGAGAAGAACTGTCGTGAATCAAGGCTGATCACGCTCCTCGTCGTCTTCGACGTCGTCGTCCTCGACTTCGTCGTACTCGATGTCGTCGTCGAAGTCGTCGGCGTCTCCGTCTTCGTCGTCGTCTTCCTCGTCCCCTTCCTCGTCTTCCTCCCCTTCCTCGTCTTCCTCGTCTTCCTCGTCTTCCTCGTCTGCGTCGTCTGCGTCGTCTGCGTCGTCTGCGTCTTCCTCTTCCTCGTCTTCTTCCTCTTCTTCTTCCTCTTCTTCTTCCTCGTCGCCGTCGTCGTCGTCTCCGCCGAGTTGTCCAGCGTCCTCGCTCTCAACTTCGTCGCTATCGTTACCTGCGAGCTCGAGCGGCGAAGCAACATCGTCCTCGCCGACATCGACAGCCGCTGCGTCCAGCGCGCCTTCCTCTTGCGCTCCGTCCTCGTCGAGCACGGACGCGGTCGATTCCTGGATCGCCTCCCACTCTTCGAGACTCATCAGGACCTCGCGAGACTTGCTGCCGACGAACTCGCCGACGATGCCGTCCTCGGCCATCAGCTCGATCAAGCGACTGGCGCGCGTGTAGCCGACCGAAAGCTTGCGCTGGATCAAGGTCGCGGACCCACGCTGCTCTTCGAGGACGGCGCGGACCGCCTCCTCGTAGAGGTCGTCGCGCTCCTTCGGCCCGCGTCCGCTCCCGGTCGGAACCTGCGTGAGCGAGGTCTCGAACATCTGGCTGCTGCCCGAGTCTTCGAGGAACTGGGTGACGTCGTGGATCTCTTCATCCGAGATGTAGGTGCCTTGCGCGCGAATGAGACGGTTCGTGCCCGGCGGGATGTAGAGCATGTCACCGTGACCGAGCAGCTGCTCGGCGCCATTGGCATCGAGCACGACGCGCGAATCGATGCGACTGCTGACTTGGAAGGCGATGCGTGTCGGCAGGTTGGCCTTGATGAGGCCGGTGATGACGTCGCGGCTCGGGCGCTGGGTCGCGAGGATGACGTGGATGCCGACCGCGCGCGACTTCTGGGCGAGGCGCTGAATCGAGACTTCGACCTCGTTCGCGGCCACAGCCATCAGATCCGCGAACTCGTCGATGACCATCACGATGGTCGGCATGCGAACCGGCGTGTGCTCGGGATCGAAGGCCTTGCCCAAGCGCTGGCGTAGCTTGTCTTCGCCGAGCGCGTTGTAGTCCTTGAGGTTGCGGACCCCGGCCTTCGAGAGGAGGGCATAGCGCTGCTCCATGGTCTCGACCGACCAATCGAGAACGCTCGGCACGCGCTTCATCGACGTGACGACGGGGCAGAGCAGGTGCGGAATGCTTGCGTAGTTCTGCAGCTCGACCATCTTCGGGTCGATCAAGATCACGCGGATGTCGTCGGGCGACTTGGTCAGCAAGATCGACAGCATGATCGAATTGATGCAGACCGACTTGCCCGAACCCGTTGCGCCGGCGATGAGCAAGTGCGGCATGCGCGCGAGGTCGGCGATGATGGCCTGCCCCGCGACATCGCGGCCGAGGAAGAGCGGGACCGTTTCGGGCGTCTTGCCGGGCTCGCGCAGCGCGCAGAGTTCGCGCATGCGCACGAGGCTGCGGCGTTCGTTCGGCACTTCGATGCCGACCGTGTGCTTGCCCGGAATCGGCGCGACGACACGAACCGAGAAGGCCTTGAGCGCCGCCGCCAAATCGGGCGCGAACTTGGGAATCGAGGTGACGCGCGTGCCTTCGGCGAGCTCGAGCTCGTAGACGGTGACGGCTGGGCCCGCCGAAACGCGCACGACCTTGCACTCGACGTTGTGGCTGCCGAGCCGCCGCTCGATGGCCTCGGCGTGCCGACGGAGCAAGTCCTTGTCGGCAACCTGGTCCTCGACGGTCTCACCGAGCAGCTCGAGCGGCGGGAACTTGTAGTCGCCGATCGACTCACGGCGCGCGCGCGCGGCCTTGCTCGGGATGCCGACGATGTTGATCGGCAGGACCTGCTGGGCACTGAGGCTCGCGGCGCGCTTCTCGGCCGCGACGCGGGCGGCAGCGGCCTGGGCCGCGGGGCTCGCGGGGCGACGCGGTGTGTCGTCTTCGTCATCGCCGTCGCTGGCATCTTCGTCTGTCAGGTCTGCCAGGTCAGCGTCCGCCGAGTCGTCATCATCGAGATCGACGTCGGCGACCGCCCCATCTGCGCCATCAGCGCCATTGTCGAGGGCGTCGAGGGTGTCGAGGGTGTCGAGGGCGTCGAGCGCGAGTTCATCGTCGCTGCCGTCCGAGGCCGTCACGTCCTCCAGGTCCATGCCGTCCAGATCGGCGTCGTCGACGACCGCAGCGGCCTTGGCCTTCTTGAACAAGGCCCCGCGCGCCGATGCCGGCCGGGCAGTCTCGGCAAAGCTGCGCCGCGTCGACCGACTGCGAGTCCCGCCCGTGGCTTCTTCGGCCTCGTCGACGGGGCCGAAGAGGTCGGCAACGAGCGAGCGCGTCTTCTGGAAGGCGAAGCTCAAGCCACGGCTCAGCACCGCTGGCCCTGGACGACTGGCCTTGCCCTTGGCCTTGGTCTTGGACCGCGCGGCAGGCTCGTGGCGCGTGAACTCACGCAAGTCCTCGAAGACGGCACGCAGCGGCCAATCCGTCGCGATCAGGAAGGCCACCGAAGCGCTGACCGCGAGGAGGAGCAAGACGCCGAAGCTACCGAAGCTGTGATAGAGACCCGGTGCGAGGTAGTGGCCAAGGCCACCACCGAAGCCGAAGGGCGTGCGGACCGAGGTGTCCGAGAGGGTCGGCCCGGCGAGGAAGACCGAGAAGCTCAGGACCAGCGCAACCGCGCCGAAGACCCGCGCGAGCGGGCGCGGCATCGGGCGGTCGAAGAAGAGCAGGAGGCCCCAAAAGACGACGAAGCCGAAGAGCGGGTAAGCCGCCAGCCCGAAGGACTTGACGAAGAAGCCCCCGAGCGAGTAGCCGATCGATCCACCCCAGTTGACGCGTGAACCGTCGTGCAGGGGTTGCATCGGGTCACTGAGCCGATAGCTCAGCGCCGAGATCGTCAGAAACAAGCCCAACGTGACGAGCAACAACGCGAGGATCTCGCGTCCGAGCCGCGCCGCGTCCGGCTGCGCGGGGCTGTTCGCCCTGCGACTGCCCTTCGCCATGCCCTTGACCTCCCATTCTCTCTTTCGCTGCGGCGCGTCCGATCGAACGCTCCCTCCCGCGGCGACTTCGCTTGCTACGACGATTGCTGGTGGTGGGACCGCGGTGGACGGCCCCCTGCAAACGCTGCGCCCCCCGTTTATAGCGCGACAAAGCCTGGGCGAAAGGGGTAGGCGCGTCTCGAGGTCCCTGGACCGGGCGGACTCACGGGCGCCGTGCTAGCAAGTTCTCGATCCGCGCGACGATGGCGGCGGCGACTTCGGCCTTGTCGCCGCATCCGACTTCTTCGGCTTCTTCAGTATCTGGCGCGTCGGCGCTGACCCAGAACGCACGTGAGCCCGTCGCCTCCATCGCCGAGGCACCGTTGAGGACGATGGCGTCGAGGCCCTTGCGCTGCAGCTTGCTGCGGGCCACCGCGGTCGCCGCCTTCAGGTCCTCATCATCTCGCAAGACTTGCAGCGCGAAGCCCACATGAACGCGCGCGCGCTTCTTGGCCGCGAGGGTCGCCAGGGCGAGCAGCGCCAGGACGACTCCCGTGCGCTTCATCGTGCGTCCCCG
>CALLZN010000367.1 GCA_937858895.1 uncultured bacterium | reverse complement strand
CGCAACTCGATGCGCCGTCCATCCGCATCGACCCGCGGCGCCTCGATGAGGCGGAAGGGTCCATCTCCCGAACTCGGCAAGAAGGACAGGCGGCCCTCCGCTGCATTCTGCAACCCGTCGACGACCCGGTAGCGCAGCTGTGGCACCTGACTCAAGAGTTCACCGCGTTCCGACCGCAGACAATCGGGGCGGGGATAGGCAGCGATGTCGAGGCGCAGCGTGCTGCCCGGTCGATACGAGCCATCGTCGAGGTTCGCGTGGATCGGCGCGCGCGGCAGCAACTCGATCGAAGCCTCGCGCACACGCACCCGTTCGAGCGGGATCGTGCGCGCACGCTCATCGACGAGGCGGATGCTATCGCGCGTCACGGACAGCGGATCCAACGCACGGTCGAAGCGCAGCACGATGCTCTGATTCAGGAGCAGCGTACTGTCGGGCGGCGGCAAGACAGTCTCGAGCCGCAGCTCCTCGTCCGGCGCGTCCATGCAGCCGGCGACGACGAGCGCAAGCAGCAAACAAAGCGGGCCCGTGAGCGACCTGCGTCGCCCCGGGCCCGCCTGCAACTCGTTGCCAATTTCGCTCAGCGAGGTTCCTTCACGCGCCAGACGATGGCGAAGTAGTCGACGAAGGGGACGCGCGCTGGCTCGACGTTCGGGTTGTTGACGAAGGTCAGGCGGTAGTTCATGAAGCGCCGGGCGACCCCCGTCTGCGGATCGATCAGCGTGTCGATGTCCTGGACGTAGTTCGTCACGTCGGTCGACTGCACGCGGCTCGACGCCATGTAGCGATACTGCTCGCAGGCAAAGTGCGGGTTGAGCAGGTTGTTGCGGCTAGCGGCCGTCTCGGTCGCCGAGAACGCATAGACCGCATCCGACTTGCTGAAGGTCTCAGCCGAGCGGTACTCGACGATGACCTGGGTACCCTTCGGCAGGCTCTCGGGCGCTGGATTGAGGATGACCGCGAACTCGGACGGCCGCCAGTTCGTGCCGAGCGTCGAGAGGTTCGGGAAGCCGTTCGCATCGGCCGCCCAACCGGTCGGGCCTTGGACGGCGTTCTTGCCTGGAATCAAGGTGTCGAAGTAACCAGACGTCGCGACCGAGACCTTGCGCACGAAGTCGGCCTGGCCCCAGTAGACGTGGTCGTCTCCCGGAGGCGCTTGGAAGCGGCCCAAGATCGCGTTGTTGACCCAACCACCACGCGCGACGAGCTCGTTCGGCGGGTCGACGAAGTTTTCGTTGTTCTGGCTGTCGATGCCACCCGTGCTGTGGACACGCGTGTTCGGCCAGCCAGCGTTGTAGTAGCCGTGACCGGGCGCCGGATAGAGCGGACCGATGTAGCCGATCTGGAAGAGGTTGTCAGCCTTGGCGAGACCGTTCGACGGCTTGTCGGGGTGGACGAAGAGGTCGACGAGCAGCGGCAAGGCATAGGGCCCGAGATCCTGGATCCGGTCGCCCTCATAGTCGTCGTCCTGACGTGCGTCCGCACCATCGACGTCCGGCGTCCGCTCGGGAATGTGCGGGCTCGAAACGTCACGCGTGACGTCCGGGCGCTGCGGGTCATTCGGAGCCTGTGCGCCACCGAGGCCGAGGATGTTGCCACTGCCGTCGATGCCCATGATGCGTCGATCGCGCCACGTAAAGGTCTTCGTGAAGCGTGGGTAGGAGATCATCGTCGTCCCGGTGACCGCCGCGAAGGCGTCGTTGGGATTGATCGCATAGGGGACGTCGTCGACGACCGTGACGCGAGGCGCGTTGTCGAGGTAGTTGTTCTCGAAGGTCGTGAAGAGGCCGCTCAAGAAGGTCGCCGAATCAAAGCCGCAGCACGGCGGCATGCCCTCGGTCCAGACCATGCGCAGGTCCGGCCGCTTCTCCGAGTGGCTCAGCGCGATGCGCACGTTATCGAAGAGGTCATAGGTCAGCTTCGAAGGGGAGCGCGCGACGAAGGGAGCCCAGCTGAGTTGCTCGATGTCGAGCTCGAGCTCGGCTGGCTCCGAGTAGTCGAGCGCGAAGTCGACCTCGCGGTAGGTCTGCTGCATACGCGAACCCTGCGAGATGAAGGGCTCCGCGATACCGCCAAGCCCGTTGAAGATCATCAGCGGCGTCTGATAGAAAAACTGCGAAGCCCCAGGGCAAGGGCCGTCCGGCGGATCGTTCGGACCTGCCGACGGAGCGTGGCAGCGACGAGACTGGTCGTTGCGCACGTTCGGCATCGTGACCTGGTCCACGACGCGGCCGAAACGCTGACCGACGAGTCCATAGAGGCGCCCGTTGCGCTGCTGGAACTGACCGAACATGTCGGGGCTCGACGAGGCCTCGCTCGTGCCGTTCTCGTCGGTCGCGTCCATGCGCGCGAGGAAGCTGCCGACATAGTTGGACGCCGCATCTCGAGCCAACTTGAAGTTGGTCGTGATGCCGCTGACGCCGGCCTGCGGCTCCCAAATGTCGATCGGCTCGCCCGAGCGATCGGTCGGACCTGCGATGCCGTCGAGCAGGTGGACGTAGTACGTCTCCTCCTGGCCATTGTCGTGGAAGAGCCCGAGCGGAGTATTCAGGCGAATCGAGGTGCCATCGCTGAAGAGGTCGGTGGCCTCGGTCGGGACGACCGCGAGCCCGCCCACCTTGACGTGGGCAATGAACTCGGGCTGTGCACCGAGCCGGTTGGCGATGACGAAGTTGTTCTCGGGTCGCACCGTGTCGATCGACATCGGCTTACTGAAGTTGAGCGCAACGGTCGCCGCCGGATCAATGTTCTCGTTCGGCGGCAGCGGGTTGTTGTTCGAATCGAAGCGCGGCGGAGCCGGCACGAAGGTCAAGAACTCAGCGATGCGCAAGGCATCCCCGACCTCGACCGCGGCAGCGCCGATCGGAATCGAATGGTGGTAGGCGATGACTGCCGTGCACTCGCTGCCGAGCTCGTCCGAAGACGCTTCGAGCGTGACGCGGTTGCCCGCGCTGTCGTAGCCATGCACGGTATCGACGACGAGGCGTGCGATCGTCGTCGCCTTGCCGATGCCGAGGCCCGAGTCCGTCTCCTTGTTCGGGATATCGAGGTTCTCGATGATCTGCGACGCGATGACGACGCGCTCACCCGTCTCAGGCGAAAGGACCGTCTGCCAAATCACGTCACCGGACAGCAAGGCGCGGGTCTGCGGAATGCGATTCGGCCCGAGTGGGCGACCGTCGATGACGGAGTAGGGACCGTCGACGAAGGGCACACGCGGGCGCAGGACGACATCCGCAAAACGCTTGTGCACCGTGATCGTGCGGCTCGCGACGTCGACCGAGCGAATCCCCATCGCCTTGCGAGCGACGAGGCGCGGAGCTTCGTTGTCAGGCAAGGCGCCGCGATTCGCGTCGTCGGCATTGCCTGAGCGGAAGTCACGGATGACGGCAGCGACGCCGCTGACGCCCTTGCTGTTGAACTGCGGAATCGTGTCCGTTCGGACGCGGAAGCGCTGCGCTGCAGGCCCCGCCACCGGCAGGGCAATGCGGATGTTAGCCGTCGTGCGTTCGAGGGCGGCCGGGAGGCCGTTCGGGTTGGCAACTCGTCCGACGGCTTCTTTTCCGCTGACCTCGAGGTCGACGAGCAGCTGCTTGCCGTTCTCCTTCGAGATCACGCGCGAGGCGATTGGCGTGTAGGCGACGCTCGTGTCGACGACGTCCGGGTTGGCCGACAACTGCAAGACTTGGACGAGGCCAGGCGTGGCATCGAAGTAGTCCTGACCGAGACCGAGCGGCCGATCAAAGGTCAGGCGCAAGGTCGCGTCGCGCGGAACGATCGGCGGGACGGTTGGCAAGCCCTGAGCAAACGCAAAGAAGGGCGACACGACCGGCATGCCAGCGCGCGCACTCGCGAGCGCCGTAGCGAACTGGTCGGCTTCGAACTCGTCGTCCCAGAGAATGAGGAGCTCGCGGTGCCCGACTTCAGGGTTGTACGGCAGGAAGCGGTAGCGCGCCTGGCCGTTGGTGAAGGGGTTTTCATCCCTCACGAGCGGATTGACGAGCACCTCGCGCTCGAAGAGCACGGGCATACGATTGCTGGGCGCCAAGCGATCGGAATCGTCGGAGTCGACACGCTTCCACGTGTAGATGTCGACGAGTCGACCATACTCGATGCCGAGGAGGGCTGCCCGCGCACCATCCGCGGAGGACTGCCCGGTGTTGCCGGCTGACCCACCACCGCAAGCGGCGAGCAGCGTGACGAGACCGAACGCAGCACAACGCACGGCGCGGTCGGACGAACGGCGGTTCATGTCGTGTTTCACAGTCATGTTCGAGTCCTTCTCGATCCTCGAAGCGTAGCTCGCAAAGGAGGACGGGGTCAGCAAGTCTTCGAAGTCGCCGCGGCGCGGCGACTTCGCGGCTGGCTCAGTAGGCGTAGGGCAAGCGCACGAAGCGCAGACCGGGACGCTGGGAGAGGGCGTTTACAGGATTCAAGCCCTCCTTCGTGTCCGGAGTTTGGAAGTTGTAGTCGAGGTTGAAGCGCACCTTGAGCTGCACGAACGGATAGTGGAGCTTGCGCAGCTGCTCCCGCACCGAGGAAACCCCGGTGGTTTCGAGGTCGTAGACATACTGCCCGAGATTCGTCGGGAAGCGGTTGTTGTCGTCGTTGCCGACGATGGCCGGCTTGGATGGATCCTTGTGGAAGGCGAAGCCGATCTGCACGTTTGCGACCGGGTAGCGCCTCGTTACCTCGTTGACCTTGACCTCGTAGGTCCGGCCAAGGCCCGCATTGCCTTCGGTCACGACGTCGAAGAACTTCTTCGCGACGCCGACTTGAACGGCGCCGTTGGGCAGCAACCCATCGCGGGCGTCGAGGAGGAGCGTCGTGGCGTCGTGCCAGAGAATGCGATAGTCGCCGATCGACGAAGCGGAAGCATTGAAGAAGCGAGCTTCCATGTTCGCGAGGCTGCCATCAGCCGGGAAGGTCGCTGCAGCGACGGTCACACGGTGACAATCGAGTCCGCGATACTGGGTCGCCGAAGCCTCGAGGCCCGCGATCGCGAAGCGCTCTTCGCTACCGAAGCGCAAGAGCGGGAACGTGAAGAAGCCCGTGTCCGTGCTCGTCTTTAGGTAACCGGCAGCGGAACCGCTCTGGATCAAGCCGGCGAAGTAGTAGTCCGGACCGTAATTGCTGTCCGTCGGATCGAGGCTAGGCTTCGAAGTCGTCGAGCGGACACCCGCTTCCTGGGGCTCGACGACGCGCCGCACCGACGCACCCGTCGAGATGTAGCGCGAGAACCAAGACGACGTGCGGCCATAGGTGGCCGGCATGAGGACGGGCTTGGGACGGATGTCACCGGCATTGAGCCATCCGAGCTTGTTCGTCAGTTCTTTGTCGTTGGCGTCCAGGAAGAGGATGTTGTCGTCCTGCACGTTGCCCGATTGGTCGTCGTCGCGACCGGCAGGCGTGAGAATCTGCACGATCCCCATACCGCCGAAGCCACCATTGTTCGGACGACCGTTCTCGTTTTGATACTTTTGCAGTCGCGCGGCCGCTTGCCATGACGAGTTCGTTCCGATGCCACCGTCGGCGGTCACCGCGAACTTCGCGTCCTTCGACGACCATGGGTTGCCGTGCTGGTAGATGATGACCCTGGAAGCCTCGAGCACGACCATGCCGCCCGCCCCACCAGCACCACCACCACCTTGACGGCTGCCGCCGGCATCTTCGCCACCACCGCCACGGCCGCCGTCAGCCGAAATCAGGCCATCAGGTCCGACCGTGATCGTACCGAGGGCACGGATGACGAGGACGCCTGCGCCTCCGCCTCCGCCTCCGCCCTTCTCGTCGTTGACGAAGTTGACGGGGCCAGCCGAGCACTGAGCACTGGGCGAGCGGTCACCACCACCGCCGCCGCCACCGCCACCGCGCGGGGACTTGAGCTCACCGACGATGACCTCGCCTTCGGTCGTGAAGCCGCGACCCCAGAAATCGTTGTCCTTGGACGAATCGACGAAGATGCTCGGCATGGGTTGGCCGCCGATAGCACCGGTGCCACCGCTACCAGGCCCACCGACACCGTTGGCCAGGGGATCGGCGTCGAAGACCGTCGTGAACTCGAGGTCGCCGACCTGGGCGTGGCTTCCACCACCGCCGCCAGCACCGGCGACGATGCGCCTTCCGACACCACTGCGACGCCCACCGCCACCGCGACCTCGACCGGCGGCGGCGACAGCACCACCGGCGGCGCCCCCGAGCTCGACTACCTCTGCGGCACCCCGGCCCCCGACGGCGCCCAGCTGCC
>CALLZN010000366.1 GCA_937858895.1 uncultured bacterium | reverse complement strand
GCTCGCCATCGGCGGCGCCCAAAAGGCACGCGCAACGGCCGCCTGAGCCTCACGGCTCGGACACGCGACCCACGAAGAGGATCGCCCCCGTTCGCCGATCGCGGATGAAGAACAAGAAGGGGTGATCGGCCACGAAGATCTGCGGCGGTCGAGGCTGCTGGAGCGCGGTCGTTCGCATCATCACCCCGCCCGTCGCGGCGGCTGCCTGCGGCACAGCCGCGTACGCCCGGAGGTCGTCGGCTTCCACCAGCCTCTTCGCCACCTGTTGCGCCTTGTTGGGGTTGAGTGGACGCAGCGCCGGAGGGCTTGCCAGTTCGCGCAACACAAGCGGTCCACGCACTTCCCACGGACCAAGCCGTAGCGGCTGCCGCTCGAAGCACGCGAGATCGGCCAAGGCTTGCTGGACCGCGCGCTCGAGGTCAGCGTCGACAGCTGCGACGGCCGCAGCCTCGGTGGAGCGCGCGTCGTGCGCGGCTGCCTCGAGTTGGTCGAGCCGCTGCGCCTGGTCGCTGTCGGCCGGAATCGCGAGCAGCGGAGCATCGTCGTTGCGATCGCGGTCGGCGCTCTGGTCGAAGAAGGCGTAGACCTCGAAGTACTCGCGCTGCGAGATCGGGTCGTACTTGTGGTCATGACAGCGCGCGCAGTCCAGCGGCAGGCCAAACCACAGCCCGAAGGTCGTCGCAACGCGGTCCGCGACCGCCGCTGCTCGAAACTCTTCGTCGTCCGTGCCGCCCTCGTCATTCGTCATCGTGTTGCGGTGGAAGGCCGTCGCCAGCTGCAGATGGCGCGCCTCCGCCCAGACCGACCCGACAAACGTCTCGTCGCGAGGCATCAAGTCGCCGGCCAGCTGCAGCTTGGTGAAGCGGTCGAAGGGCATGTTCGCGTGGAAAGCGCGCAGCACCCAGTCCCGCCAAGGCCACATCGTGCGTCGCCGGTCGGCTTCGTAGCCCCGCGTGTCGGCGAAGCGCGCCAGGTCGAGCCACGCTGCGGCCCGATGCTCTGCGGTCGCGAAGTCATCGAGCCAGCGATCGACGACCTCGCTCCACGCGGCTTCGGGATCAGCCTCATACGCGCGCAAAAAAACCGCACGCTCCTCGGTCGTCGGCGGCAGGCCGCGCAAGTCGAGACTCAAGCGCCGCAGCAAGGTCGAGGCGTCCGCACGCGGCGCGGGTTCGAGGCCAGCGCCTCGCTGCGCCTTCTCGAGGAAGCGATCGATCGGGTGGGTCGCCGTCGAGGCATCAGCCGCTGACGGCAGCTCGACCTCGGCGATCGGCCGGAAGGCCCAGTGTCCCGTGCTCGAGCGCTTCGCGGCGCCGTGCTTGGCCCCCGCATCGATCCAGCTGCGGAGCGTCGCGAGCTCCGTTTCACTCAGGCCGGGCCCCTCGGGCGGCATGCGCTTGCCTTCCTGCCCCAGGATGCGGCGCACGACGAGGCTCTCACCGGAGGCTCCCGGACGGACGGCCGGACCGCCGCGCCCACCTTCGAGCATGGCGTGTGGATCATCGAGGCGCAGCGACTTGCGCTGCCGCTGCTCGCCATGGCACCTGACGCAGTGGCGGTCGAAGATCGGCGCGACATCGCGCGCGTAGTCGAGCGCCGAAGCCTGTGCCGATGCGCAAGCACCCAGGCCTGGCTGCGCAACCAGCGTCAGGAAGAGAAAAAACGTCCGCAGTCGGGCTTCGAGAGAGCCGCGCCCTGCACCAGCAAGCCGTGCCATCGCGGCACGATAGCGCAGTCTCCGCGCTCCCGTCAGCTGCGGACGACGACCTTCGTGCTGCGCGGCAAGTAGGAGAACACGTCTTCGATGTCGAGTTCACGCAGGCGGATGCAGCCCATGCTCGAGTTCTTACCGATCGACGTCTGGTCCTTCGTGCCGTGGATTCCGAAGCCCTGGTGCACGCCGTCCTCGAGGCGGATGAAGAAGCGACCAATGAGATTTTCGGGATGTCGCGCCGGGAAGGTCACACCGGTTCGCGGGTTCGTCCACTGCGGATCAGCCTGGAGCTCCGTCACTTTGAACTCGGTCTCGGGCGTCGAGCCGTTTTCGCCCAGCCCAACCTCGTAGAGCCGCAGCAGAACATCGCCGAGGTAGACCTTCATCGAGAAGGTGCTCTTCTCGACGACCACCGAGATCTTTTCCGTTGGGATCCGAAGGCGCGCGCCTTCGCGCAGGGACTTCGGGTTCGAGATGCCATTGATGCGCTGGAGGAGACCCGCCGACATCGGCAAGTCCCACTCGCGCGCACAGCGGCTCGCGATTCCAGCGAGGGTCACGTTGCGCCCCACGGTCTCGAAGCGCGAGCGCCACGACCCGTTCGGGTTGAAAACCAGGGCCTTGAGCACCTTCTGCAGTGGCTCGTAGGCGTCGCGTAGCAGCGCAAAGCTCGGTCCCTCACGCCAGATCGGCACGTTTCCGCGCGTCATCGCGTCGAGCAACGACGAGAGCGCGACCGCGCGCAGACCGTCCTCGAGTTGGCCGCTGGCGCGGAGCCAAGCTTGGCATGCGGCCCCGCCACCCTTGCCGGCCAGGAAGTGGTTCTTGCCACCGGTCGCAGCCACGGCGCGGCCGAGCATCGCCTTCTTCGTCAGCAAGTCGAAGGCGCCGGCCATGCGATCGAGCAGGGCCGCGTGGTTCGAAGTCGCGAGCAGGCCCGCTGCGGCCTTGGAGAGCTCTTCGTTGCGCTGACCGCTGCCGTCGTCCGGCCCTTGCTCGAGCGCGAGGGCGACTTCGAGCGCGTAGCGCCCGGTCGTTCCGAGCGGCAGCTCGTCGCGCAGCCCAGGTGCAACCTCGATGCGACTGAAGTCACGCGCATCGAGCGCTTCGACGAGGCGATTTGCCGCCCGCTCGGCGGCTTCGCTGGCGAAGGCAGGCTCGGACGACTCACTGCTGATCGTTCGCAAGCGACCATCGGTCGAGCTGGCAGCGCCTTCTTTCGCCGCAATCTCTACGCCTTGCATGCCCGTCGAGTCGAGCGACAAGGTTTCGAGCGACGAAGCGCCGCCGCGCTCCGCGGCCTCGCCTTTGGCCTGCTTGGCGTCGTCGACCGTCGGCGGCCCCTTGGCGTCCACGTTGCGTCGTCGACCATACTCGTAGCCGAGAAAGGCAATGCCTGCGATGAGCAGCAGGTAAATCAGATTCCGCATGTTCCCCTCCGTCGAGGCGCCGCCCAGCGCCTTTGACGCGCAACCCTAGAAGTGCGCGCGATCCCTGGCAAGCGGCGACGGCCGCCTACCAAGGATGTTCGGCGAGGCAGTCGAGCACGCGCTGGGCGACTTCGAGGGCGCGGAGGCCCGCTTCACCATCGACGAGCGGCTTCTCGCGTGTGCGCACGCACTCGAGGAAGCAACGCAGCTCTTCTTCGAGCGGGTTGTTCTCCCCCATCTCGAGCTCTTTCACGTGCAGGAGGCCCTCGAAGACGAACTTCCAGAGGTCTTGGATCTGCGCGGTGGCGATGCTGCCGAGATCGAGTTTCTGCACGTCCCAGGTGTCCGACTTGCGGATCACGAGGCCATAGCGCTTGCCGAAGTCGAGCGACACGTAGCCTTCGCGGCTGAACATGCGCATCTGGCGCTTCGGTCGCAGGGCAACGCGGTTGGCCGTCAGCCGCGCCACCGCTCCGTTCGCGAAGCGCAGCCGCGCGCTCGCAATGTCCTCGGCCGGCGTGAAGAGCGCCCCGCCCTGGACCTCGACGTCCTCGAGCTCGGAATCGACGAGCGAGAGCACCAAGTCGATGTCGTGAATCATGAGGTCGAGGACGACCCCGATGTCGGTGCTCCGGAAGGTGAACGGCGCAAGGCGCTCACTCTCGATGTAGCGCGGCGTCAGACCGAGGCCTTGGAGGGCCCGCACAGCCGGGTTGAAGCGCTCGACGTGCCCAACCGCGAGCACGCGCTCTTTGGCCTTGGCGAGGTCGACCATGCGACGCCCCTCGCTTGGCGAAATAGCGAGCGGCTTCTCGACGAGAATGTCGAGACCCTGGTCGAGGTAGCGCAGCGCCAGCTCGCAGTGCGCCCGGGTCGGCACGACGATGCTCACGGCCTCGGCCTCGAAGTCGGTCGGCGCGCGGTCCGCGTCGCAGCTCCATGGCACGTCCCACTCTTCGCCGACGCTGCGAGCAATCTCTTCGTTGCTGTCGACGACGCAGACCAGCTTTGCCGTCGGCATCGCCGCCAGCAGGCGCGCGTGGTGCTTGCCTAGATGACCAACGCCGACGACCGCGACGCGAACGGGCTCCTTCATGTCCCTCCCTCCAATTCCGCCTGCTGGACGCCTGTCGATTCGCTAACGGCTAGCCCGGCTCAGAAGACCTGTGGCTCGTGGTCGTCACGAACGTCGGGCTTGACCTTTCCGCGGTAGACGCCTTCGAGATAGCGGCCACGATAGCCGAGATCCGAACGCCGCAAGTAGCGCACGAGGTGTTGGACCTCGGCCGTCATCGGATCCATGGCCTCGAGCTGCTGGAGCGCCGCTTCGCGCGTCTCGCTCGTGTGGAAGAGGATCTTGTAGGCGTCTCGCACGGCTTCGAGGCCCGGCCCATCGACGCCGCTGCGTCGCAGGCCAACGAGGTTGAGCCCGCGCACGCGGCCAGGTCGCCCCTCGCAGACGAGGAAGGGCGGCACATCCATCGCGACACGGCAGAGCGCACCGATCATCGCGAGGCGCCCGATCGAACACCAATGGTGCACGCCCGTCCCACCGCTGATCGTCACGCCGTCCTCGACGAGGACGTGGCCTGCCAGCAGCGTGTTGTTGCCGATCGTGATGTTGTTCCCGAGCTTGCAGTCGTGGGCGATGTGGGAGCCGCCCATGATGAGGTTGTCGTCCCCGATGCGCGTGATGCCGTCTTCTTTGGTCGTCGCGAGGTGGATCGTGACGTTCTCGCGGATCTTGTTGCGGGCACCGATGACGAGCTGAGTCGATTCACCGTGGTAGGTGCGGTCTTGCGGCGCCCCTCCGAGAATCGCACCACCGTGCAGGTCATTGTCGGGACCAAGCGTCGTGTGGCCGAGCACCTGACTGCCGGCCAGGAGGCGACAGCGGTCACCGACTTTGGCAGTCGCCGCGATGACGCAGTAGGCCCCGATCTCGACGTCCACCCCGATCTCGGCGCCGTTCTCGACGATGGCTTGCGGATGAATCCTTGTGGTCATGGCTAGGCATCCACGAGGGTAAACATGAGCCGCGCTTCGGCCACGAGCTTGCCCGCGACCTTGCAGCGTGCCTGAACGTGACCGAGACCCGGCCGCGACCGGATGGTCTCGACTTCGATGCGCAGTTGATCTCCTGGGGTGACCGCGCCGCGCAGCTTGACTTTGTCAATGCTCCAGAGGACGGCGAGCTTGCCGGTGTTCTCGAGCTTCCGGAACAAGAGGATGCCGGCCATCTGGGCCATGGCTTCGAGCTGCAGGACTCCGGGCATGATCGGCTGGCCGGGCCAGTGCCCTTGGAAGAAGGGCTCGTTGAAGGTGACGTTCTTGATGCCGACGCCGCGTTGATAGCCCTCCATCTCGACGACGCGATCGACCATCAAGAAGGGGTAGCGGTGCGGCAAGAGCTTGAGGATGTCGCGGATGCCCATGCCCGACTCACGGGCGATGTGGCCCTCGTCTTCGAGCTTGCGCATGCGCTCGAGCAGCATGCGGACGAGTTGATGGTTGGTGCTGTGCCCAGAGCGTGTAGCGATCAAGTGAGCCGACAACTCGAAGCCACCGAGCGCAAGGTCGCCGAGCAGGTCGAGGACCTTGTGGCGGGGCCACTCCTCCCCAAAAGGCCGGCCGCTCTCTTTCCGGCCCTCCGGCCCCCTAACCACCGAGTTGTGTGGGGGGGGGCCCCCGCCCCCGGCCC
>CALLZN010000365.1 GCA_937858895.1 uncultured bacterium | reverse complement strand
CCCGCGGGTGCCAACTGTCCCGCGGGTGCCAACTGTCCCGCGGGTGCCAACTGTCCCGCGGGTGCCAACTGTCAGTTGCAAGGCTATCACGGCTTGGCAAGGCCGACAAGGCCCCCTGCCATCGCGCGACCAAGCGTACCGAGCGCGAGCCCGGCAGACCGCCGCAGCCGACCAGCCTCGTCGACTGTCTCTTCACTCGTGTCGACGCATCGAAGACGTCGGCCGCAGCCCCTCGACCGCATAGGTGAGAGCCCCTGACGAGCGATCTGCGAGAGAGGTCGACTAGCAACAAACGACTATGAAGCGACTGACGCCGATCCGCGCGCTGCTCGTGCTCGACGAGCTACACAGCAAGGCGCGCGGACCGGGCTTACCACCTCGCGCGAGGCTCAGCGCTTCGCGAGGCTGTCGCGGATCTCGCGCAGGAGCACGATGTCTTCGGGCGGCGGCGGCGGCGGACCTTCGACCTTCGGCTTGCTGACTACCGAGGTCGCGCGGTTCATGAGCTTGATCATGATGAAGATGACGAAGGCGACGATCATGAAGTCGACGACCGTCTGTACGAACTTGCCCCACTTGATCTCGGCAACGATGTCGCCAGCGCCAACCTTCGTCGAGTAAGCGTTGAAGCTCTGACCGCCCGACACTGCGCCGACGATCGGCATGATCATGTCCTCGACCATCGACGACACGATCTTGCCAAAGGCAGTGCCGATGATGATGCCGACGGCCATGTCCATGACATTGCCGCGCATCGCAAATTCCTTGAATTCCTTGATGAAGCCCATGTGCTTCCAAACCCTCCGGAGAGAACGTTGTAGGTGGCTGCGCCCGAGTCCGACCTCGGGGCTGAGTGGCCGGCATCATGCGAAGGCACGGGGCAAAACTCCACAGCCGAGCGCGCAAAGCGCCGCTCAGTCGAGGTCGCGCGGCAGCAGCGAGTACTTGACCCAGCCGCGGCCCTCGCCCGTGAGCTTCCAGCGCCGGTCCTGGACCTCGAAGAGGCCCTTCTTGGCCTTCTGATTGAGGGCGTCGGTCAGGTTGGCGGGCGGGCTCTCGCCGACGCGTTCGAAGGCGTCGAGCACGTCGCCGGTGCGCCAGTCGGAGCGCTTCTCGTGCTCTTCGAGCCAGTAGGCAATGACGCCGGCCTTGTCGCCGTAGGTCTTGGCGCTCGAGGCCGCGAGGAGGTCGGCCAGCGAAGTGTCGCTGCTCTGGGCCGTCGGGGCGAGGGCGCGCGGCAGGGCCGCGTGGATCGAGCGCAGGATCGCCTCGAGGCGCTCGGGGTCGACGTCGCTCGGGCACTCGACTTCGACCTCACCGATCTTGATGCGGAACTCGGTTGCGCTGCTCATAGGCCCCTGCATCGGACGGCGCGCGGCGACACTTGAGCGAAAACTAGAAAAGCTCGGCCTTCGGACGAGGCGCAACGAGAAGACTTCGTGCAGCCCTCGAGCCAGCCCGCGAAAGAAAGACAGAGCCGCAACGCGACGCAGCGCAGCCAAGCCACGTCGCCCCCGCGGACGCGGACGAAGGCCAAAAGCAGCGCCAGCGGCCGCAGCCAGCCGAGCGGTCCACCGAGAAGCGCGCTGCCGCCGCTGCCGTCGCCGCCGCCGTTGACAGCCCCCAGTGCGTAGATGCCCTCGATGACGGAGACCAGCTCAGCGAAGCGATGGAGCTGCTTGCGGGACAGGAAGGGCGTGGGGCGCTGCTTCGACATTGCCATTGTGGGACCTCGAGACTTCGACGAAGCTCCTGGTCGGCAGCGCGCGAGCCCGACCTTGACGCGATGCCTAGAAAAACCGAGAAGCCGCGAACTTTTCTCGTCCACGCTGGTGCCGACGACCGTCCGAACCCGGACACTCAGCGCATGAACGCGCCGCGCATCCTCGGCTTCACCTGCGAAGACATCCGCTTCCCGACCTCCGACAGCCTCGACGGGTCCGACGCGATGCACCAGGACCCCGACTATTCAGCCGCCTACGTGGTTCTGCGGACCGACCACGAAGGCCTCGAAGGGCATGGGCTGACCTTCACGATCGGACGCGGGAACGACGTCGTGCGCGACGCCTGCGCCTTGCTCGCTGCCATGTGTGTCGGTCGCAGCCTGAACGACATCACGAGCGACTTCGCTGGCTTCTGGCGCGAACTCACGAGCGACTCGCAGCTGCGCTGGCTCGGGCCCGAGAAGGGAGTCATCCACATCGCGACCGCGGCCGTCATCAACGCGATCTGGGACCTCTGGGCCAAGCACGCCGGCAAGCCGCTCTGGAAGCTCGTCTGCGACCTCGAGCCCGAAGAGGTCCTGTCCCTCATCGACTGGCGCTACCTCTCCGACGCGATGACCAAAGACGAGGCGCTCGTGATCCTGCGCGAGAACAAGCGCACGATGCCGGAGCGCGAGGCGGCTCTACTGAAAACGGGCTACCCCGCCTACACGACCTCCGCCGGCTGGCTCGGCTACGACGACGACAAGATCCGCCGCCTCTGCCGCGAGGGCATGGCGGCGTCGTGGTCCCACTTCAAGATCAAGGTGGGCGCCGACCTCGAAGACGATCGCCGGCGCTGCCGCATCGTGCGCGAAGAGATCGGGCCGGAGCGCACGCTCATGGTCGACGCGAATCAGCGTTGGGACGTCGACGAGGCCATCCACTGGATGCGCGAGCTCGCCGAGTTTCGACCGCTGTGGATCGAAGAGCCGACCTCGCCCGACGACGTCCTCGGCCACGCCGCCATCGCCAAGAGCCTCGCGCCGCTCGGCATCGGCGTCGCAACCGGCGAACAGTGCCAGAACCGCGTCGTCTTCAAGCAGCTCCTGCAAGCGCGCGCCATCGCCTTCTGCCAGATCGACTCGTGCCGCCTCGGCGGCCCCAACGAGATCCTCGCGGTCTTGCTCCTCGCCAAGAAGTTCGGCGTGCCGGTCTGCCCGCACGCCGGCGGTGTTGGGCTCTGTGAGTATGTGGCCCACCTCATTTTCATCGACGCGCTTTACGTCGCCGGGACCTGCGAGGGGCGGGTGGCCGAGTTCGTCGATCACTTGCACGAGCACTTCGTCGATCCGTGTGTGGTCGTGGACGCGCGCTACCAAGCGCCGACGGCGCCGGGCTACTCGATCACGATGAAGCCGGCTTCGCTCGAGGCGTATCGCTTCCCCGACGGCGAGGTTTGGCGCGCGCGCGCGCGGCCGACCTAACGAACGGTCAAGCGAGGATAGGTTCCGTGCCGACAAGGACATGGGCCATCCTGCATGAACGAAGTTCTGTTCGACAAAGCAGCTCTCGAACGAGAGGTAGAACGCGCGACGCGCCTGCTGCTCGCGGGTGACCAAGAACTCCAGCCCGGATCGGTCGCGCGCTTCCCGCCACCGGCGTCGGTGATCCAGATCCTCGAATGGACTCGACCCGCTGCCGAGGACCGCGTCCTACTCGTCGGCGTTCGCAACAGCTTCTTGATCGCGATCTACAGCCGCCTGGTCAGCGATGTCGCGGTTCTCGTGCGACGTCGCTCGGACCAGACGCTGCTTCGTCGTCAGCTCATGAATCGCGGCAAGGAGAACGTCCGCATCCAGGCCGACCCGAAGCTCGAGTCGTGGAAGGCGAAGGGCCCGGTCAACTCGATCCTCGCGCTCGATACGCCTGACGTCGATGCCGACTCGTTGCGCTGGGAACTCGAGGTCGGCGGCGTCCTCGTCCAGCTGGAACAGCGACCAGGCGGCGTCGTCCGTCCGCGCGTGACCTGCCGGCGCAGCGCACAGACCTTCGAGACGCAGGACTATGCGGAGTTCTCGCTCGAGGCCGACCTGGGCGCCGTCCTGCGCATGCTCGAGTTGATCGACGCCCCCGTGCTCGAGCTCGCCAAGCTGAACTGCGGCGAAGGCGAACTCGGCCCCTACCTCGTCGAACACGGCTTGCTGCCGGAGAGCGACCTCTGCTTTGCCGAAGCGTTGATCCGAGGCTACGGACACGCGTCGGTCGAGAGCCTGCTCGATCGTGCGGACATCGAGGTCGTCCGATCGATGCCCCGCGCCTACTTGCAGCACCAAGGCCACTTGCCACTGCGCATCGAAGACGAGTTCGTCATCGTCGCCGTGCGGCGCGGAGCCGACGACTGGAGCGAAATCGAGCCCGCCTTCCACCCAAGGCGGATCGCGCCCTACGTCGTCACGGATACAGACTATCGACGTCTCTGGATGTCGATCGACCTCTTGACCGCTCGCAAGGAAGCCGACGACAAGCTGCCACGCGGCGTCGACAACGCGGAGTCACTTGCGGACCACGACGATGACGCGAACTTCGTCGAGGTCGAGACACCGCAACAGCACGACCAACACGACGTTGGGTCTCAGGGCGCGACCCTGCACTTCAATAGCCTGCTGATCGATGCCGTCGCGAGGCGCGCGAGCGACATCCACCTCGAGTTCACGCGAAGCGGACCACAGATACGCCTGCGCATCGACGGCGGCCTCGTCCCGTATGACGGACTGAAGCTGAGCGAGTCCGAAGGGACGCGCCTCCTCAACATCTTCAAGATCCGCGCACAGCTCGACATCTCCGAACGCCGGCTGCCACAAGGCGGCAGCATCCGCGTCCGCATTCACAAGGCGCTCTTCGATTTGCGCTTGCAGACGCAGCCGACGCTCTTCGGCGAGAACGCCGTGATCCGCATCCTCGCCCAGGACATGCGCGTGCAGTCGATCGAGGAGCTCGGCTTTCCAGCCGAGTCGGCGCGGACTTACATGCGGGTTTTGCAGAACCCGTCCGGCCTCGTCCTCGTCGTCGGCCCGACCGGATCCGGCAAGTCGACGACGCTCTACGCGGGTCTCGAGCTGCTCTCTCAGGACGGCACGCGCAAGATCGTCACGATCGAGGATCCGATCGAGTACTGCCTCCCGCGGATCCAGCAGAGCCAGGTCAACATCGCGACCGGGTTTCACTTCTCGGACGCGATCCGCAGCTTCTTGCGACAGGATCCCGACGTCATGCTCGTCGGTGAGATTCGCGACGCCGAGACCGCTCGCGAGGCGATCCGCGCGTCGCAGACGGGGCACCTCGTGCTGTCGACGCTTCACTGCAACGAGAGCACGGATGCCGTGCAACGTCTCGTCGACCTCGGACAAGACCGACCGTCGATCGCGTCCGAACTGCGTGCAGTCCTTGCCCAACGCCTCGCGCGCAGGATCTGCAAGTCGTGCCGCATCGAAGTGCCACCGGACCCCGAACTCGTGAGCGTCGTCTTCCCGAGCGGCTTGCCGGAAGACATGCGCACATGGCGCGGTCATGGCTGTTCGCGCTGTGGCGGCACCGGTGTGCTCGGCCGCGTTTCGGTCGTCGAGTTCCTCCCCTTCGGCGACGAGATGCACGAAGCCATGCTCACAGGGCGCAGCACACAGAGCATGCGCGCGCTCGCCTTCGAGCATGGCCTCGTCAGCATGCGCGACCGCGCCGTCGAACTCGTCAAGAGCGGTGTCGTCGCGCTCGAGGACCTACCGCGCTTCTTGCCGCTGCATCGCCTGGGGCCGGAGTGCGGTGCGGGGTCGGCGTAGCACCGGACCCTAGCCTAGCCGCTCAGCGGCCAGCGCGGAGCGCGGCCATCTGGGAGGCGATCGCCGACGCCTCGGCTGGGAAGGCCTTTGCCCGCGCCTCGAGAGCGCGCAGGATGGCGCCGTCGAAGCGCTGCTTCTCGGTCGGCGTCAGCAAGGGATTCCATGGGCTCGCGTAGAAGTAGGCGAAGCGCGCGTCCTTGGCGAGCGGGCCGACGATGCTCGCGATCGCGGCCGACAAGCTCTCATGGACGAGGAGCCAGAGCGCGCGGCGATGGATGACGTGCTGGAAGCCGCTCATGACCATCGGCTTGGCGAAGACCTTGTCGGGATACGCGGCGACGGCCTCGTTCATGGCCGCCTTCGTGGCCTCGGCGTCTCCGAGGCTGTCGGCGATCGCGGCGCGCATCTCGGCGACGCGCCAGGCGAGGCTCGGGTGGGGTTGGGCTTGCTGGACCCAGGTCTCGAAGCGACGCTGGGCGGCCACGCGCTCGCCTCGCGATGGCAGGTCGAGGTCGACCCAGTTTTTCCACACGTCGCCGGGGGCGCCCTTCTCGGCGTAGACGTTGCCAGCTTCGATGGCCTCGAGATCGCTGCGCCACTTCGAGGCGAAGGCATCGACCGGGTCCTGGCCAGCTAGCGCTTCGCCTTCGAGCACGCGGCTCGGCCGCATCTCGCCGATCGAAACAATGGCGTCGAGATGCTCGGCCCAGCGCGCCTTCATCTCGGCGTGGCCGAGCGGGCGGGCTACGAGCGGCGCTGCCAAGCGCTTGTCGTTCTTGGCGTCGCGCAGGTGGATCCAAGCATCGTCGAGGCGCGCTTCTTCGACCAGCGTCGCGAGGCTCCTCGGCGAGGGCTGCGTGAGCACGAAGGGTCGTGACCACGGAAAGGCCGCGCTGATGCCGCGCCGCGCGTCGAAGCCGACGACGAAGTAGTCCTTGCCGAGCTTCTTCGCGACGATCGTGCCGGCCGGCTCGAAGCCCGCGTAGTTGCCCGTGCCAGGATTCGTGATGCCGCTCGCCTTGCGCACGACGTGCATGGTCGCTGCCCAGACGATGATCTTGCGCTTCGGATAGCGCTCTTCGATGAGCCACAGCAAGTTGTCACCCATCGCTGCGTCGCGCGCGTTGAAGCGCTTGGCGGCGCTGCTCGCATTCTCGTGTTCGCGGATGGCGCCGAAGCCACGCAGGCTCTTCACGCATTGCAAGATGAAGGCAGACTCTTCGCTATTCTTTGCTGTCGCAATCGCCTTCTCGATCGGCTTCAAGACCTTGTCTGCGTCGAAGCTGAATTTCTTGTCACGCTCGTAAATCGCCGCTACCAAGTTCGCGAGATCAGCTTGGACTTGGTTCGCGTCGAGCTTCGTCAACGCGGCAATGCGCTTCGCGAAGTCCTCGGCGAAGCTCTGCCCCGCGCTGCCCGTGAGTTGGCAGTCGAAGCCGCAGAGCTCGAGCGGCCGCTCGCTGCGCGCGCGCTCCGCGAGGTAGCGCCAGAGTCCGTCGCACTGCAGGCTCTGCGTCCAGCAGGCGAAGATGCCGATGCGTGCCATTTCGCGAGCGTCGGGCCCGCCGCGCCGCAGCGCTTCGAACGCGCTCGCGCAGTCCCAGAGGCCGCTCTCGAAGGCGAGGACGTCAAAGCCGCAGCGCTCGTGCAAGAAGCGCACGAAGCGCAGCTTCGCGCGCATGGTCGTGCCGTCGCCGTGCAGGGCTTCGCCCAGCGCGACGACGCGGGCGCGACTCAGTTGCTCACGCAGCGGCTCGAGGTCTTGGAAGCCATCGTCAGCCGAGGGCGCGAGGCGAATTGGCAGCGCTTGCTTCCACGCGGCCGGCGCTTGTGGATCACGCTGCGCAGGGACCGGCTGCGTGGCAAGGCATGAGCTGGCCACGAGCGCGAGACGGACGACGCGGGCAGATAGCATTGTGCACATGGAAGCACCTGGTCGGTCGAGCTGCGCATACACAATCACATTTCTATGCACACATCAAGAGCGAGAAGCCGCTCGCGCTCGCAAGCGCTGAGCAGTCGCGATCGCAGAACCGACCCGTGCTTCGCCGAGACTCGCACGCGCCTGCGCTTCAAAATCCGCGATGCCCTGCGCGAAGGCCGAGACACGTAGCTTGGTCGTCCGGTTGGACTCCGCCGAGGCTGCGAGCCCGAAGTAGGAGAACGTGAACGAATCGAAGCCGAAGACCGAGATCTCCTTCCAGCGCCGGCACTCGCGCTCGCTTGCACTCCTTCCGCGATGCACGCACCAAGTCGTGTCATCGAAGCTTGCGTCGCTGTGCAACGAGCGCGACCACACGTAGGCAACAACTCCGAGCGCCAGGCCTACTACGAGCAAAGCGATACCGGCTGCAGCAAGACCATAGACGAAGAGGACGTAGAGCCCTGAGGACAAGAAGGCGAGGGTCGGTGGCAGCGTCGCCGCGAGGGTGAAGAGCGACTTCGCTTCGCGACCGACCGTGACGAGGCGGCGCCCGTCGGGCAGCTCCGACGCCTTCAGCGTTGCTGCATGACGGCAGCGACGCAGGAACAGCGCCATGAAGACAAAGAAGAGCGGGAACCACCCAAAGGTGAGCAAGATCGGCATCATCGCGGTTACGTTACTCGGGAACCTCGACCCACGCAGAGAGCAGAGACATGACGATGAGCAACTCGACGAATCTCACGGGGCTTCGTGCCTTCGCATCCGCCGCAGGAATCGCTTGGCTCGCCATGCTCACGCCGAGCCTGGCCGCGCAGAACCTCATTCAGGACCATCGCTTCCAGTCCTCGGCGGCCTGGACGAGCATCAACAGCTTGACGCAAGTCGTCGCTTGGGGGCCGATGCAGCTCGAAACGCGCGTGACGAACTCTGCTGACGCCAACAAGGTCGTCGGCGTGCGCCAGACCGTCGTGGTGCCCGCCAAGGGCTACTACCAACTTCGCATCCACGTCGACACGCGGCAGCTCGGCCAGACCGGCGGCGTGCGCTTCGATTGCTACGTGGCGAGTGGCACGACGCGGCTCTTGACAGCGAGCGGCTACGCCAACGAAGGGCCGGACACGCGCATGGCGACGGCCCTGCTCGACGCCGGGACCTATACGGTGAACGTGACTTCGACGACCGTTCAAGACCAAGCCTCGAGTTACTACCGCCTTGTCGGTAACGCGTGCTTCCTCGAAGCGGTGTCCTTGCCGGTGCCCAACTGGTACCTCGAGTCCGCGCTGCCGCGAAGCAACCAACGCTTCGAGATCCGCGGCAGCTTCTCCGCGACCTCGGACTCGGCGATCTACCTCTTCGCTGCCAACGTACTACCTCGTGGAGTTCCGGTTCCTGGCTTCAACGGCCTGCTCTGGCTCGACCCCGCGAGCCCAGGCGGCATCATCGTCACGAACCTCGTTCCCAAGAATCAGGTCTTCTGGATCTACCCTTGGCCCTTGGCCTGGCCACGCGTCCATTGCCAAGTTCTCGAGCTGAAGACGACGGGCACGCTCGAGCTGCGGCTCGGCTCGGCGGTCTTCAGTCAGTACTGACAGGCACACCTGACGCTCACCGATGTCGTTGCGCGTCTTCGCCTACGTTTACACCGGTTGGCATCCGACGCCGGAGCGCGACGCCGCCTACTACGAAGGCTTCACGGAGTGGGAGCTCGTGCGCGCTTGTCGGCCGCGCTTCGCTGGCCACGCCCAGCCGCGCGTGCCCTTGCTCAGCGCCTACGACGATCGCGACGCAGCGGCCTTCGGCGAGCGGCTCGCGCTCGCGCATGCGCATGGCGTCGACGGCTTCGTCTTCGGCGTCTTCTGGTGCCGCGGCAAGCGCGTCTTCGAGCAAGGCCTCGATCAGGGTTTCGTCCATGGGCCTCTCGGCGCGCAGCTGCCCTTTGCTTGCATGTGGGCGAATCGCATGCCGCGCCGTGTCTTGCCCGTGCGTCGCGCAGACCTACCGGTCATCGAAGACAACCGACGCGTCGCGTCCGACGAGGACGACTTCGTGAGCTTCGTCGCCATGCTCGCGAGCAGCTACTTCGCGCGCGATAACTACATCACGGTCGATGGCAAGAGCTACCTGTCGATCTACGATTCGAGCTTCTTCGTGCGCGAGCTCGGACCCGCGGTTGCGCAGCGCGCGATCGCCTCGGCGCGCACTTGGCTGCGAGCAAACGGACACAAGGACCTGCACCTCGCGGCCATCGAGCCGAACGCCGCGACCTTGCCGCTCTTGAAGGAACTTGGCTTCGACAGCGTCACCCACTATGTGCACCTGCCCGACTGGCGTGGCCCGAGCCTGCAGGACTACAGCGAACGTGCGCTGCACTGCGCGGGCGAGTGGCAGCACTTCGCTGACGCGAGTGGTCTGCCCTACATGCCGTCGGTGACGCCGGGCTGGGATGCGTCACCGCGCGGCGCGGACTTCGGCGAAGCGCGGCCGGACAAGTATCCGTGGTCGCCGGTCATCGTCGGCGACGCACCGCGGCACTTCGAGCTGGCCATGCGGCGCGCATGCAGCCACGCGCGCGCGACCCGGCGCGAGGACGCGATCGTCTTCGTCGCGTCGCTCAACGAGTGGAGCGAAGGCCACTACCTCGAGCCCGATGAACGCTTCGGCTACGGCATGCTCGAGGCGCTACGCGCTGCGCGCTGAAGCGCCGCCACCGCGCGACTCCCGCCCGCGCGTGGTCCTCGAACGCGTGGAAGTCTCTCTTGACGGCATCGCGCAAGAGTCAACGCAGGTTCGCCAACGTTAGCAGCCCCATCGCCGTGCCGTAGCTCTTCCCGAGCTCGTGGCTGTCGATGAAGCTCCCGTCGATCTCCTGGATCTGCACGACGAGCTCGTGCAAGCGCGCGACGACGCGACCGCGCAGCTCGTCGCTGAGCGGCCCGCAGGCTTCGCTCGCGTGGAAAACCGCGTGCCAAAAGAAGAACCCACCGAGCTCCCCATCGCTGTGGAAGTCGGCCTTGCGCACCTTCTCCAGGCGGTCGAGGTAGAGCAGGAAGGTCTCGTAAGCATGGGCGAGCCGCGCGTCGTCCGAGGTGCCGAAGGCATGCAGCACAGCCTCGCAGACCGGCATGCGCGCGGACGCGTCCTTGAGCCGCGTGATGCTCTCTTGGGCCGGACGCTTGGCGTCGCGGTCCGCCGCCGCCCCGCCATAACTGAAACTGCCGTCGTCGCGCCGCGCCGAGCGCAACGCCGAGAGACCGAGCAAGATCACGTCGTCCTCGACAACGACGCCGCTCTGCCGAACCTGCCACAGCGACCAGAGCATCGAGCCGGTGCAGAAGGCGTTCTTGTACTCGTGCGCGAAGAAGCCCGAACCCTTGTCCTGGATCGCCGCCGCGCGAGCGACGAGCTTGCCGAGGTTTTGGACCGCCTCGTCGCGAACACCAAAGCGCGCCTTCACGCGCCGCGTCCAATAGAGCATGCGGTAGGCCTGGGCATAGACCTCCTCTTCGGTCCCGAGCGCGACGCGGTCATCGTCGCGCAAGTAGCGCTCGGCGCGCGCGAGCGCTGCGTCGACGCGCTGAGGATCGATGTGCCGCCAAGTGAGCAGCGCCGTCGCGGCGAGCGAAGTCACAGCCACGCGCACATTCGGCAGAATCGTCGGCGACGGCCAGTATGCATAGCGAGCGTCACGCCAGCTCCCGTCGCTGCACTGCTGCGCGAGCAAGTAAGCAAAGGCGTCGCGAGCCGTGTCCTCGAGCACTGCGGGCATTCGGCCATCGCGCTGGAGCTCGGTCGAGTTCGCCGGCGTGCCCGCCGTGCTGCGCGCCTCGAGGACCTCGAGCATCTCGAAGCCGTGCGCGAGCGGCGAGCGCCGGGTCGTGTCTTCGGCGACCGCGAGCATGGCCGCCGCACGCGCGGCCCACGGATGCACGGCCATCGCGACCGTGTCCGCGAAGTGACGATCTGCGGCTTCGATGGAGCCGGTCTTGAAGCGACAGACGCCGCGCCACCATTCGGCTTCGGCGGCGTGGCCCGCGACGCCCTGTCTCGCGCTGGAAGCGTCTGCAGCGTTGGCAGACAGCGCCGTGAGAGCCTCGCCGTAGCGTCCAGCCGCGATGTGGCAGCGCGCGACTTCAACCGCGTAGGCCGGATGTGCGAGCAGCTCCTGGGCTAGCGGACCTTCGGCTCCAACCAGCAACTCGAGCGCTTGCTCGTGAAGCCGTTGGGTGCGGAGCAGGCCAGCGCGCTGCACGAGGAGGCGCGCTGACAGCTGTTGCGCGCGGCGGACCTGTGCGCTCTGCGCGCGGAAGCGCCGCGCCCAAAGCGCATAGTCGTCGGACGAAGCATCGGGCTTTTCTTCTTCGAGTTTGGTGAGTGCCGCTTGCACGCTTGCAGCGAAGGCCGTGACGCGCGGCGCGACGGCGTCGAGGATGGGACCAACGGCTGCCTCGTTGCCGTCTTTGAGCTCCTGCTCGGCAAGCCACACTTCGACTTCGATCGCCGGATCCTCGACTACGGCGCCGCTGCGCACCGTGCTGCGATCCTCGCGTGCAGCGAGAGCGCTCGCTTGCGCGCGCGCGAGTTCGACCTGAACACTCGGCGCGCTCGACGCGCGCTGCTGCCGCAAGACGTCGCGCGCAAGTTCGCGGAACCAAGCCGTCGAGAAGGTCCGGATGCGGTCCACGCGGTGCACGACCGTTCCCGCGCCGTCGAGGAAGAAGAGCGCGGGCTCGAGTGCATCGAGATACTGCGCTGCTTGGCTGTCGACGTTGTCGACGCCAAAGCGCTTGGCGACCGAGCGATCCACGTAGAGGCGCAGCGGCACGAAGCGACGGTTGACGAGCTCGATCGTCGCCGGGTCCGACCAAAGCGCAAGCCGCATGTAGTCATCGAGAAGCGGCGCGCGATACATGGGTCGCCCTTCGATGCGCGGCACGTAGACGAGAACGAGCTTCTTCTCATGGCGCGCCCGCTCGAGCGCACGATCGAGCAAGAGCGTGCGATCGATGACCCGCTCGGGCGCTTGCTGCCGCTCGCTGCCGCGCGCGAGGTCGTAGCGTGCATACGGGTCCTGCATCCAATCGATCTGCTCACCGGCTCTTTCCACGAGCTCCGTGAGGACGTCTTGCGACGGGAAGCGCGCGGTGACGAGGACCGTCGGCGCTTCGACCGACTGCGCTGCGAGGATGTCAGCGGCGGCTAGCAGGGCGACGCACGCGGCGACTACCCAACGTGAGGCAGCCGCTCGACTGCAGGTGAGAGAAGGGATCATGCGGGCAGCTTAGACCAAGTCCCGATGTATACGCGTCCCAGCCTGCGCGACCGAGAGAAGCAAAAGGCACGTGCCAGACGTGGCGGTGCCGGCCATCGCGTGCATCCGGCTTTGCAGCTCCATCGCCAGCGACGGCGACCGCGACGTTGACGTCATCCACAGACTCAGCCGCACGTGAAACGACGGCCCACACGCGATCAAGATCGGGCTTACCGCATTCCAGAAGCGACTCGCAGCGGTTGTTGTGCACTCGCGCTCAACGCAGCTTGAAAGACTGCAGCGACAAGAAACGTAAACGTAACGGTAGCGCTCACATGACGACGCCGCGGTCGCGCATGCGCTCCAGGTCGACGCCGTGCTCCTGCCGCCACGCTTGCAAGCTATCGAACTCTCCGCCTTCTATCACGGCGTCGACCAACAACACGACGCGACGCGTCGCAGCGGTGTTGGCAGTTTCGTGCTCAACGAAGCCATCAAAAACCAGCACGCGCCCTTCGCGCCAGGTGTGTTGGTCGGCGCCAACGCGCATCAATGAACCATCCGGCACCTCGAGCCCGAGGTGGGCGCGGAGGACGTTCAAGGGCTTCGCGTCGACGTGCGGATAGATGTGACATCCTGACTCCATCCACGAGAACCCAGCTGACACGACGCTCGGGATCGCGCTAAGGAACTCCGTCGACAGCGGGCACTTCGCTTGATTGCGCGCAAAATGGCGATCGATCCGCGCAGGATGACTGGCAAGGAACAGCGGCAACGTCAGCCACTCGCCGCCGAACGCCCCGGGATCGGGCCACGGGTCGAAGTCCTCGCGCACCAACTGCCGCAGCTCGCGCTGGAACAATGCAAACCCAGCCTCGAGGCGCACCGTAAAGGCGAACTGGTCAGCTGCGAGCAACATCGTCAGCCGCAGTATCGTCGCCCGCAGCTCACGAGGGAAGACCCTGGCGCCGCTGCAGGTGTCCACGCGTTGTTTTCAGGCTAGGCGCGGGCCGCGAGCCACGCCAGATTCAAACAGAACGTAGCGGCCACAATCAGGAGGCTGTGGCAATCGCAACGACGACCCTCGACTGCGGAAGAGAGAGCAGCATGTCGGCAGCTGAGACCAAGTCCCCCTCGCACCGACAAACGAGGCTCCCTCCGCGCTCGGCTGTCGCCGCTGACCCGGCATCGATCCGCGCCTACCGCGAAAGCTCTCCGAGCCTTTGCTTGCGGCACACGATTCTCGAAGTACCCTGTTTCGCGAAAACCGCGGACCCATTCGAGGACCTGCCTTCCAATGACCGAACCGAACGCGGACCTGGACCTGCCAGCAACTGCAGCCTTGCTCGACTTGCCCGAGCAAACCCTACTGCGTTGGGCCGAGAAGGGTGCTCTCCCGAGCCGAGGC
>CALLZN010000364.1 GCA_937858895.1 uncultured bacterium | reverse complement strand
GCAAGGCATGAGTTGGTTCCAAAGTCACCGCCATGGAGACACGAAGCGAACTGGCTGCATGGCGTGACGAGTTCCCGATCACGCAGACGACGACCTACCTCGTGAGTAACTCGCTCGGCGCCATGCCGCGCAGCGCCAGGCAGAGCATGGCTGAGTATGCCGACCTCTGGGACCGGCGGGGTGTGCGCGCTTGGGCCGACGGCTGGTGGACGCTCCAGGACGAAGTTGCCGGGCTCTTGGCGCCGATCCTCGGTTGTCCGGCATCGGCGATCTCGATGCATCAGAACGTGACGATCGCGTCGGCCGTCTTCGCGTCAGCGCTCGACTTCACGAAGCGCCGGAAGATCGTCTTCACGGATCTCAATTTTCCATCGCTCATGTATCTCTACGAGGGAATCGCGAGGCAGCAAGGGTGCCGCATCGAACGTGTTCCAAGCCCCGACGGCATCCATGTCCCACTCGATGCGCTCCTCGAAGCCATCGATGAAGAGACGGCCCTCGTGCCGGTCAGCCATGTCCTCTTTCGATCGGCCTTCATCCAAGATGCCCGCGCGATCGTCGAGAAGGCGCGATCGGTTGGCGCCATCGTGCTCCTCGACGTCTTTCAGTCTGTCGGGACGGTGCCACTCGCCCTCAGCGATTGGGGAGTGCATGCCGCGGTCGGCGGTGCGCTCAAGTTCTTGTGCGGTGGACCGGGAAATGTGTTTCTGTACGTCGACCCCGAACTCACGAAGAAACTCACACCCGCATTCACTGGCTGGATGGCACACAAACGGCCTTTCGACTTCGACCCGGGGCCGCAGGACTTGCGCAGCGACGGATGGCGCTTCTTGCACGGGACGCCGAATGTTCCAGCGCTCTACGCTGGGCGCGAGGGGATTCGCATCCTCGGCCAAGTCGGTATTGACAGAGTGCGGACGCATTCCATGAAGCAGACTGCGCGGATCGTCGAACTCGCGACTTCCCACGGCTACACGGTCAATGCGCCTTTGAACCCGGCAGAGCGAGGAGGCACGATCGCTGTCGAAGTGCCGCACGGCTACGAAGTCTGCCAAGAGCTCCTCGCGCGCGACTACGTCGTCGACTACCGACCTGGCGCCGGGATCCGGATCGCGCCGCACTTCTACACGCTCGACAGCGAGTGCGACGCTGTTGTTGGGCAGATCGCCGAGATCATCGAGTCGCGCGCTTACGAACGTCACGTCGGCAAGGAGCACAAGCCCGGATGAAACAACTTCGCATTTGGGACATCAGCGAGGCCTTGGGGCCTGAGACGGCGACCTGGCCAGGCGACTCACCTTTCACGCGCGACTGGGTCATGCGCATCGACGCTGGGTCTTCTTGCAATGTCTCGACGATCCACAGCTCCGTCCACAACGGCACGCATGGTGACGCCCCACTGCACTTCCTCGATGATGGAAAGGCCATCGACGAGGTTGCGCTCGACGCCTACCTCGGCACTTGTCGCGTCGTGCACGTCGAACCCCAGCACGGCTTCGTGCCAGTAGACGCGTTGGCCGGGCTCGACGGCGTCGAGCGGGTCTTGTTCAGGACGAAGAGCAATCACGACTCGACTTGCTTCGACCGGGGATTCTGTGCCCTTGGTGAGGAAGCCGCACGTATCGCGGTTGATCTCGGCCTGAGGCTCGTCGGCCTCGACACACCTTCGATCGATCACTTCGACTCGAAGACCATGAGCGCTCACAAGGTCTTGCTTCGCGGTGGCGTCGCCATCCTCGAGAACCTCGACCTCTCAGGCGTTCCAGAGGGCGACTATGAACTGATCGCCTTGCCACTCAAGATCCGCGGCGGCGACGCGGCGCCCATTCGCGCGATCTTGCGAGAGCTCGAAACGCCCATCTGAGGGCGTTTCGAGGCGAGGCTAGTGGCGAATCAGAAGAAGACGGTGCGCTTCAGGATGTTCGACGATTCGAAGGGCAGGGCCAAGGTCTTGCCGTCGAGGGCGACGACCTGCGCATAGAGCGTGAGACCGCCGAGACCCGGAGGCATGACCCAGATGTGCGAAGCGGTGCCGGACTTGTCGCAAACAAAGATGTTGAGCTGAACGAGGTTCAAGAAGTTGTCCCCGATTCCAAGGCTCACCACGCCCTGGAGGATGCTCGGTTTGTCGCTTCCCGATACGAAGTGAATGCCGATCCACCCGTCGTCGCAGGTGAGGCTATCCGTGTAGCCGCCATTCGAAACCAGCAAGGTCGGCCCCTCGAAGATCGACGGATGGTTGCCGACATACGTCAGCGTTAGCGCGTTGCTCTCGCCACCTGCGTTCTTCGCCTTGACCGAGACAGGCCCGAGGAGTGCCGGTTGCGGAGCGTCGAACTGCACGGATGTCGCCGTGGCGTTCTTTGCTGGCACCTTGATCGAACCGATGAGGATATCGGTGACCCCGGCCAGATCGGTGCCCGTCAATGTGATCGGCGAGAACGAGCGGAGCGGCGTCGTGGTCGGCGCGATCATTGTCAACGTCGGCTTGACGGGCGGGTTGGTCGCATCCGCGCCAGCGAGCGCGTAGTCGACGACGGCATCGACCAGCGTGCCGTCGACACGGGCGCGATACGTACCGGTCGTGGCGGGCACGAACTCGACTCGCTCGAAGCTGTTGTTGGCGTTGGCTCGCGACGAGGCGACCAAGTTGTTGTTCGCGTCGAAGACCGACAGGTTGAGATCGTTGTTCGATGCCGACGACGTATTCTTCCGCCACCAAGTCAAGGCGATGCTGGTCCGCACGCCTTGCGTGACTTTGACCGGGTGATCGGCGACCGGCTGCGTCGCTGAGAGCTGTCCGCTCGAGAACTCACCACGAATCGCGGCGCTGACCGCCAAGTCCGCGCGGAGCACGCCGGCTCCAAGGCCAGATCCTGCAGTGCTGGATCGCGTGTTGCGGAGCAGCAATGCCTTGGTCTCGAGAGCGGTGACCTGCGGATTGGCGTGGCGAACGAGGACAGCCGCGCCTGCGACGCTAGGCGAACTGAAGGAAGTGCCGCTGGCACGCGACACCGTCGACTCCGAATCCAGTCGCGTCATCGACACACTCGCTCCGATCGCGGCGATGTCCGGGATGACCTTGCCTGATGTCTGCGTGCCGAAGCCGCTGAAGCTCGACCGCGTCGCTGAGTTCTTGTTGATCGAACCGCAGTTGAGGGCGTTGTATCCGGCCTGCGTCGCAGTGATGTTGCTGCCGCTGTTACCAGCCGGCACGCACACGTTGATGTTGCCGACATAAGCGCAGCGGTCGGCTGCTTGCTGAGCGGACTCGGTCATCGAAGGCGACCCGCTGTAGCTGTTGTTCGCCGCGACGATCTTATAGAGCGCGGCATTGGCGAGGGTCATCTGGAAGCCACTCGCGATCGCTGCCGCGCTCGCGTTACCGTTCGATGCGCTGCTGACTTTGTAGGAGACGATGTTCGCATCCGGCGCGAAGCCAGCATCGTTGCCTGGCCATGTGGCGCCGGCCGAACACGAGGCACACGAACTACCGTGACCATTGTCGTCTTCACCGGTGCCAGTTGCGCCCGTGGCCAAGAAGCGGCCAAGCACTCGACTGCCTGCGATGCCTGCTCCGCTCGTGTTGCTCGGATCGCCAGCCTTGAAAAAGCTGCGGTGCGGGCGGCCGTTGTTGGCCATCGAGCTGTCGATGCCGGTGTCGAGGATCGCGACCGACAAATCCGTTCCGACCACGAACTGACCGGAGCTCAGGCCACGAGTGACGTTGGCGGCGTCGGAGTTGTGGTTGCTCGCGTTGGTGGATGTCGCCAGTACCGGGGCGACCTGCATGTTGGCCTCGACGCGGACGACGCCTTTGATCTGCTTCAGCGAAGGCAGACGCGTGGGGTCGAGCTTCACGTAGCTGACTTCGATCAGCCAGAAGTTCTCGATGACACTTCCGCCGAGCGCTTCGACTTCACGAACGAAGTCAGCGCGCGCGACCTCGACCGCGTCGCTGAGGTCGGCGATGATGCGCCCGACCGTATCGGAAGACGCCTTGGAATAGATGGCGCCGCGCAGAGCTTCGAGGGAGACGCCCGTGGCGTGATGGACGAGATACTCACCGGGAACAGCAACCTGAGCCGGTGCGACCTGGGCCAACTCTTGGCTGCGCAGGTCGCTCGCCCCTGAGGCGAGGCACAGCGAAAGGGCGAGGAGGGAGAGGGCTTTTCTCATAGTTCGGACACTGCGACGTCCGACCGCGCACACGCTCGAGCGCGTGCGTTCGACCGACAAAGGGCGAAGGCACAGCGAGCCAGGCGGCGGACGGTGGGGCGGGAGGAAGGACAGGGAAACGACGGCTCGAATGCTCGCGAGCGCGGCGGGGGACCGACGCGACAGCTTTCGTAGACGCCGGAAGCAAGCATTCGATCAGGTAGCGATGCCGGCCTAACGGGCCATTCCGACGCAGCGAGAGCTGTGGCGCAGACCTCCAGGGTAGTGCAATCGGTGGCGCTGGTCACAGGGAGACGAGCCGATCCAAGGAGAAACTACGTAAGGCCTGCGGTCGGTCCATTCGCAAGCGCGCCGGCGGACAAACTCTAGTCTAGCGCGGCTTCGAGACCACGGCCTCACGCTCTACGTCGAACGGACCTGGAGCAGTGGTCGACGCTCTTTCATAGCATAGGCTTACGACAGGCACGCCACAGCGTGGGCATCTTGGTGCCACTGTCGGACCCCATGTCCAGACCTCTTTTCCCTTCTCGCTTGGCCGTCTTTATGCGATCGTCCGTGTATAAATGGCCTAACAGAGGCGCGGTCTCGGGACCAGCGGATCTCGCCTCTCCCAATCAGGAGCGACACATGAGCCTCGGGCTGAAGCTCTACTACCTCAGAACGCGCGTCAAGAAAGTGACGCAGACCACGATGTCGAAGGACTTGCGCATTCGGCAAGCCACGATCTCGAACATCGAGCAAGGCCTCTCCCAGCCGAGCTTGCCGCTGCTGCGGGCCTTATGTCGGTACTTCGACGTGACGCCGACCTACCTGCTCGACGAGGAGGGAGCCATCGAACTTGGGCCAGCCGAGCGCTGGAGTCACCGGCATGGACTCGCGAGCGCAGGCAACTTCTTGGAAGTGCGCAAAAACGCCGTCCAAGCGATCGACGACGCCGAGAGCTTTCTCGTCGCCATGCTGCCCGGCACGCCAGTCTACGATGAAGACGCGGCGCGCAAGCGCCTGACGAGTTCGTCGCTCGAACTGAAGAACGCCTTCCAATCCGAGCTCGACGCGAGGCTCGAACGCGAGACCAAGCTACGCCGTGAACTCGAAGGCGAACGACGCGCGAGCCGCATGCGGCGGCGCGGCTCGGCTGATCTCGCGTCGATGAGCGCTGGCGAATCATGACGCGATCAAGACCTCCACGAGGAGGGCGGTCGCGAACATGAGCAGGCCGAGGGCGACGCCGACGAGCGTGCGCCGCAACCATTTGGTCCACTCACGTGCACTTGAAGTCATGACTCGTGCTCCGCGAGCATCGACAAGAACGCTCGCTCGTCGTGGATCGCGATACCGAGCTTCTCGGCCTTCGCCAGCTTCGTCCCCGAGCCAGCTCCGGCGACGACATCCGTGACCTTGGCAGAGATCGACGCCAAGGTCTTGGCGCCCAAGGCCTCGACCCGCGCGCGGGCTTGGTCGCGCGTCATACCCTCGAGACCACCCGTGAAGACGAAGCTGCGCCCGAGGAGCGGAGCGCCTTCGACGACTTGGGCACGCGCTGCGTCCTGCACGACGACGCCAGCGTCGGTCAGGCTCTGCAGGAAGGCGCGATTGCGTTCCGTGTCGAAGAAAGCCCGGACCTCATTGGCAACGACTTGCCCAACTCCCGCGACTTCGAGCAAGGCATCGAGGGGTGCATCGCGCAGCGCGTCGAAGCTGATGAAGTGTGCGGCCAGATCTTGGGCTGTCTTCTCGCCGACATGGCGAATGCCAAGAGCATAAAGAAAGCGACCGAGCGCCGGCGCCTTGGCGCGCTCGATCTCATAGAGCAGGGAACGAACGCTCTTCTCGCCCCAACGCTCGAGGGCGAGCAAGTCATCGCCTCGCTCGGCGAGGCGGAAGACGTCTTCGACGCTTACGATGAGGCCGTTGGAGAAGAGCTGGTCAACATACTTGTCTCCGAGCCGATCGATGTCGAGGGCCCGCCGGCTAGCAAGATGGATCACACGTTCGCGGATCTGAGCCGGGCAGTCGATGTTGCTGCAGTAGAGCACCGGACCGCTGCCGTGCACGGTCTCGTGACAAGCTGGACACTCCGAAGGCGGCACGAAGGGTTCAACAACCCGCCCGCTCCTGAGAGACTCTTCACGGGCCTGCATGTCGACGCGAACGATCTCAGGAATGACGTCGCCGGCTCGTTCGACGAGGACACGATCGCCGATGCGCACGTCCCGCTCCTCGAGCAAGCCGAAGTTGTGCAAGGACGCCCGACGAACGGTCACGCCAGCGAGTTCGCCCGCCTCGAGGACCGCGACCGGAGTGATGGCCCCGGTCCGCCCCACCTGAATCAAGATGTCCTCGACGGTCGTGTAGGCCTGCCGCGGCGCGAACTTGTAAGCGAGAGCCCAGCGAGGTGACCGCGCTGTCCAGCCGAGGACACGCTGCTGAGTCAGATCGGCGAGCTTGGCGACGATGCCATCCATTTCGTAGGCATAGGCCTCCCGACCGGCTTCCAGTCGGTGGTGGTAGGCGAGAATCGACTCCGTCCCTTTGCAGCGCTCGAGGAGGTCCGTCGTCGTGAATCCGAGGTCTTGGAGTCGCGAGAGCAGTTGGAAGTAGTCACCGATCTCGTCGCTGCCCTCGTAAGCGCCAACACCCCAAGCGATGAAGTCCATGCCGAGATCTTCGAGCCCGCGAGCGTCGTTGCGCTTGAGCGCACCGGCAACAGCGTTGCGCGCGTTGCGAAAGACCTGCTGGTCGTTGCGCTCTTGCTCTTGCTGCAGCTCGCGAAACCGCTGCCGCGTGAGCAAGATCTCGCCGCGTACCTCGATCAGGCGGGGCGGAGTTCGGCCCTCGAGCTGCACTGGAATCCCGCGCACGCGGGCGAAATTTTCGGTAGAGACCTCACCGACGCGACCATCCCCGCGCGAGAGCCCGAGCGTGAAGCGTCCCGCTTCGTAGAGCAAGTTGGCACTGACGCCATCGTACTTGGGCTCGAGCGACCACGTGAGCTCCGCATCGCCGCCTTCATCCAAGCCGAGCCCCTTGCAGGCACGTGCTGCGAAGTCGCGAACTTCGTCTTCGCTCGTGAGGGAATCGAGGCTGAGCATCGGCACGCGATGTTCAGCCTGAGCGAGCGCACGAGCAGCCAGAGGAGCGCCAACGCGCTTCGTCGGTGAATCTGCGGCAGCTGCCCCAGGATGCAGCGACTCGAGCTCAGCCAATTCACGTTTGAGCGCGTCGTACTCCGCATCGGTGATCGCCGGGCTGCCATCGTTGTAGTAGAGGTCATCATGTCGCTGGAGCTCATCGGTGAGCTTCCGCATGCGCGCGAGCGCTTCACTCTCTTCCACGTTCGGGATCAGCTTCTTCCGCGACTTGCTCATGGGCCACGAGTTTGGACTGCTTCGCCTCCATCCGGAAGCGGGCTCGATTCAGAATGGAATTTCTGCCGTCTCTGCCCCGACCTCGTCCTCATCCTCGTCCTCGTTCTCGCCCTCGTTCTCGTCCGCACCACGGTGCGTCCCCAGCCCGCGTGCAACGAGCCCCGACCCAGACTCAGCGGCAGCGACACCACCGTAGGGGACCTTGTTGCGTCTCACGACCTGGCCAGTCGTCGGATTGCGGTACTCACCGAGTTCGACGGTCACGAAGGCGACGCGTCCGAGCAGATCTTCGGCGTGGATGCGAACCGTGCCTTCGTGAGGGAGGCCGAGGGCTTGCAGAACCTGTTTGGTACGGCCCGCTGCCTTTGGTGAAAACGTCAGACCGTCCCACGCAGCGATGCGACCGACATCGGGTCCCTCGTGAACGACGTACTTGAGCCCCCAACGCTTGTGCCCCTCGCGGGTGAAACCAGGGCGTGCCTCATCGACCCTACACAGGTAGGTGCCCGGTCGAACTGTGCCGTACTCGAGCACTTCGCTCGAGCCAGACTCGAAGTCGTACTCGACCTTGCTCGGATCATGACCTTCTTGCTGCTTCATGGCATTACCTCCGCTCCTTAATGCCACGAAGCGATCCGAGGTTTCGCCGGCGCTCAGAAAAGGCGAGCGGCAAGGGGCAGCGCCCCTCAAACCAACATGCGGCTCAGGAGCGGAATCGATCGCTCGAAGCGATAGCTGAGCCCTCGGTGACCATCGTCGAACTCTTCGTAGCGGTGCCGAATGCCGAGTTCCTCCAGCTTGGCGTGCAGGCGCCGCGCGGCGAAGTCGAGGTTGTACTCATCACGCGTCCCGACATCGATGAAGAGCGCCTTCAGTTGACGAAGCGCCTCAGCATGGCTGTCGTCGTCGACCATGACGAAGGGGTCATGCTCGACCCAGCGCTGCCAAATGGCGTCGACACGAGTCAGGTCATGGATATCGAACGGAAGGTCAAGACTCGCGGCGACGGACTTCTTGCTCGAACCGCTGGGAAGCGCTGGTGAATAGGCTGCGGCCATCGCTAGGACCGATAGGGCCTGGATCTGGTCTTGGCGCTTCTTCGCGGTCTTCTCGAAGTCAGCAAGGAAGCGATCGACGCCACCGCTCCGCTCGATGGTCCGAGCGCAGCCAGCGAAGTCGGGCGCGTAGCAGAGCTCGAAGCAACAGTCGCCTGAGTGCGAAGCAACAGCACTGAAGAGACCGGGGCGTCGCATGGCGAGCCTGAGTGCGCCATAGCCGCCGCTCGACTTGCCGAGCACCGCGCGGTGGCCATCACCCTTCGTCGCGAGCTGCGCATCGATGAAGGGAACGAGCTCGTCGCATACATAGTCTTCGTAACGACCGATCGCAGTCGAGTTGACATACTGACTGCCACCGAGCCGGGTTTGGCAATCCGGAAAAACAGCGATGATCGGCTCGGCGTCGAAGCGCGCGATCATCGCATCGAGCCGCTCGTCGAGCGGCGGCGACCAAGCTCCATCGCTCAGTTCACCGCGCCCACGCCCAAGGTAGCCAGCAAGGACGAAGAAGACCGGGTAGCGCTGCGTTTCGTCGTAGCCGGGTGGCAGATAGCACCACACATCTCGACCAGTCGGATCACCGAGCGGATTGGCGCGCAGGACTTGACTGTCGAAGACGAGGCGACGTAGTTCGCCGCGCTGAGTCTTCGCTGGCTGCGACTTCAACGGCGGCGGACCTTCTTCTTCTTCTTCTTGTCGTCCTTGTCGTCTTCACCCTCGTCCTCAGCCTCGCTGATCGCGATCGGCGTGAAGGGAGGCGTCACGGCGGGCCGATTGCTCGGGTCCTCGTCCCGGGCTTCGTAGCGCGCCTTGGCCCAACCCCGCCATTGCTGCTCGAACTCGCCGATAACGACCCGGTAGAGCTCCTCGAGCCCGTTGTCGTCCTTCGACTTGGTGATCTCCCGAAGCTTGTCGTGATGCGGCTTCTCGCCGAAGACTTCGATGAAGACGAGCCTGAAGGTCGGGGTCTTGTTGAGCCGCTGGAACATCGTGCGCCACTCGTGCGTGCGCTCGCGGATCAGGTAGTCGACGATCGACCACGAGATCGACAGGTCCAAGTCGGTCAGCTCGTTCAGGCTTGCTCGAGTGAGCTGGTAGAAGTCCTTGGCGCGCGCGTTCTTGCCGAGCTGATTCGTCGCGTATTCGTAGCACATCGCGATCCGATCAGCGTCCGCTCCCTTCGATTCGCGACCGACGTTCGAATACACGGCCGTCGTGAAGCGGAAGGTCGAGTTCGTACCGATCGCGTCGATCGAAGTCCAGATCCCGACGCCCTCTTCGAGCCACGTCAGGAGGTGACCGCGACCGCGCGCTGCCCCCTGCCCCTTGCCGCTCTTGATGTTCATCTCGAATTGCGCCTGGCGTGAGTTCCAACCGACCCAGTGCGCGCCGAGCGTATTCGCGATCCCAGAAGCCAGGTTGCGCATCGACCGCTGCATGAGGAGCGGATAAGGCTGGTCCTGGGTGAAGTTCGCTCCGTCCTTCGTGAGCTTGAGCGCAGATGCCGCCGCGTCCTTCGAGAAGCCCAGCTTCTTGATCGTGAAGTCGCCTAGCAGTTGGCTGAAGTCGCTCTCCGCGACGGCGTAGTGGTGGAAGCGGCCCTGCCCCGTCGCCGGGAAGGGATTGACGTCCGTCTTGCCCCAGGTGATCCAGTTGAGGCGCCGATAGACGTATTCACCGATCTGAGCGAGTTGTTCGACAACCTCCTGCGGCACCTGCGCCATGACCTGCACGTGCGGTGAAATCGCAGCGTTGTACGCAGTCTCGTCGCCACCAGAGATGTCGATCCATGAGTCGACGATCTTGCGCGCAGCGGCGGCGTTGCCTTTGAGCGTGCCACCGATCGTCGCGCGGTCCGTGTCCTCCGACGGCAGGTCGAGCACGATCGGCGCAGCTGCTTTGCGCTCGCCGCGACGCGCGGCTTCCTCGTTCTCGGCAACGCTGCTCTTCGCGGCGTCGGCCTCCTCCTTGGATACCCACTTGTTGCCGACGCGCACCTTGCCGAGCGCGTTGTTCGCAGCAACATGGTCGGGGTCCATGCGCACGACTTTCTCGTAGCAGCGCTTGGCTTCGGCTTCGAGCTTCTTGCCTTCGGCCCACAGCGCGAGTTCGAGCAAGCGGTCGATGCTGGTCGCTTTGGTGAAACGTGTCTCGAAGGCCTTTCGATCGGCCTGGGACTGAGCCGCATGAGTCGCACTCGAAACGGCGCAGAGGGCGGTGACAGCAACGAGAAGGTAGTTCGTGGGCTTGCGCAAGGCGAATCGTTCCTGGTGTTGTTGGGCCTGTCGTGGTGCGGGCCTGTCGATGGTGGGCCGCGCAACCAGACTAGCAGATGGATCGAGGCTGCGTTGCGTGTCCGCAACGAATCCATGCAACGGATGTTGCGACGCTGCAACGCCTTCGATGACTCGCGGAGCTGCGCGAAAAGCAGCCCGACGACGAAGCACCTACCGCATCGTGGATTAGACTTCTGTGCAGGCGACGATGTCGGCCTGGCATGCGACTCGCTTCCTGGAGCGCGTCCCCGCCGGGCGCAGAGCTTGTGACCTGGCCGACTCCGAGGCGACAACCGAGGCAAGACATGAGCAGCGAAAGAGACATGAATGGCGACGACAGCAAGGGCCTGAGCTCGACCGAGTATCGGAGCCGCCTGCTCAACAAGCTCAACTGCCTCGTCGCTGTGCTCGAGGTCGCGATCGGCAAGGTCAACAAGTCCCTCGAGGCCGAGGACACGAATCAAGAACGCTTGCTCCGCATCAAGGCCAACCTCGAAAACACCCTCGCGATTTGCCGTCGCGCCAAGGGAACGCTCGAGACCAAGGCCCTCGAAGCCAGCGCCAAGGCGACGACTGAGCTTGTCAAGCCAACCGCGCCACAGAATGCGACCTTCCGCTGCTACGTCGAACTGAGTTCCATCGACGAGTTTCGGAAGTTCAAAGGACTGCCGGCTATCCGCAAGGACGAGGTGAAGTCCGTCGACGTCGAAGAACTCGCGAAGAAACTACTCGGCAACGAGTGACGGTGTGCGCGCTCGGACCGACGAATCCGCAGCGCTGCAGAGCTCCAAGAGAGAAGAGTGTCGAACGAGGCCTCGAAGTGCTATCCGCGCTTCGAGGCCGCTTCTTTGTGCGCATCTTCTTTCTGCGCTTCGGCTGCTTTGCTTTGGTCCGTCGCGCCTTCGTTCTTCGCGCCTTCGGTCTTCGCGCCGTCGTTCTTTTTCACGAGCTCCTCGAGGGACGAGATCACTGTGGCGTGCACCTTTGCACCGCGACCGACCTCGGTCATGACCGCCCGGCCCGTTGGATCGAAGAGCCGGTAGGCGGGTGCTGCGTGACCGAGTCCCAGCGACTTGAGGGTGCCCTTCGTCGCGACAAAGTCGGCGTCCGTTGCATCACTTCCCCCGCCGATATCGAGGGTCACGACCTCGACATCCGAACGCTCAGCGGCGAGTCCGCGCAGGCGCTCGAGGGTTGCAGCGTCGGGCCGCGCCTTCGGATGACTGACGACGACGAGCAGCGACTTCGAGCCATCACCGACCGCTAGCTTTCGATCGCCCTTCTCGAGGACCGCGCGCGTCGGCTGAACGACCTCGGGGGCATCCGGCGGCGCTTCTTCGGCCAGCGCTTCGACGATCCACGCCTCCATCGCCGCGACCTTGTCCTCGGAAAACCCCGTCTCCTGCCGGTCGAGACGCATGCCGCGCTTGAAGAAGAGCATGGTCGGGTAACCACCGAAGCCCTTGACCTGCGCCTTGATCGCCTCGGTGCCGAGGGCCAGCGGATAGGCAATGCCGTTCTTGTCAGCGAAGTTGCGTACGAGCTCGAGCGCGTTCTCTTCCTTCTCGTAGTTGAGGCCGACGATCACGAGGCCGCGCGCTTCGTACTTCTCGTAGAGCTTCACGAGGTGGGGGATGGCCTTCTTGCACGGCGGGCACCACGTGCCCCAGAAGTCGATGAGCACGACCTTGTCGTGCAGCTGTGCACCAGTCAGACGCTCACCGTCGATGGTCTCGACATCGAACTCGAAGCCGCCTTGCTTGGTCGCGTCGTCCGAGTCGCCCTGCGCTCGAGCAGCCTGCGTCCCGAACGAGAGTAGCGTGAGAAGGGAGACGAGGCAGGTGCGGCTCAGTTGCATATCACAAGTCTTGGAGGAAGTTCGATCCGGTCAGCTTCTTCAAGTAGAGGTGGAACTCGAGCTTTTCGTCGGCATCGATCGGGCCTTCGCCACCACGCGCGCCGAGGATGCGATCGAGGACCCATGTGGCCAAGTGGCACTCGCTCGTGAGTTCACGCCCTTCGAGCATCTGGTCGAGCTCGACGATCTCCAGCCGCCGCAGCTTGCCGCGCGGGGCAAAGAGTTCACGCTTGGACAAGAGCGCCTCCTCGCTGCCGCTCACGAGCTGGATCAGCGACACGACATCCGCGTACGGGTTGCCCTCGAGCATCTCCAGGAAGAGCAGATGCAAGACGACCAAGGTCTCGTCGAGGTCGAGACCATGCTCGAGCTGGAACTGGCGTAGCGGGAAGCGCAGGGAAGCTGGCGACCGCTCGAGACGGCGCTCGATGAGCCGCAACTGACGAAGGATCTGACGGTCCACCGCCTTCTGACTGCGGTCGCTTGCCTGACCGCGCAGCCGCCACCACGTGTCGGACGAGAAGAGGCGCTTGGACCGCGCTCGGTAGAGGTTGTGCAAGATCTTGAGGTCGACGAGGTACTCCTCCTGCTTCGCATAGGCGCGCAGGCGTCGCTCCGGGCTGCGGCCGTTCTTGAAGCCGAGCTCCTCGAGGAAGGCATCGACGGCCGCATCGCTGAGCCGGAAACGCGCGTCGAGTAGCGCCTCATCGCCCTGGTCTTCTTCGAGGCCATCTTCGATGACGATGATTCCGTTCGCGCGCAGTGGCGCTTCGGGAAGCAAGAGCTCGAGACCCGAGAGCAACTCGTAACTCGAGTCGAAGACGGTCGCGAGCAGTGCACGCCCTTCGATGCACGCGGCCTGAGCGCGCAGATAGCGACGTAGCAACGTCGCGATCAATACGAAGTGCTGTGCGTCGAGACCGGCGAGCAAGGCTCGCAGAGACCCGCGGAACGGTTGCCCTGCGAGCTCGGTCGCGAGCCGCTTCCACTTTGCCTTCGATCGTCGCTTGAGTCGCGTGATGACATCCGCCTCGAGGGCCGAGTCCATCGTCCGTCGACGAAGGACACGAATCTCATCGCAGAGGTCAAGGAGGCGCTGAAGCTCCACCTGTTGCGCCATGAACCTAAGTGCCTAGTTCCGAAAAGTTTGTGCTGCTGTAGCGAGTTGGGATGCCCCGATTATAGTCGCGGCGAGGCGACCGGCGTATCGGGGCATTTCGGGCTTCCTGCCCCCATGGAGCGCGGGAATTGCGGCAAGGCCTTACCGGCCAAGTGCTTGAGCTGATTCTGCCAATATGTCAGACCGAGAACGACTTCGCGCCTCGATCGAGGGCGTCCTGGAGACCGGCTCGACGCCTTCGGCGGAAGGCTTCGACCTCATCGCGACCTCCCAGCCCCCCCCTGTCGCGCG
>CALLZN010000363.1 GCA_937858895.1 uncultured bacterium | reverse complement strand
GCGGTGGCGTCTCCGGGGCGGGGGTGGCGGGGCCGGCCCGCGCCACGGAATGGGCGCTGCCGCGCAGCGCCGGGGGGGGGCTCGGGGGGGGGAGCCTCGTTGTTGCGCCCCGCCTCGAAGTCGGAGATTGGGTCCTCGCTGTCGGTAGTCCCTTCGGCCTCGAGCAATCGGTCTCCGCAGGCATCGTGAGTGCCTTCGGTCGATCGGGCGTCCAAGTGGCGACCTACGAAGACTTCATCCAAACCGACGCGGCGGTCAACCCGGGCAACAGTGGTGGCCCGCTCGTTGATCTCGACGGTGCGGTCATCGGCATCAACACCGCGATCGCCTCGCGGACCGGTGCCTACAATGGGATCAGCTTCGCTATCCCGAGCAAGATCGCCACGCGTGTCCTCGAGTCGATCGTCGAGTCGGGGCGCGTCGAGCGCGGTTGGCTCGGCTTCTACGTGCGTGACGCTGAGCCAGGATCGAAGGGTGTCCTCGTCGAGAAGCTCGTCCCGGGCGGACCGGCCGCGAGCGCTGGCATCGAGGCCGGTGACGTCATCCTCTCGATCGACGGACAGTCGGTCAAAGACTCGCGAGACCTGATCTTCCTGGTGGCTGATCTGCCGGTGCGCCAGCGCGTCAAGGTCCTCGTCGAGCGCAGCGGCGCGACGCGTGAGCTGTTGGCCAACGTCGCCGCTCGGCCCGACGATCCGCGCATCGAAGGCGCCGAAGGTCGACGCTGAGTCAGACGAGGCGTCGTGGACCGGTGACGACCCGCAAGTAGGGGAAGAGCCGCGGGTCATGACCCGGCGGCTCCGTTTCCATCACCGCGTGCCTGTAGGCGTCGAGCTCGCGCGCTGCCACAGCCACATCGATGCCAAGTAGCGTAGTTGGATTGCCAGACTCGAACGGCCCCGTCGAGTCGGCGTGGTCGGCCGCGCAGGCTCGCAACAGAAAGGAAGCCCGAGCCGTCAAGCTGGCCGCGCCATCGAGGTGCCCAGTCCTTACTTTGAGCTGCCCCGCGGAAGCCTGAATCAAGGCCCGGAAGAAGCGCTCGAGCCCACGATCGGCTTCGACGGCCCGGAGGCATGCCTCGAAGGCCGTAGCAGCTTCCCAGAAGTAGCCGTGGTTGTAGAGGTCGACGCCGAACAGGTAGTCGGTCGAGTCGGCGAAGCGCTTTGGATCGAGGTCGGCCAAGCCCGGCAAGCGTTGCGCACGAGGCACGAAGCTGTGCCCCGCCGGATGGCAGATCGGGTGCGGCATAGAGGTTCCCGGCACGAATCGATAGGCAGGGAAAGGTCGATCGCAGAGTCTCGGTGCTCGCAAGTCCAAGTCGAAGCCAAGGATAGAACTTTGAACGCTTCTTGGAATACTGCGGTGTCCGCTCCGCATTGCTTTGCCGATTTTTGGACCCGCCTAGCCGGCCGGCCTGGGGGCGCCGACGCAGTTTTATCGAGGCCGTGGGCCTGCCGCCTGGAGGCATGCCGGCAGTGAGATGAACCTCTTCTTCCGAGTCCGTCTGCGAAGCACATGCGCCGAATCACGATCGCCTTCTTGACCTTCGCGCTGTTTGCTTTCTTGGCATGGTGGCTCTTTGGATCGAAGCAGGACGAGGGCCGGCCCAGTGTCAGCGACACGAGCACGACGCCAGCGCAAGGCGGCGACATCGCGATCGAAGATGCGGGCGGAGCGTCAATCGAAGTCGAAGGCAATGCGCGACGCCTCTCCAAAGCAGTCACGCTTGGCGACGAAGCGCGCGTCGGCAAGACCGCAGACCAGCGAGTGATTCGCGGCCGCCTTCGCGCACCCGTCAAACTCAGCGAAGGCACGGTCGCCATCCTCGAGTCCGGCCCCGACTACGAGGCGGCGATGTTCGAGGTGATGCGCAGCGCGTGGAACGACATGGAGAACTCCATGCGCTCGGGGGCTTTGCGCGAACTCGGGCGCGAACCGACGCGCCTCGCGAGCGCGGCGATCTCCGACGACGGCAGCTTCGAGGTCTCGACTTCGTTCCGGGGAGCGATCGAGCTCGAGCTCCAGCACGGAATCGCGAGGCTCACGGACGATGTCCGCATCGAGGCCTTGCCGGAGCCGGAGCCGGCGACGCAGACGGAGCCTGGGAGGCCTCGAGGCAGCGACCAGCGTGTCGTCGAACTTGGCGACATCCCGTGCGAGTTGGCTTCGGCCCTCGTCGTCGTCGTCGAAGACGCGAATGGTCACGCTGTCGACGGAGCGCGCGTGCGCTTGTCGACGCCCTTCAACCCGATGGCCTTCGTCAACTTCGAGACGGGCATGTTCGACTTTCGTCAACTCGAGCGCCTGATGCGGAAGATCGAGGCGCGGACGAACGCCAGCGGCATCGCGAAGCTCAACGCGATCGACCGAGCGGGGAGCGTCGAGGTCGACGTTCGCGCCGATGGCCACGGTCCCGCGAGCACCATGGTGAATCTGACGCCGGGCTATTCCCGCGTCGCACGCGTCAAACTGACGAAGGCGGCCAAGCTCGAAGTCACCGTTCTCTCGGATGAGCGACAGCCTGTGTCTGGCGCGAGGATCGCCGTTCAAGCGATATCCAATGACGCCCTGGCGCTGCGAGTCGACGAGATCGAGTCCAGGACAGCGCGCGGTCGCTCAGCGGATGACGGCCGGGTCGTCTTGGATTCCCTTCCGCCGGGGCCTTGCGCGATCAAGATCGTCGCTCAGGGCTTCGTTCCCTTCGAGGCCGAAGTGAGGCTCGACGCCGGTCTCAGCGTCGTGCGTGAGTTCGTGCTCGATCACGGCAAGTCCGTGCGCGGCCGTGTGATCGATGAAGGTGAGGCTCCGGTCGTCGGCGCAAAGGTTGGTGCTGCGCCGCTCTTGGGGCAGAAGGTCATGGGCTTCGATGTCGCTTCCTTCGTGCCCGAGGCCGCGATGGTGGCCGCCTCGCTCGAGCGAGCGGTAACGACCGACGAGGAAGGGCGCTTCGAGTTGCGCGGGCTCGAAGGCGACGAGAGCGTGCGCCTCGTTGCATCGAAGAGCGGCCACTCTCCCGCGGCTCTCGTGGCCGAGATCGGGGCCGATGACGTCGTCATCGAGCTTCAGCAGCTCGGCTCCGTTCGTGGGCGCGTCGTGCGCGAAGAGGACGGCCAGGCCGTCGAGGACTTCAAGGTCCGCGCCGTGTCGCGTGCCATGGTCTTCTTCGAGTCCGAACGCGGTCGGCAAGAACAAGCGACCGGCGGGGGTTTTACGCTGACTCAGCTTCCCCTCGGCGATCACACGCTGCAGATCGAAGCCGCCGACCGCGCGCCGCAGACCGTGCGCGTCAAGATCACGTCCGCAACAGAGCAAGTCGATGTCGGAGTCGTCGCTCTCGCGCCACCGTCTTCCCTCCGCGGCAACGTCGTCGACGTCGACGACAAGGCGATCGAAGGCGCAACCGTGCGCGTCTCGAAGGGCGGCATGGCGGACATGAAGATGATGGCGTGGATGCGCGGCGATCGCGGCGTCACGACCGAAGCGGACGGTGCTTTCGAGCTCGTGGGGCTGCCCGCGCGCAAGACGCGCTTGCACGTCGAGAAGGAAGGATACGCGCCCTTGCGCAGCGAGCCCGTCGTCGTGGAGAAGGGCAAGGTTACCGGGCCGATCAAGCTCGTCCTGGATCGCGGTTCGATCGTCGAGGGCCGCGTCGTCGACGATCAACAGCGTCCGGTCAGCGATTGGCTCGTGTCGTTGAAGTCGATGGCGCGTGGCGTTCAGTTGTCGCGCAAGACGGACGAGAACGGCAATGTGCGCTTCGAAGCGATCGCGGCTGGTGACTACCGAGTCGAGGCGCTGCCCTCTTCGTTCTTCGACAAGGTCGGCCGGGAGTCGATGCAAGGCTCCCGCTTCGGGAAGGGGCCTGACATCGGCAAGCTCATCAGTGAGAGCATGCGCGCGATGGTCGTGTCGCAGGTGCATGTGCCGCCGGCGGGCCGAGCGACCTTCGAGCTGATCGCGAGTCAGGTGGATGGGGAGGCTGCATCTGCGCGGCGGGTCCTTGGTCGCGTCACGATGGGGGGGCGTCCCCTCGAAGACGGCATCGTCGAGTTCGAAGCGATCGGTACCGAGGGCCGCTCCTTCGCGACCATCAAGGCGGGGGCGTACCGCTTCGATGCCCTTGCACCTGGTGCCTACCGCACGCGTGTGCGCGCTTCGCTCTTCGATGCCGGTAGCTCGGATGGTGCGACGGTGCGGGTCGAGGCCGAGCAGCGCGAGCAGCGCATCGACCTGGAGCTGCCTGCGGGTCGCATCCGGGGCCGTGTCGTCACGAGCGATGGTGTCGCCGTGCCTTTTGCTTTCTTGCGCTTGTCGCGCGTCGATGAGTTGCGTGAGGCCAGCGTCGACGCGAGCTTTGACCTTGGCAACGGCTTGACGATGACGGACGCCGAAGGTGGCTTCGTCTTCGAGGGCCTCATGGCCGGCGAGTATGGGCTCACGGCTCGACAGATCGACGTGCGGGATCGACCGCGAGCCGGACGTCGCACCGGCATTCGCCTCGGCGAAGCGCAGAGCCTCGACGAAGTCGAGATCGTCGTCGAGGAGGCGGCCGAACTCGAAGTGAGCGTCAAGAACTCGGACGGCAGTCCTGCCCGCGGCGCGCGCGTGCGCTTGCTCGATGTCGCGGGCCGGCCCATGCGTGCCTTCGAGGCCGTGCTCGCCGATGACCGTGGTCGTGCTGCGATTGGGGGGCTCTCGAGTGGCGCCTACCGTGTCGTCATCAACGCTGAAGGCCACGCCGCCGAAGTCTCGGACATTCTCGTGATAGGCCGCGAAGACACCTCGACTACCGTCAGGCTGCGCAACGGAGTCTCGGTCGTTGTCCGCATCGAGGGCAAGCCGGACCCAGCGCTTGCGAAGCAGTCGATCGCTTTTGCACTCTACGATGACCGTGGGCGCTTCGTGCGTGCCGGTCGTTGGACCCTGCCCGAACTCGGTCCAGGCGGAGACTTGGCTGTTGAGTTCGACCTTGGGCGCTTGCAACCTGGCACGTATCGCGTCCGCCTCGAGGCCTTCTCGCTCGGTAGCGTCGAGTTGGAGCGGCAGGTCAAGGACGGCGCTTCGAGTCAGTGGCAGTTCCGAGTCGCAGGTCGCGACCTCCGCTGATCGCCGGTCCGAGCACGAACGCCGCACCGATCTTGGCACATGTCCGACTTGCTCGAAGACTGCATCGCGATCGTGCCTGAGCTCGGACTGGTCGGGGCAGCCTGTGTGTGCCTCGTCCTCGGTTCGTGCTGGCAAAGGCGGCACAGCACGGCGTGGCGGATTGCTATCGTCGGTTTCGTTGCGGCGATGATCTTCGGCGTCGCCGAAGTCACGCGTCGCTTCGTTGCGTCCGGCACCTACTTCGATGGCGGCAACCCGGCGCTTCCGGAACTCGCTGGGCTCGCCGTCGCTGCTGCGCTCTATCTGATTGCGGGGCGGAGTGAAGAAGCTCGCAGTGGTCGTGATCGACAGTCGAATGCTGCCTTCTTGCTCGCGATGCTCGCGCTCGGACTGGCGGTCTATCACGTCTTCGACGAACCGCGTGCCTTCGACGAAGGTGTGCTGCGAGGCGTCTTCGTGGATGCCGAAGGGGAGGGGCGCGCTCTGCGCATCGACGCCTTCTCGATGGCTTGTCGCATTCTCATGCTCCTGAGCCTCGCGGTCTCGCTGCTCTTGCTGTTCCGGAGGCAAGAAGCGACGACGCTGATCCACGTCGGCAAGGTGCTGCTCGCGCACGCGCTCGCGATGCTCTGCGCCGAGACGGAGCACGTCCTGCTGCTCGCTGTTCTCGTCGTCTTGCTCGGCTGGATCGCCTGCGCTTCGACTGCGATCAGTCGGGTGGCTTGCTTGGTGGCGACCGTCGGCGTTGGACTGGCGGTGAGCGCGCTTCCTCCGCTCGAGGCGGGCTGGTCGCTGGACTCGCTCGCCTTCGCCTTGGACCGCCGTGCGCAGGAAGGCGTGGTCGACACGGCTATGCGCGTGCGCGCGGCGCTTGGGGTCGGAGGAAGTCTCTGGCTGTTGCTCGGGTCGACGCGCGGGGCAGGCGTGGGCTTTGCTGCCTGTGCAGCCCCGGCGCTCGTCTCTGCCTTGATCCTGCGCGTGGCGATGGCGACGAGTGGCACGACGGTGGTTGCGCCCTTCTTGCACAGTGCCTTCGTCGTTGCGGCTCTCCTTTGTTTCGCTGGAGCCCTGCTTCCGATGGCGGCCAAAGCCGTGCTCGCTACGCCTGAAACGCGGCGTTCGGGCTTCGACCCGGCACTGCAGAGCCTGCTCTCGATCGGCATCGTCTCGATGCTCATGACTGCTTTCTGGGACTTCACGCGCTCCGAAGCGGGCATTGTGGAAGCGAGCCATGCGCGCGAAGGCGTCGCCGCCTGCGTCGTCGTCCTGCTCTTTGCTTGGTGTCTCGCTAGTTCCGGCCTCTTGCTGCTGCGCGACGAACGGGCTTGGCGCAGACCCGCGGCATTGGCACAGAGGTGCTTACGCTTCGTCTTTGCAGCGACGCTCGCGCTCGCGCCACCGACGATCGGCTTCCTGGGTCTCTTGGCGGCGCTGCGCGTTACCGCCGTGCCAGAGGTGAAGGTCTGGCTCCTGCTCCCCTTTGGTGCTGCCTGTTTGTTGCGTCTTCAGCAAGCGATCCTCGCGTGGAGTGACGGGCAACTGGCAATCGGCGTGGAGGGTGAGGATCGCGGCTTTGCTCGAGGCGGAGCCGGGTTCTTGGTGTTTTTGCTCGCGCTTCTTGCCGGCGTCGCCACCGTGCTGCTCTGCTTCGAAGTTCAGATCGTCACTGACTTTGCGCGGCGCGCGGCCTTTGGTCTACGCCTGTGAGTGGGGACCTCGTCGGATTGATGTTCGCGTTACGACCTTCGCTGAATGGTGTAAGGACGTCTTTGAGAGCACAGCCGACCGTTTGTTCCTCCTTGGGAGACTTGGATGACTAAGAGCTACACCCACTGCGACCGAAAGAAGTCGACGCTAGCGTTGATCAGCGCCTTGACAGCCACGCTCGTGGCTGCATCAACTGTGAGCGCACAGCAAGCGCGCCTGCGCGTCCTTCCCGAAGCCATCGCGCCGGGACAGACCGTTTCCTACGGAGTCCTTGCTGCGACGCGGGCGGCTTATGCGCTCTGGATTGACGTCGAGCCGCAAGCCTCTCTGTTACTCGGCGAATCGTTGCGCATTCAGCTGAGTCCAGCCGCCTTTTCGCACAGCATCGGCATCACGGATGGCAACGGTGTCGGCGTCGGGCAGATTGCGATTCCGAACTTGCCGAGCCTGGTCGGCGCGAGCGTGTTCGCGCAGGGCTTCGTCCTCGACGCGACTTCTCCGAACGGCATCTTCCGTAGCACGGATGGCGAGAGCTTGACCTTCCACTCGGCGAAGAGCGCGCACATCGAGCGCTTCGACGATCCGCTTAGCGAAGGGTTTTCAGGTGAGTTCGAGCCAACGACCGACGGGCGCCTCATCGGTCTGCTTGCAAAGAAGCGGAGCGTCGTGACCGTGGACAAGTCCAAGCACGCGCGCTTTGGCCAAGCGCTCGTAGGCGAGCTCAGTCCCTTCGGTGCGCACCAGCAAGTCGTGCTCCGTGCGACAGATCTGGCGGCGAAAGGCGATGAAGAGATCGTGGTGGCGCTTCGCATGCGGCCCTTTGGCAATGTCTCGCCGGGTCTGATCACGAGGATGGCCATCGATCTATCGCATTCACTTGTTGTGCCCGACTTCACGTTGGATCCGTTCACGTCACTGCCGCGCTTCCCAGCGAGCGGGTTGTCGCCGATCTTTTCTAGGAACATCACGCCGCAGACATCGCCTCGTCGCGTCTACCTCGGGCCCTGGGCCATTCAGCCGAGTCAGGTGACGCCATCGGGCTATCTGCCCTATCCGCCGATCGTGCAGACCTTCCGCTACAACGGTCGCGACAGCCTGCTCATCGACTTCCGCGTTGCGCCGACGAGCACCTTGAGCGGTCAGCTCGGCCATCAAGTTTGGTTGCCGGTTCCGTCGAGTCCGCTGCCCAATGCTCGCATCGTAACCGCTGGCTTTGCTGCATCGACGTATGACCCCTTCCTCGCGCCGATCAACGTCGCGTCGACGACTGACAACACGCTGTTCGAGTTCGAGGTCGATCTGGTCGATGCCACCAGCATCGCGACTTCGCCATGGCGTGATAGCGGCAGCGCTACGCCGATCTATCAGCAACCCATCCTCGCGGCAACGATTCCTGCGGGCACTGAGATCATCGTCGAACTGCGTGAAGCGCTGGACGCGATGGGTAGGGGGGCGGGGCCGTGGACGACGAATGCGTCGACCTTGACGGGAATGCGCTTCTTTCAGCAGCGCATGACGCTTCGCGGCCGTGCCGATGGCGCTCGCCCCTGGCTCGAAGCGCTCGTCGTGCCGATCGATTGAGGTGACGCGTTCCGCGCGGTTGTCGGACAGCACGCGGCTTCGCATACTGGCGAGCATGAGAACGTCTGCCGTCGCGATAGCCCTCGCCATCCTGTTCACGTTCGCACTATCCGTTGGTGCAAGCGCGCAGATTTCTTACCTGAACGGCACGGGCTGCAAGAACGCCGCCAACACACCGGTTGTTGGCTCGTCCAAGATCGGCCAGACACTGACCGTCGCCGCGAGCCAACTGCCGTGCAACTCGCCTGGTACCTTTGCCTTCGTCCTGCTGAATTTTTCTTGTGGCACGATCCCGAACCTGATGTTCGGCTGCGGCCAGTCGAATCCATGCACGATGATGGCGCCCATCGATCTGTCTTTCTTCAAGCCGATCACGGCGAGTGTGAACCTGCCGATCCCGAACGACACGATGCTCATCGGCGGTACGTTCTGCGTGCAAGGCGGCTGCTTGTCGACCTTTGGCGGCACCTGTGTCGCGCCGTTGGGCGTCATCGCTCAGATCAAGATCCAGGCCTGATCTGAGACCCGAGGCCTTCGCGTTTGCGATCAGCGGCCGATCGGAATCGGTCGAACGACGAGGCGATCCGTTGTGTCGAACTGGATCGTACCGACATCGAGTACGACCGCTTGGAACATGAGGTCGACGCCTCCAAGCAGGGGATCAGGCGGCAGGGGAAGCTGCACTTGGGTGCGGCCGAGGCTCGGTGCGGGCATCGGCAGGAGGATGCTCCCCAGAGGATCCACCAGGAGCCACGCTTCTGGACCGAAGCGCGGAATCTCTAGTTCAGCGCGTTGCGGGCTCAGGAAGATGCCAGCAATGACGGGCCGAGGACCGACCTCGACGAAGAGCGGCCACAGAGTCCCCAAGAAGGGATCTCCGCCGTAGATCCACGGCGCGCGAGCTTGGCTGCCAAGGCCTTCGTTCGTGATTCCAAAGATTGGCGTCGTGCCGGTGAAGCACTCCATGGGCCAATAGAATTCGGGAGGCAGGAGCATCGTGCAGGCGACTCCGAGGATCGGGTCCCCTTGCAGTGTTCGGTCGAGTCCGAAGCACTCGAGTTGGGTCTTTGCATCGAGATTGGACGGAACGGTGACGCTGCGCGGGCTCAGGCCTTTTGCCTGCAGCTCTTTGCGTACTCGTTGCTCGATGTCCGCTTGGGTGTCGCCTGGAAATACTGGGACGACGACCTGCACGTGCACGCGCACTTTCGTGTTGCCTTGGATGATCTCGACCTCGACGTCGATCTGGATGCGCCCGGTTGCGGTCGCCTTGGCGTCCTTCTTCTTTGCCCTGGGTTTCCCGAAGATGCCGCCGTTCTGCTTCTTCTTGGCATTTTTCTTGGGGACGATCTTGGTGCCCAAGGAATTGACACCCGTGTCCGTGCCGCCCATGCCGCCTCCCTTTTCGATAGGCGTGCCGTTGGGGCCCTCCTCGACATAGAACGCATGGTCTCCGTCTCGGCGGATCTTGTAGCCCTCTTTCGTGAGCTTGTCGACGAGCGCATCGACGATGTCCTTGGAAGTTGCGCCCTTGGGCACATCGATCGACACCATACCGATGCCGCCGATGCTCACGCCAAACTGCGACTTGGCGTTGTCGGACGTGGTCCCTGTTGCGGTCTGGCCAGCAGGGACTTCAAACCGGAGGCATTGACTCTTCTGGGCGGTGGTGGCGGCGTGGATGCCGAGAACGAACGCGACGAACAGGGTAGTGCGGTGAAGTCTCATGGCGTCTCCTTCGAAGCTGAGTGGTTGCGTTGACCTCCTCGAAGCGGAGGCGCGCCCGACGATGTGACCGCTTTCTGACAATCATCTCCCGATGGAGGCCGCACCCGTAGATGCGGGCGGTAGGATGGCGCTGCCCCTCCCCTGAGTTTTCACTCTCGAGGTTCCAACAGGAGTCACTGTGAAGTCTAGCTATCTCGTTGCATCCGTTTGCTCGCTCGCCGTCCTCACCTCAGGTCTCCAGGCCCAGACCACGGTTGAAACCGGGTCGAACGTGGCGTCTTTCGCGCGCCAAGCGAACTCGTCCGACTTCAGCTTCATTGCGGCGTCGATGCGAGTGCGGCTCCCCATGACCGTGACTTCACAACTGCGGCAGGCTGGCGCGACGACCTATGCGACGCTCTTTTCGAACTCGACGCAGACGACGGTCAACCTGCAAGAAGTTGCCCAGGTCGACTCGCCGAACTCGAGCGCTGGCACGAGCGCTTCCAATAGTTCGCAAAGCTATGTTCCGGGTGCGCACAGCATCGTCGTACGTTACCCGGCCCAGTCTGGAGCGAAGTTCAACGTCATCGCCACGCTCAGCGGCTCGATGCAGGGCACGTCCGCGGTCAGCGCCGAAGTCGATATCGACAACAACGGCCGGCCCGACTGGTCCGCCAAGCTCTCGACGACTCCCGCAACCATGCGCTGGCAACTCACAGCCACGGCCGCGGGGCTCGTCATCGGCATGAAAACGGAAGGTCTGGCCACGACCGGCGCGTCCGGGTCGAGTAGCTACAACGGAACTCTCGCGATCGACATTATTCCGACTGGCGGCAACACCGGACGTTGCACTTTTGCGAACGTAGGCACTGGATGCGGACCTGTGCTCGCGGCGAGCGAGAGCGTTGAGCCGAGCGGCGATGTCCTGACCTTTACGACGACGAATGCCACGCCGCGAGGCGTTGCCGTCCTTGTGCTCGGCGGTACGGCCATCAATGTTCCATTCCCTGGGACGCGTTGTTACCTCTACACGCAGCCGCTGATCATGGTCAGCCAAGTCGTTGGCGCCCGCGGTGCAACGTCGGATCGCTTCAATCTCCCGAAGGACTTCGAAGGCAAGTTCTACGGTCAAAACGTCGTGCTCTCGCTCGGCGGCGGCAACATCGTCGTTCAATCGACGAACGGCATCAGCGTCGACTGCCGCAAGGGTTGAGCCCTCGCGACAATCGCGCTGACGCACGCGTGCTCAGAGTCTCAGTCGTGACCCAAGAAGCTCGATGTCTGCGCAGCGCGTGAAGGCGCGATCGAAGGTCACGATGCGCACCTTGCCGATCGGTGAGCTGACTTTGGGAATCGAGATGCTCGCAGGACCAGGGCCGGTGAGGACCGTCAGGAGGGCGTCGTCGATGAAGACCAAGGCGGCCATGAAGTCCGGCGCGCCTTTCCGTCCCAGGCCCGTGAGGACGCCACCGCGTGACTGCACGTCACCGATGGTGAGCTGAGCGCTTCCGCCTCCCGTCGGCAGGACCTCGACGTAGTGAGTGCGCGCGCGCCCAGCGGCGAACGTGACCGAGTAGGGACGGTCGCGATCGAGGCGGTGCATGCCATCGCGGTCGATCGAGATCACGTGTCGGTCCGGCTCGTCCAAGAGGCGGTCGCAGTCGCGCGCTTCGATGACCAGCTTTGCGCTCTCGATTTGCTCATTGACCTTGAACGAAATGCGCTGCTTGCTGAAGCCGACGAAGCTGCCGGACTTGTCGTAGATGCACTTGCGTTCGCTGTCTTCGATCGTGCCGTTGCCGTTGGTGTCGGCCTCGATGCAGATCTTGACTTCACACGCCTTACGTCCGCTCTTTGGTGTGATGTTGATGTTCGTCAGGTCGATCGACGTGCCGACCTTGTCACTGCGAACGGACACGCTCGAGCACGACACTTCGACGACGTCTCCCCGACTGGTGAAGCGATCATGGTGCACGCTACATGAGGCGGTCACCATGATTGCCGTGAGAGCCGCGGCGAGCTTGACTGGGATGCCATTCATCTCGTTCTCCTTTTTCAATCCATGCGCCACAACGGCGCACCCAAGGAGGAATGCAACGAGTCAGTCGGAATCGGTCGTGTCAGTCGAGCAGGCCGATGCGTAAGTGAAGGACCCAGACTTCTTCGCCACTTCGACGATCAGGATTGACGGCAAAATCCAGCCGGAGCGGCAGTTGAACAGGAGCCAAGTACTGGAGGCCGAGGCCGACGGCGTAGCGCATCCCGTCCAGGTCGAAGTCCTCGGCACGACGCCCGACGTTGCCTGCATCGGCGAAGACGATCAAGTCGAAGGGATCATCGAGGACGAAGCGGCCTTCGAGGTTGAAGACGTTGCGATACTCACCGCCGATCGACTCGCCGTCGGCGTCCTTCGGACCGAGGCGATCTTCGCGAAACGAACGGACGCTATCCTCGCCACCAGCGAACATGCGGTGTTGTATCGGAATCGCCGCGCTGCTCTTCGACCAGAGGAGTCCGCTGCGCCAGCGTGCGCTGACCGCGACTCGATCACCGAGCCTCATCCAGCGAGCGATGTCGACACCAACGGCGAGCAGGTCGACGTCGCCGCCGAGCGAAGCCTCGCTCCATTCGAGGCCTAGCTTCGCCTTGTAGCCATCGAAGCTGCGCACCGGGTGGTCGCGATCGACGGTCTTCCAGTCAGCGAAGACAACGCTGCGCTCATGGTCGGCCAGGTCGAGGTCGGCTTGCTTCGTATCCGACCATGAGTTGCCGTGGTCCTCGAAGCGATAGCCAGCGCTCAACTCGGACGTTGAGCCGAGCGAATATTGAAACGCGAGCTCGGCGGCGAGGACTTGGTCGGAGAACGACGGTTGGCGTCGCCGCGTATGGGCGAGACCGAGGGCGACTCTGGTGTTCTCGAAGAGCTCGCGCCGGGCGATCGACGCCGAGACGACGTGCCCGCGAGAGTGCACTTCACCCAGCGTCCTCAGGTCGAGCCCAGTTGCGGCGAAGTTCTCGACGTCGACGCGTAGGCCGACACGCGCCCGGACGTAGCTGCCGTAGCCGACCTCGATGTCGAGCGGCGGACGCTCCATCTCGACGACCTCGAAGACGACGGCGAGCCGTCCATCCTCCGCGTCCTCGTGCAGCACCTTGATGCGCGCGAAGTTGTTGCTCGCGTGCAAGCGCTGCAAGGCCCTGTCTTCTGCGCTGCCACGGAAGGTCTCGCCGACGGAGAGGCCCGCGGTCGCGAGGATATTGTCGGCGCGGATCTTCTTGTTACCGCGAACCGTGACGGCGCCGATCTCGCGGATCGGCCCGGCTTCGCCGCGGACCAGGACATCGACACCGTTCTGCTCTTCGACGGCGCCGAGCACGACCGAAGTGCTCGGATCCGCGTGGCCGCGCTCGCGCAGGCGCCGCATGAGTTCGCGTCGATAGTTCTCGACCTCGGACGTCGAGAAGGGCTTGCCGTCGAGACCCGATGGCAGTTCTTCGCCGAGGGCAGCGGCGAGTGAACGATCGACGCGCGTGCGCAGGATCGTGTAGAGCGGTCCTTCGGTGACCGTGATGGCCACGGTCACGAGCGGAGAAGCGCCGCTCCGCACGACTTGCGGGGTCGAGGTCGTGGCCTCGAGGTAGCCCGCCGCTTGGTAGCGTGCAGCGATTTCTTTGGCGAGTGCATCAATTTCGGTCGCGACGAAGGGCGGCGCGTCGCCGCCTTCGAGGCCGCGCCTGCGCTCGAACCAGGGTCCCGTCAACTCGGCAGCCGTCAAGCTCTTGTTGCCGGTCAAGTCGACTGCCTCGACTCGAAGCTGCTGGCCCTCGCGCAGTGAAAACGTCAGCGTGCGCGTCGCACGCTCATCCTCGAGGCGGAGCGTGACCTGCGCTTCGGGATAACCTTCGGAGACGAGCAACTTGCGCAGCTGCTCGCACAAGTCGGCCTTGGCCGCATCGATCGAAGCGGCGTCACGCGTTTCACTGTCGAGTAGCGTCGAGAGCTTCAGGACTCCGCGCTCAAAATCCTCACCGAGTCGTCGCCCAAGGACCTGCGTGTCGAAGGCCTTGCTGCCGACGAAGTCGACCACGAGCGGCTCCTTGTCCGCGCCGCCCGAGAAGCGAAGGCTGCGCGTGCCTTGGCAAGAAGCGAGCAGGGCACAGGCGACCCAAAGCCCACGGCGTCGTCGATGTCGAGTCATGTTCGAGGGCGATCATGGCCACTTGAAGGTCCTCGCCGCAAGGCAAGGATTGCCGATCACGGTGCTCGAGAAGTCTGGATAGAAGGGACGCGGACCCGGCCTCAGGCGACCGGTGTGAACGAGGCACTGCTCGCCTGCGAATGCAACGCCGACAACACGCAGGCCGCGCAGGTCAGTGCTGGCTTCGATCTTCGCGAAGGTTTCGCCCCATTCGATCCCCGGTTGGATCGCCAGCGGCAGAGTTCCGAAGGCGATCCACGTCGCGTCGCGAACACGGCATTCGAAGTTGTCGACTTCGATCTTCGCGGCCGTGCCCTTCAGCGCGAGGGCAGCGCTGGCCCTTGTGCCGGTGAAGCTTGCTTCGACCCGCACCTGCGGATCGCGCTTCTCGCCGCGCAGGCGGATCGAAGCGCGCAGCGCGCCGTCGCCGAGGCGTTCCCGTATTGGTGCATCGATGTAGCTCCAAAGGGCGCCGACGCGGTCGATGTCGACATCCACGCGGAGATCCGGGCGCCCGTACTTGTGGAGCGGATAGCGGCCTCGGATCGCGATGACTTGGCGTTTTCCGTGGCGCAGCGATGTCCGCTTGAAGATCAGGGCACCAGAGCCGTCGATCTCGACTTCGGCTGCGATGTGCCCTCCTTCGACGATGCTCGGCAAAGTCAGACCGTCGAAGTCGATCTTGGCGTGACCTGCGAGGTATTCCTCTTCGCCGCCGGTGCTCGCGATCGGGAGCTTGATGCTCCCTGCGCTCGAGAGACGTGCTGCTCCGAGCGCGTCCTGGTTGTGGCGCGGCAGCATCCTTGGCAGGCAAGCACTGACGAGCGCCGGTGCGAGCGAGGCGGCGACAGAGCCGAGGACGTCCCAATGGACGCGGTAGACGCGGCGCGCGCGGCCTCGCGGCAAGTCGATGCGGCCGTGCCCTTCGAGGCGAAGGTTGGAATCGGACCCACTACGGGTCGCTGCAAGTCCCCCGATCTCGAAGGCATCGACATGAAGCTCCGCGTCCGCGAGGCGGAAGTCGGCGCGTGTGTGACCGGCGACGAAGCGCGGTCCCTCGATCGCCTCAGCGCGGCAACGGAACGCCGCCGCACAAGCCTTCAAGTCCTCAGCAAGAGCGGCGTGCGTGATCTCGACTTCGACGTGCTTGCAGGCGACGTCGGCGCTGCGAACCTCAGCGAGCTTGACGACGAGACCGATGGGAGACCTCGTAATGACGACGTCCTGCAGGCTGCAACGGTGACCGTCGATCACGAGCATGAGGTGATCGACGAGAACCTCGAAGCTCGGCGGTGCGAGTGCCAAGACCTCATCGAGCTTGGTCGATTTACTTTGGAGCGCGGCTGCTCCATGCTGCTCTTGGTCCCCTGTCGCCCTGTCGGCGCTCGTCACTTCGAGCGTTGCGTGGGCGATACGCCAAACGAAGCGATCCGCCGCGCTCCCGGCAGCCTCGCTCAGCAGCGGGGCCACTGAGATGTCGACCTCGATGCTGCTGGAAGCGACGTCGAGTGCGATGCCTTGCGACCAGCGTGCCCCAGTCGTGCGCACGTCGTCGAGCCGCAAGGTGCCGAAGGGATCGCCGCTGATGCTGCCGCAAGTGACATCGCCGCCGATACTCTCTCCGAGCGCGAGGAGCGTGGCTCGAGCGAAGCGCTCTCGGAGCAGCGGCTTGCGCAAGAACCAGATTGCGGCCGCGGAGCAGAGGGTCAGGGCCAGGATGCCTGTCAGCAGGCGCGGCAGCAAGCGCTTCGAAGTCAGGCGGCGTCTCATGCCTCGTCATTACGGAAGCCGGCGGCATGAATCGCGCGACTGCGCATCTCGTGCAGCATGGCGCGAAGCTTGACCGGGTCGCGCGGGTGGCGCGCCGCGGCTTCGTCCCCGCGCACCTCACGCAAGATCGCGTCGAGCGCTTCTAGGTCACGGACGACCCGGCGCTCGAGCGCGCCGCCGTCGAAGTCCGCCCCGGGTCTTGTGGGTAGACCGATGAGGTCCGGTGGCAAGCGACCTTCCCGATCGGCACGTACGGCCGCTGCTAGCAAAGGGAAGTCCTCCCGCATCGGCGCTAGGTCGCGCTCCCACAGCTCGACGAGCGTGCCCGCTCGCAAGTGACGCAGCTGCGCCAGTGTGAGGTGGTTGCGCGCGACGACTTCGCAGAAGCGCCTCGCGCGCCGGTCCGCCAAGCTCGGGAAGCGGTCGAGCAAGGAGCCGACGAGGGGCACTCCCGCGGCATCGTGCCCGGGATGGCTCGGCATCTTGTGGGGCTCCGTGAGGCCCTTGCCGAGGTCGTGGCAGAGGACGCCGAGGATGAGGCGTCGGCGCGCTGCGTCGTCGAGGCGGCTTCGATCCGCGAGTGCCGCCGCGATCTTCAACGTGAGGATCGTGTGGAGTCCTTGCGACTGCTCCGGGTGCCAGCGCAGGCGCCCCGCGGGTCGACCGTCGAAGAGCGGCTCGAGCTCGGGTGCGAGGGCTGACAGCAACCGCTCTTCGTAGGCGAATGCGAAGAAGAGACCGGGGCTCACGCCGGCGAGCACGCGACGCAGCTCTTCGGCGGCAGCTTCGGGCAGGATGTGCGCGATGGCCGCGGCGCCACGCGTTCGCAGCGCGGATCGCGTCGCCTCTTCGACCGTGAAGCCGAGTTCAGCGGCCCGACGCAGGTAGCGGAGGATGCGGACCGGATGCTCTTCGATGCGCTCGACCGCATTGCCACAAGCGCGCAGGATGCCGCGTTGCCAATCTCCGACGCCGCCCTGCGGATCGTGGATCGTGTCGTCGTGCAGGCGCCAGAGCACGGCGCCGATGGTCATGTCGCGGCCCAGGGCGTCGTTGCGAATCCGGGCGCTCGGGCTGTCACCGCCGCCACGGAAGCTCGTGAGTTCGAAGCGCCACTTCGCGCTGCGGATGCCGAGCGTGCCGCGTGCTTCAGACCCGGAGGTCTGGGAGGCCGAGAAGCCGTAGCGCGCGAGGATGGCCAGAGCCTCGTCCCCTTCGGGCCGCCACGCAAGGTCGATGTCGCGCGCCGCAGGGCGGCGGCTCTGGCCGCAGCGAACGCAAGCCTCTGCGAGAGCAGTAGTTCCGACGATGCAGACCTCGAACTCAGGCTCTCGCGCGAAGGGCAGCTCGTCGAGGACGAAGTCGCGAGCCGATTTGAAGGCAGGCGTCGGGGCAGGCATGAAAAAAGAAAATGAGGCCGACGGTCAGGTCGCAACGTGCCGCTTACGTTCCTGGAAATGTAGCGCCTGTCCACGGCCCTCGTCTCTGCGTAACCAACAAGAACCCACCACGAGCCGCTGCCTCGCTCCCGGATCCGTCCGGGAGCTGAGTCTGCGGCTCGTGTCTTATCCCCAGGCACTCTTATCCCCAGGCACTCTTATCCCCAGACACAGGGGCGCGGCTGGGCCGTGGCGCATTTTCCTCGCAAGTTCGCGACGGGCGGAACGCGTAACTGGCCGATAGATACGCTGGGTTGCTTCCGCGGGAAGTGGTCGGGAACGGAGAGACGCCATGTTCGCTGCACGAATCGCCATCGCCACCTGTCTTCTTGCCTTGTCGGGCACGCTGTCGCTGCGGGCCCAAGAACCGGCCAAGCAGCTCCCCGAGAAGGTGCCACCCGCTGGGCCGGATCGGGCGGGCGGCGTCGGCGATCCCACACCGGGCAAGAATGAGGTCTCCGGTGAGACCAGCGACGACAAGGCGCTCGAGCAGCGCCGCGAGGAGATCCGCGAGCGCATCCAGCGCGAGCGAGCGCGGCGCCTGACGACGAACATCGTTCGGACTCACGTCGCCGTGCGCGTGCGACTCCGCAACGGTGAGCGCCTGCAGGGCATCGTCAAAGACGGCAACTTCGTCGAGCGGCCCTCCGGCGGACTCGAGTTCGTTCGGGCAGAGATGACGCAGGAGGACGCAGGCTTGCGGCTCTGGTACTACAACCGCACGGACGGCTACATCTTTCTGCCCTACACGATGATCGAGACCTACAAGGTCTTGAAGCGACTGACGGATACCGACATCAAGGTCATCCACGACGAGATCAAGGAAGCGGAGAAGCTCGCCAACGCCGAGGCCGAGAAGCGCGGCAAGCAACTGGCCGAAAAGTCCAACGCCCTGAAGCAAGGCGAAGCCGCGGCCGACAAAGCCGGCGAGCTGTCTGCCGACCTCGCCGCGAAGAAGAAGCGAGCCGAGGAGGATGCCGCCGCCTTGGCCTTGATCGATGAGTTTCCGCCTGACGAAGGTTGGGGTGAAGAGCGTATCAACCAGATCAACATCCGTCGCTTGACGGTGCGTGTCTTCCCCAACGAAAAAGAGCGGCGCTTCATCGAACTCTTCGAGCAATGGAAGAAGGGGCGCGACGTGTGGCTCGCTAAGAAGTCCAAAGAGCTCGGTGAGAAGCACGACGCCAAGACCGACGCCAAGACCGACGCCAAGCAGCAGGGTGCCACGGGTGGGAGTGAGCCTGGCAAGGACCCGAGCGCTACGGGCGAAACCAAGGACGCCGGCAAGTCCAAGACCACGAGCGACAAGTAGTCAGCGACAAGTAGTCAGCGACAACTAGTCAAGGGGGCGGCGCGGGCGTCGAAAAAAGGCCAAGACGACGCCATCGCAGGGCGCCACAATCGCGATCCGCGATGTCGTCGCCCTGCTGTCCCAAGCAACGCTGCCCGTCCGAAGTCGAAGGCCGATGTCGGCCCTCGATCGCGTCCTCTGTTCGTCTGCCGCTCTTCGTGGTGCCGGCGCAGGACTTCGTCGACGGCACTGGGCCGGGACTGCTCGCCGCTCTGGTGTTAGCGCTCATCGCAGCGGCGTTGCTCTACTCGACGAAGAGGCAAGAACAGAAGAACTTCGTTCTTGCCAGAGCGCCGCGCCTCCCGATTCGCGTCCTGGCTGAGCATGATGACGCTTGGATCGCCGGCGTCGTCGAGCGTGATCAGCCCCTCTATTGCCCGTGGTTTCGCACGCCCTGCGTCTACTTCAGCTACCGACTCGAGCGCCTCGTCACGAGAGTCGTCCGCGATTCGAAGGGGCGCACGCGCACCGTCACGAGTTGGGAGACGGAGCATAGCGAGAGCGACGTCTGCGATTTTCTGGTGGTTGACGACGGTTCTGCAATCGAGGTGGATGCCAGCAGGGCGTCTTTCGAGCACCTACCTGGGACAGGCTACGACTACGCCGGTTTGTCACGCCGTCATGTGGCGACGATGTTGCCCGTCGGAATCGGTGTCCACTTGCTCGGGGTCAAGCTCGAAGATGGGCGCTTCGGGCCTTTGGGGGCGGTGCCGCTCATCGTGACGACGACGACGTCGGACGATTACTTGCGACGTGGTGACCGGACTGAAGGTGTGCTGCGCTGGTTCGGGCTCTTCTTGACCTTGCTAGCCTTCGTCATCGCCTTCTCGATGATAGGCGCGAGCACGTGGCAGGCTCCTCACTGGGAGCTGGGGCTTCCAATCGGGCTTCTCGGTTGGTCCCCCATCTGGTTGTGGTCGACCTACAACCGTTTCGTTCGTCAAGCGCAGGCCACGGCGGCGGCTTGGCGCCAAATCGATGTCGACCTCGATGTTCGCTACCAATTGGTTCCGAAGCTCGTCGAGGTCGCACGGGCATACGCCACGCATGAGTCAGAGCTCCTCGAGTCGCTCGCTCGCATGCGCAACGAAGCGCAAACGTCCGTCGACGCTGCAATCCGCGAAGAACGGATCCGCAGTCGCGCCGTGCGGCGCCTACTGGCCGTCGCCGAGAGTCATCCTGACTTGCAAGCGAACACAACGTTCTCGAGGCTCCACGACGGCCTCTGGGCGCTCGAAGAGAAGATCGCCGCATCCAGGTCCTTCTACGACAACACGGCGCTCGAATGGAATCGTCTCGTCGAGAGCTTCCCGAGTTCTCTGGTGGCCAGGCTCTTTGGTTTCGAACGCAAAGCCTTCTTCGGTGCTATGGACAGTGAGCGTGCTGCGACCCGCGTTGTGCTTGCAAGCGGAGCCCCTCCAAGAGACTCATTGCGATGACGCCGGGTGAGCGAGTCTAATGTCGCCCCCGCATGTGACACGTGGGGCGTCGTCGACTTGGCGACGCAGTTCTTCGAGTCTTCGTCCGAGGTTTCCATGCCGAGAGCACGCCTGATTCTCTTCGCCGCACCACTCTTGGTCGCCCTCAGCTCCTGCAACGCGATCATGAGCAACATGGACATGTTCAAGGGGCTCGCGTCCCAAGTCGCGGGCTCAGTGACCGAGCTCGGCGACATCGCCAGCAAGGTGGGGCTCGGCGGGACGATGCTAGCTGATGCCAAAGCGGCTATCGAGAAGGCCACCGGCACGTTGGGCGGCTTGCAGGACAAGATGGCCGCGCTCGAGAAGCCGGATGAAGCGATCCGCAACATGCTCGCCGAGAAGCTGTCCGGTCCTATCCGTCAGACGACGGACAACCTCACCGCAGCCGCGACACGTGAACCCGAGATCGCGCCGAGCGCCAATGGTGCGATCGACATCTTGCGCAAGTTCACGAGCTTCTTTTGAGCCGACATGGCCGACGCCTGCCAGACGGCGTGCGTGCCAATGGGCGCCAAGCTGATTCTATGATCGGAGCGAGACAGGCGTCGTGACGAAGCGAGTCTACATCGCACACACGGGCGGTACGATCGGCATGCAGCCGGGTGAGCACGGATTGGCGCCACGCACTGGCGCTATCCGAGCCGCCCTCGAGAACGCTCAGTTCTTGCCTCGACCCGGGCTTCCCGACTTCGACCTCGAAGAGTTCGAGCCCTTGCTCGATTCGGCGGAGATGGTTCCGGACGACTGGCTGCGCATCGGTCGGCGAATCCAGGCCAAGGTGCGTGAGTATGATGGCATCGTTATCCTGCATGGCACGGACACGATGGCGTATACGGCTTCGGCGTTGGCCTTCATGCTCGAAGGGTTGACGTGCCCTGTCGTCTTGACGGGTTCACAAGTGCCTCTGTGCCGACTGCGCAATGACGCGTGGCTCAACGTGCTGACATCGATGCTGATCGCCGCCGAAGAAGCGATCCCCGAGGTTTGCGTGTTCTTCGATGACAAGCTGCTACGCGGCTGCCGTACGCGGAAGATCGACTGTGACAGCTTTGCGGCCTTCGCTTCGCCGAACTACCCTGCGCTAGCCGAAGCCGGTGTTGCCATCGAAGTAGATTGGAAGCACGTGTTGCCAGCGCCGGCTCCGGCTGCCGAGATGAAGCTCCACGAAGGCATGGATTCCAATGTCGGCGTGCTGTGGCTCTTTCCCGGTATCCAGGAACAGTTCTTGCGGAATTTCCTCGAACCTCCGCTCAAGGGCGCAGTGATTCTCTCGTACGGTCTAGGGAACGGTCCGACAACGAGCAAGGGTTTCACCCGGGCGCTCCGAGAGGCAACGGACAGGGGGGTTGTTCTTGTCAATTGCACGCAGTGCTTGTCGGGGCGCGTCGCAAACACGGACTACGAAACCGGGAGAGGGATGGCTGCAGCGGGGATGATCAACGGTTTCGACATGACGCCCGAGGCTGCCTTGACCAAGTTGAGCTATCTCTTTGGTCGTGGCCTTGCGGTGGACGAAGTTCGCCGCCAAATGCAGTGTGATTTGCGTGGTGAGTTGACGCGACCCTTCGCTCGTTGACCGCAATGCACCCAAGTCAATTCGATGGTTGCATTTGAAGACGCGCTTGGATTGTAATAGGGTGCAGAAGTGCGGCGCCTTGCTCCAATAGAGTCTGACGCGCACGATCAGCGACGATGTTCGTCGTCGCTCTTCCGTTATCAAAGGACACCAAGTCCATCGCCTGGAGATCGAGTATGGCTGCTTCCAAGTCGGATCAAATCCGCGAAATGCTAGGCAAAGGTATTGCCGACGCTGATATTGCCAAGAAGGTGGGTTGTTCGCGCAACCTCGTCTACATCGTCAAGTCGAAGATGAGCAAGGGCACCGGCCCGCGCCGCGGCCCGGGCCGTCCCAAGGGTTCGACGTCGGCCTCGACGTCGACCTCGGCCTCGGTTGCCAGGGCCAGCTCTTCGATGTCAACCGGCGGGCTCGATGATCTCTTGACGAGCATCCGGAACATCCAGAACGAGCGTGATAGCCTGCGCGGTGCTCTCGAGAACATCCGCGAAGTGCTCAACCGCGTTCTTGCCTGACCCTCGCTCGTAGGCAGTAGCCCTCGATCGTAGGCCGAGAACGGGGCCGGACGACTCAGTCCGCCGACGCGCCGTCACTGTCATCGGTGTCGCGTGTCGGCGCGGCATCGAGAGATGCGCTCGGATCGTCGAGGCCGTACTTGTCGAGCTTTCGCTGGAGCGCGAAGCGCGAGATCCCCAGCAGGTCGCCAGCCTTCGACTTGTTTCCGTCGGCTCTCTTGAGCGCTCGGCGAATCTCGCTCTCCTCCAGCATGCGAACCATGCGTGGTAGGGTCGTGCCCGACTCTGCCGGTAGGGGCGAACGATCGTCGAGGCGCATCGAAGGATTCTGAATGTGGTCGCTCAGGTGCTGGGCGTCGATCGTGCCTTCGGCAAGCAAGAGTGCCCGGCGGATTTCGTTCTCGAGTTCTCGAACATTGCCTGGCCAACGGTGAGCGACCAAGAGGTCGATCGCCTTGGCGCTGATGCGTGGGATGGGGCGGCGTGCCTCGACGCAGGCCTTGTCCAAGATCGACTGCACGAGCAGGGGCACATCGCCGACCCGCTCGCGGAGAGGCGGTAGGCGGAGCGGCAAGACGTGGAGGCGATAGAAGAGATCCTCGCGGAATTCACTCGCCTTGACGAGCGCGGCCAAGTCACGGTGCGTCGCCGTGACGAGTCGCACGTCGATCGGAATCGTGTGGCTGGCGCCCACGGGGCGGACTTCGCGCTCTTGCAGCACGCGGAGCAATTTTGATTGGAGGTCCGACGACATATCGCCGACGTCGTCGAGGAAGAGAGTTCCGCCTTTTGCTTGCTCGAAGAGTCCTTTGTGATCCCGAACGGCGCCCGTGAAGGAGCCTTTTACATAGCCAAAAAGTTCGCTCTCCAAGAGAGAAGCCGGCAGTGCTGCGCAGTTCTCACTGATGAATGGGCCTTCGCGGCGTGCGCCTTGCTCGTGCAGCGCTCTGGCGATGAGCTCTTTGCCGGTGCCCGACTCACCCAAGACCAAGACCGGATCGTGAGAGTCGACGTAGCGATCGAGTAGGCGAAAGACCTCCTGCATCGTCACCGACTCACCGATGATCGCGCGGTAGTCGTGGCGAAGGCCTAAGACCTTCCTCGACGCGGCGAGTTCTTGGCGAACTTCGCTGCGTTCGTCGGCTTGCTCACGGACTCGACCCTCGAGCTTGGCCGCAAGTTCGGCAACCCGGTCATGGGCGCCTACGAGCTCGCGGTTCTTCTCCGACAAGTCTTGCATCAGTCGCACGTTGCGGATCGCGACGCCCGAGATGTCAGCGAGCACGATCAACAAGCTCTTGTCGTTGTCGTCGAAGGCGTGCTGCTGGAGCCGGTTGTCGAGGTAGAGGACGCCCTCGATCTTGCCGGCAACGCGAAGTGGCACGCAGAGCACCGAGCGCAGCCGCAGGTCTTCGACGCTCTGCAGGGCCGAGAATCGTTCATCGTCCTGCGCGTTGACGGTCAGGCGGGCCTCGCCGTCAGTGAGACAATCGTTGACGATCGTCTTGCTGATCGCTGACAGCGGATCCGCGAGGGTCTCGCCGACGAAGTTGCGCCCGACGCGCACTTCATAGTTGTCACGCAGCTCGGGGTTTGACTTTCCGTCGGCGTGCAAGACGACCAAGAAGCCGCGTTCGGCCTCGGTAGTCCTGATGGCCGTGTCAACGACGATCATGAGCAGGCGATCAGGATCGAGCTCTTCGTTCAGCGCCTGAATGAGCCGGGCAAAGGTGCTTGCGTCGAGATTGGTTTCGGAGTGACCTGTTTCTACTGCGGTGTGCGCGTCGGTGGTTTCGGCCGGCTCCTCCAGCCGCTGCACCGAGATCTCGAAGCTGCCGACTTTGAGAACATCGCCGGGCCGCAACTCGGTTTCGATGCCTGGTTCAATGCGGACGCCTTGCAGCCAAGTTCCGTTCTGACTCCCTTCATCGCGAACGAAGAAGTGCCGCCGCCGACACTCGAGGGTCACATGGTGGCGCGAGATGCACTTCTCGCCGAGCGGCACGTCGCGCTCCCGTGAGCGCCCGAGCGTGACGAGGGCCTTCGAGAAGCGATGGGATGTGCGGTCTCCGTCGCGATGGACGTGGAGCAGAAAGGGGGAGCAGGCTTCATCGGTCATCTGATCGTTGTCCCGCAGCGACATGGACTCCATGCTTCCGGATAGTCCAGCAATTGTCCAAGGGAACGATGACAGAGGTGGTCCAGCGATGCGAACGGAAGAAGCGCCGCGCCTGCGCGAACTCGAGCTTCGCCACTCGGTCGACGAGTCCATGCCAGGGATCTTCCTGGTCGATCCGACCGGCCTCTTCGATGCTGCGGTCTTCGTGCCACGCGGTCTCATACCGGTGCTTCAGCACTTCAACGGGCGGCTGACCTGCTCCGAGATCGCGGAAGTCTTGAGCCGCGACTTCGGCCAGGCGGTGACAGCAGAGGCCGTCGCACGGGTGGCAGCAGACCTCGAGGGCCGGTCCTGTCTCGATGACGAGCGCACGAGGGCGTCGATCGAGGCGATTCGTCAGGGTTTCCTCGCGAGCGCGGTTCGTCCGATGCGGCACTGTGGTCCGGCGGAGTATCCGCGCGATGGCGCCGCTTGTGCGGCGCGTCTCGACGCGCTCCTCGATGAGCGCCCGGTTGACCAAAAGGCCTCGAGTGCGTCGAGCGTGCTAGGGCTCATATCGCCACACATCGATCTGCAGCGTGGCGCCCGCGGCTACGCGGCGGCCTACGGCGCATTGCAGGCCGCCGAAGACAGTGCCGAGCTCTTCGTCGTCTTCGGAACAGCGCACCGCGGGTCAGATTGCGTGCTGACGGTCACGGACAAGAGCTTCGAGACGCCCTTTGGTGTTGTTGATGTGGATCGCGATTTTGTTCACGCCGTGGGCGCGCGGCTCGATCGGGAGGTGAAGGGTGCTACTGAGGCATGGCGACGCGATGAGTACCTGCATCGCGACGAACACTCGCTCGAGTTTCAGGTTCTGCTCACGCACCACGTGCAGCGTCAACGCCAACGACCTTGTCGCATCGCGCCGTTCTTGACGGGAGCTCTACCGCTGGGGGCCGAGCGTGAGCCCATGGTGCGCTCCTGTGTCTCTGCTCTGGTAGAGGCTTGCCGTGACGTTGGCGTCGACAAGGTCACGCTCATCGCAGGCGCCGACCTCTCGCACATTGGACCGTTCTTCGGTGATTCCGGTGCCGTCACGGACAAGGACCTCGATCGCGTTCGCGCAATGGATGGCGCCCTCCTCCAGCACGCGGGCGAGCTTCGCAGCGACGCCTTGCAGGCCACGATCGAAGCCGACGGAAATCCCAGTCGTGTCTGCGGAGGCACGCCATGCTGGTTCGTGACCGAAGTCGTTCGCGAACTCGGCGGCGGTGCTGGCGAGCTCCTGCACTATGAACAAGCAGTGGCCGAAGATCGCTCGCAATGTGTCTCGTTCGCGGCCATGAGTTTCCCGCGACCACCGAGTGACCAGGCGTGAAGATCGCGCTCTGCCTTGACCGCTGGGATCCGCGCCGCGGTGGGCTCGAAGCGTACGCGGCCATGCTCCATGCCGAACTCCTGCGACGCGGCCATGAACTCGCGATTCTGACAGCTTGCTACCTAGGCCAGCCGATGGAAGGCCAGTCGCGAAGTCGGGTCGAGATCGTCGAAGAGAGTGGCGCCGCCTTTTACGCCGCAGCGGACCGGCGCCAGCGCGCGCTCGAAGTAGAGGGCTACCTGACCCTTGCCTTCAGGCATGCCGGCCCCGCGCATGTCTTTTGTCCACTCGGTGGGCTGCTGCGTACGAGTCTCGATGCCAGGCGGCGCTCGGAAGTCCCGGGCTTGCGCCACCTGCGCGCGAGTCTGCGCCGTCTGTCGAAGCGGACGAGCCTTTTTCTGGCGCGCGAGGATGCGTTCTTTGACGAAGCGGCGAACAGTGGAGGTCGGCTCTGTCTCGCCAATTCGCCGCTGGTGGCTGATGACATCAGGCGGCGCTACCCTCGCTTCGCTGGGACGATCGAGGTCGTCGGCTTGCCGGTGGATCTGCAACGCTTTTCGCTACCCACGAGAGCCGAACGCAAAGCTGCTCGCGAAGCCTTGGGCCTTGGCGACGCCGTGGCCATCCTCTTCATCGGGAACGATCCCAGGCGAAAAGGTCTAGGAGCGGCGCTAGCCGTCCTTGAACGTCTGCGTGCGCGACGCCTCGATGCACGCCTCGTCCTCGCTGGACACGGAAGCGCGCGTTGGACCTCCGCGAAGCGGGGTATCCTCGGCCTCGGCTTCGTCGAAGACATCGCGGGTCTCTACCACGCCTGTGATGTCCTGCTCGCGCCGAGTCTCGAGGACAACTTGAGTTTTTGTGGTTTGGAGGCGCTAGCGACGGGGCTTCCGGTCGTGACCACGCGGCAGAACGGTGTCGCCGCTTGGGTCGCGGGTGCGAAACTCGCGAGGGTCGTAGACGACGCGCGCTGCGTCTCTGACCTCGACGCTGCGACCCTCGCGTTACTCGATCGCAGCGCTCTCGCGAGCGAACTACGAAGCGCGCGCCGCGCGCTCATTCAATCTTGTGAGTCGCGCTTGCACTTCGACGCGGTCGAGCTGAGGCTCTCCCGCGCCGTGGCTTCACTGGTTCTCGCGTAGCGCGAACCAGCGACTGAAGCGCCAGCGGTCAGTCGTCGGTTTATCGTGCATCAGGTGCTTGCGCGCATAGCGGTTTTTCGCGTACTCGATCGGATCGGTCGTGTCCTCCGCAAGCACATCGAGCGCCGCCGCAAAGTGAGTGTGTGCTCCGCCAAGCGGCAAGTCGCCGTATCGAACTCCGATGCCCTGCGTGTGGTCCCAAATGTCAGGCGACACTGGTTTTCCTAGGTAGCTGATCGGCACGTAGTACCGCATCATGTTCGGCAAGAAGCCAAGCACGGGATCCGTGTAATTGAATACCCACGAGTACTCGACGACGCTGACCATGTCGTGAGCAATCTGCCGCGCGAGTGGATCCCCCCAATACTGCCATAGTGGGTAGTAGCCATAGATGATGGCTGCGTGCTGCCACGGGACGAGCGCGGTGCTCTGCGTCGGGAAGAGCGTGAGCGGATGTGCCGGCTCGAAGCTGATCGCCTTGCTCGGATGGTCCTTCCGGCGTTTTGGTTCGATGATGTCGCGGATGCGACGACGCAAACCTTCGATGAAGCGGTCTTCGCCTGTCGCGAACCAGATCTTGATCGCAGCCTGCGCCGGCCAGCCCTCTGCCCGCGCATTGAGTGGACCTTCCGAGATCTGATACTTCTTGAAGCGGAAGAGCCCGAGGTAGCACTCGCCAAGCATCCTCATCTCGTCGATGCAACGCCAATCACCGGTCATGGCGAAGTAGTCGAAGAGGCGCTCCGTCGAGAAGTGCTCAGGTTCGTAGGCATTCCACCGATGTGCGAACCCGAGCGGCACGTCCTTGCGGTAGTAGGCGTAAGGATCGTTCTGCTGCAAAGCATAGCGCCCGAGCGTCTCCGCGCTGATGCGTCTGGAGCTCACAATCGTGTAAGGCAGCCCGTCCCACATGTAGATGTCATCATCGGGCTGGACGCGAAGACCCCAGATCTGGTAGGTCCTTGCGGTCTGCTGCCAAGCTTTGCCCTCCAACATATAGAGCGGCCGCGGGTCTTGCTGCTGCAGCTCCAGAATACGGTGCTCGGTTGCAGGTCCATTGCGGTGCGTGCCGGTTACCCAGCTATGGGTGTAGTCTCCCCAGTCGGCCCAAGGGCCGAAGTGGTCGGCCTTCAACCAAAGATTGTAATCATCGACGATTTGGTTGTTGCTCCAAGACGACGGATTCACAGGGCCGCCGTACAGCGAGAAACCCTTGCTGCGTTGCCACGTGGCCAGGTCGGTGATCGGGATCAGAGAGTATGTCCACCACGACGCTGCGACGTGCGCCCACGCGCTGCGCTCTCCCGGGGTGAAGCGCGGTGAATCGAAGATCAGGATGACGCGCCAACGCTTGCCCTGCGCATCACCCAAGTAGTCGTCTCTCAGCAGATTGACCTGCGTCGACGGGCTCATAAAGGTGTCGATCAGGTGCGTTCCGACACCATTCCAGGCTGCGTTGCGGACAACGCCGCGAGCATTGGCGACGAAGAGGTCGAGCGACTTGAAACCAATATCGCCGAGAGGATAGAGATTGGGGTCGTTCGACTTGGGCTTGTCGGCGCCGAGGTAGTCGTTGGCGACGACCACGTCCACGATCGCGATCGGCATGTCGCTGAAGAACGTGAAGTAGTTCGTCTGGCTGAAGTAGTCGCGCCCGATGCCTTTGTTGGCTGGGTTGAGGTGGTAGCTTCGCGTACGCACGCTGTAGGTCGCGTGGTTGCCGTGGAGCACGGTCACGTGGTCGCCGGGCTTGTCGAAGGGGCGAGACTCCGCGACGTAAGGCACGCCGTCACGGTCGGTGACGCTCGTGTAGATGCGGAAGTTCGGCACAGCGTCGCTGATCGCAGGGTGAAGCGAGAAGGGCTGCGCCCGCACCTCACCCGGCTGGATCTTGCGCGAGGTCTTTTGGCCGCCGTTGAGGACCTCGACCCACTGAGCTTGCGCGCTTTTGAGCGTCCCGTCCGGCCAGTACTGGAGCGGGCGCCATTCGGTCGGCTTCCAGTCGACGTTGAAAGGGATCGGATCGTTCTTGCGGATCTGCCCCTGCGCGAATGGGACAGTCGCTCGAGCCCATTCGACCCGCGGCAGATACGAAGAGTTCGTCAACGAGATCGTGGACTGTTGCGCGAGGGTCGACGACGAAGAGGCGGCGAAGATCGTCGACGCAAGAGTCGACGCAAGAAGCGCGCCTCGGACAGATAGGATTCTCATAGGCACAACACGTCGCCTGTCGGCAGAAAAGGCAGATCGGGCCGGAAGCAGCCCGAATCGGGGGACTACGTAGCTACGTGCTAGCGAGGCCGATGAAATCCGCTTCGAAACTCCTAGTTATGGCTGTGTCGCGCTCGCAATCGGGCTGTGGAAGCGACACTATCCAGATGATGGACGCCCAGGACTTGGCTGCATTCGGGAAGCGACCCCTAACGTACTGCACGAACGTTCACCCTGCAGCGAATCTCGACAGCTTTGATGCCTGCCTGCGCGATATCGTCGCAGTCGGCCTTCGCCGCAGTCTTCGATCCGAGGCCGATCTACTTCTCGGCGCGTGGTGGCCCGTGGACATTGTCGATGAACTCTCGGCGTCATCGGAGCGACGCCTTCGACATCGTGCGCTGTTGTCAGAACTTGGCCTCGTGCCTGCCTCCATCAACATTTTTCCACAAGGTCGCTTTCATGGTGAGGCCGTCAAGGAGCGTGTCTACCAGCCAGACTGGTCGAGCTTCGAACGCCTGAGCTACAGTCTGCGCGCTGCTGAGATTTGCGCTGACTTCGTTGCTGCCGCAGGTGGCCAGCGTGCAGTCATGAGTACGGTGCCACTGGGCTTTCGCGGCCAAGGTCGTGACGCGGCGCCGAGCTGCGACCACGTCGAGAACATCTTCAGGGCAGCGCTGGCCCTCGACGAGCTTCATGCACGAAGCGGGGTCGACATCGTGCTCGCCCTCGAGCCCGAGCCCTGGTGCTTGCTCGAGACCATGGCTGAAGCCGTCGCCTGGTTCGAAGATTTCGCGCTGCCCTTCGCGGCGTCGCATGGCAACGAGGCCGCCATGCGCCGACACATTGGCCTTTGCCTCGACCTCTGCCACGCCTTCGTCGTCGGCGAAGACCCGGTCGCGTGTCTACGCGACGCGCAGCGCTGCGGCTTACGCGTCGGCAAGGTCCAGCTGAGTTCGGCTCTTGCAGCTCGTGGCAGCAAGGGCTGCGATGGCTTGCGTCGGCGCTTTCGAGATCCTGTCTACTTGCACCAGACATTTGAGGCGAATGGCCGTGTCGGGCCCTTCGTCGACATCGAAGACCAAGGCTTCCTCGGGCTGAATCCGCTCGAGGCCGATGTCTTTCGTTGCCACTACCACGTGCCCTTGCATTGGCACGGGGACGCGGACGTCGACACTTCGCACGACGTCGTTGTCCAGTTCTTGGAAGCAATCGAAGCCGAGCCAAGCCTCTTGCCCGAAGGGGTTCCGCTCGAGGTCGAGACGTACACCAATCCGCAGATCGTCGAAGAGTTGGCCTTCGTCGTGGAGCGGCTGCTCGGCCTGCAGCGTGGCGCAAGAAGCTGAAGCCGGACCTGTCGCGATCAAGCCACTCTCGCGATCAGGCCAGGCGAGGCGCTACTGGTTCTTTTTGGCGCCTTCGAGCTCGACGCCGTCGATTGGCGGTATCGCAATCGCCTCTTCGGCTTTCGTCATGCGCTCGAGCTTCTTCAGGAGACCATCGACGCGTACGCGCTGCTTGCCGAGTTCACGGATCAGCTTCTCGATCGTCGCGGTGTCAGGCTCCGAAAATCGCACGAAAGGCACTCGCGGAAGTGTCGTCGATTGCGGCTGTTGCCACCACGGATGCGGCTTGCCGTCCTTGGTCGAGCTTTGTGGTGGCACAAGTAGCTGAGTCGGCGGAAGCGCATAAATAGGTGGAAACATGGCCTGCTGTCTCTCGGTCTTGCTGCCGAGGAGGACTGTCGAGCGCAGTTCTTCACCACGGCGCAGAATGACGACATCGATCCTGTCGCCTGGCTTGTGTTCAGCCAAAATCTGGACGAGCGATTTGGGCGTGAGTTTGTGCTTGCCGTCCACCGACAAGAGAATGTCGTGTTTTTGCAGTCCCGCCTTGTCCGCTGCGCCGCCTTTGACGATGTCGATGAGTAGGCACTCATTTTCCCTGATGCCGAGGTGGGAAGCGAGCGCTTGTGGCACGGGCTCGACGGCAATGTCCAATGTGGCGCGCTTGACGATAGCCGTCGTTCCATACTTGGGTCGAACGACCTCGACGCGTGTGTTGCCGTCTGGCGTGCAATGGAGCGTGCGGCCCGGCAGGCATTGCTTGGTAGACGAGCCGTCGAGGCGTCGGATCGTCACGTGTCCACTGCTCTGGACGTCGATCTCGAAGGACGACGCGCCCTCGCCGATGACGATGCGTGCGACCGGTGTGGCCATTGGTGAACCGAAGGCTGCCGCTGCGACCATCGCGTCGTACACGGTGCTCGGTTGCGTCGTGGCGTTTTGAGCCGCACCGACAGCGGTCGAGCCGAGACAGGCGATTGCAGCGACTAGAAGCGTGAGCGGTCGTGTGCGCATGTGAGGCGCGTGTGCGCGAACTTGTCTGCAGATTTGTGTACGAAACGTCGTCATTTGGACCTCCTTGTGAGTCAGCTAGCTCTCAGAGTTTTCTGGGATGGGTTACTTGGATCGTTGAGACCGGCATCGTGATGGCTTCACCGTACTCGTCGAGCGCAACGCGCTGAACGTCTTCGACGGCGCTGCGCTCGACGAAGCGGCGTAGGACCAGGAGGACGGGTTTGTCGTCCTCGCCGGGCTCGAGGCCGAGAGTCACGAGTGGGAGCTCTTCGACGGACCTGCCTTCGCGTGCGCTGGCGGCGATGAAGGACTGGATCAAGTCCTCCGAGTTGGCCGCGCCGGCCGTCGCCACTTCTGTCTTTTCACGCCCAGCCGTATCGAGCTTAGGACCTTCGAGAGCCAGGTAGCACGTGACCAACAAAAGTGCCGCCGTCAACATGCCGAGGAAGAACGGCTTGGTGCGCACCGATGCGCGCGCTCGCCGACTCTCACACCTCGCCGCGAGCGGCACTTCGACCATGGTCGCTGAGCTGATGGCCGGAGCGAGCGCAAGACGCAATGCATCCGCGTCTCGCAGGGCGTCGACGACTACACGATCCAAGTCTGGGTCGTTCCGCCGCGCGGCGTCGATCACGCGCCAATCGTCGCGCTTTGCGCAGCGATCGACGGCGCGTTGAAGGATGATCTCGAGCTTGTCGTTCACGGTGTTCATAGGGGGCTCCACGTCTGGATGTCGCGGCTGTGGGCGCGATTCGCGCGACTCTTGTCGAGGGCAGAACGCAAGGCCTTGCGCGCGCGCACGAGGCGTTGCTCGATCGTGGTCTCAGGGACCTCGAGGGTCTCGGCGATTTGTTTGTAGCTGAGGCCATCGACAGCGCGCAGCGCGAGCAGCTCGCGGCTCGCCTCTGGCAGAGTCGCGAGGGCGACTCGAACGCGTTCGAGTTCGTCTTCGTCTTCGACGCGCTTCGCGCCTGTTGTGTCAGCGAGGCTCAGTTCGGCGAGGTCAACGCTTTCGCAGTGTCGTACCTGTTGCCGCCGTCCGGCGTCGGTGCACACGTTCTTCGTGATCGAACGCAGCCACGGGCGCACGGCGCTTGCATCGCGCAACTGCGCCGAGCCTTGCACGACCTTCAGCGCGACCTCTTGCAGCAGGTCTTCGACCTCCGAGGCGCCGGGTCGGATCGCTTGCACGATCGCGGCGATCCATGCGCGATGCTCGCGCCACAAGGCCTCGAGCCAAGCCGAGTCGCTGTCCTGGTCTTGTGGGGCGTGCCGTTGGTCCACGAGCGCCAAGACGCACGAGCCAGCGAAGCCCGACAGAGAAAGTTCACCGAAATTGGCCCGTGACCGGGGCGTGCTATCGTGCCCAATCATCTGCCGAGGTATTCGACATGGCCACAACGCTCCCGACCCGCACGCGCTTCGTCCTCGTTCAAGGCGTCCTCATGTACGGAGTCGGCCTGGCGGTCCTCTTCACGATCGGCATGAAGCTCGCCTTCGAACAAGCCGAATGGCTCTCGACCTTCATGGTCGGCGTCGCGGTCCTCATCCCGATCGGCGTGCTCTGGGCCTACTTCATGTACGAGTATGTTGCCCGCCGCCACGCGGCTCGGATGCGACAAGGGGACTGAGCGGGGTCACGACCCCGCGGCGCTGTGCGGCGACTCGAGCGTCGGGTGTCAAGATGCCCGCGAGGTTGAGCGGGTCCGCCGCGCCGACCTCGAAGTCGCCGCCGTTCTGCGCGCGTCGCACTTGGCGCAGTTCGCGAATCACGCCGGGTAGAGCGAACTGCTCGCCGTCGAAGCCGGCGATGAAGCGGCCACCGCGCACGTCGCCTCGCAGCTCGAGCCGGCGCAGCACGCGCAGCATCTCGCGCCAAGGGATGGGCAAGCGCTCTCGCTGGAGGACGCGGCGGAAGAGGACGCCCCAACGCGCGAGCAGGACTTGGACGAGCATCTCGGCGTGGGCTTCGGCTCGTGAACGCAGATCGTCGTCAGCTGTGGCACCGTGGGAGCGCAGCGGGCTCCAGCGCCCGATCGTCGTCATCGCGAACTTGCGCCTCGACGGCGGTACGATGAGGGAGCGCAGTCCGCCCCACGAATCGCAGCTCACGAGGCCCTGGCCGATGAGTTCGCCGAGGGCGGCCTCGAGCTTGGCTCCACCCTGCGCCGAGTGTCGTTCGAGTTCTTGTGGGAAGACCGCGCCGCGCGCGGCGAGCGTCGCGAGGACCGCTCTTGCGGCATCGGAGAGTCCGTCGCTCGAGCTTGGTCCTGCGAGCTCGAGCCATGCATCGAGGCCTTGCCGCGGGATGAGCGCGAGCGGCGTCGTCTTGATCGGTCCCTTGCCCGTGCTCCAGAGCCGTCCCCAGACAAACGCGCCAGACAGCGTCGCTTCATCGAGCCACTCGCGGCGGTAGCCGCGCACGCGCATCGGCAGGATCTTGCTCTCCCAGGCAGCCGCAGGTGCCTCGAACCCTTGGAGCTGGGTCAGGACTTCGCGCACGCCGTGGGGTCCATGTAGACGCTGCGTCTCTTCGACGTGCTGGAAGCGCGCCAAGAAGCGCAGGTAGTCGGCCGCCGTGACCGGCGCGATCTCCTGCCGCAAGCGATCGACCGTGTAGCGATGGATGCGCGCGAGCAAGCGACGATCGCACCACGCCTCGCGTCCATCGAGGCGGCAGCGCATTGCGATGCCCTCGCTCTCGAGGACCATCAGTGCCTGGTCCTCCGCGAAGCACGGTCCGAGCGCCTCGAGGCGACCGCGCCACACGGTCTTGTCGTCGCGCGGCGCACCGACGGCGAAGCAGCGATCGCCATCCCACTCGACGCGCCCGTCCGCTTCGAGCGCAGCCAGGTAGGGGAGCCAATCCGACGCCGCGGCTTCGCCATGCGCGACGTAGCCCATCCACTGCAAGGCCTCGTGCATCTCTTCGGCCGAGCAGGGCTGCGGCCAAGCCTCGCTCCGCACCCGCGCCACAGCGTCGGGGTCGAGGGCGCCGAGCTCGTCCGCGACGCGTGGCTCGAGGCTCCGCCGTGTGATCACCGCTTGCGTCCGTCGTTCTTCGAGCGGCGCATCGTCGAGGAAGGCATAGGGCTGCGCCGCGAGGATGCCGCGCGCGAAGGGCGATGGCTCCGACAGGTCGAGCGCGACCGTCTCGATGCTGCCGTCTTCGATGCCGCGCAGGACCGCGAGCATGCCATCGACGTCCATGGCTTCGTGCAGGCAGTCGAAGATGGTCTGGCGCACGAGCGGGTGCTCCATCGGCACCGGCAAGTCACCGCCCGGCAAGGTCTCCGGACAGGCAGCGACCTGCGGAAAGGCCTCGGCGAGCAAGTCGTCGGCGCGGAAGCGCTGCAGCGGCGTCGGCACGCGGATGCCGTTGCGCATGCGCTCCACGAGGAGCGACCGCGTCGTGTTCCAGCGCCACCGACGCTCGAACATCGGCGAGCCGAGGCAGGCCTGGATGAGCACGTCGCGCGCCGTCGAACTGCTCAAGAAGCGGAATACATCGGCGAGCTCGAAGCTGTGCATCGGCCCCAGCGAGATCAAGAAGCTGTCTTCGCCAGCGGCCGCCTGCAGCTCGAAGCCGAAGCCCTTGCAGAAGCGCTTCCGCAGCGCGAGCCCCCACGCACGCAGGATACGCCCGCCGAAGGGCGCGTGGATCACGAGCTGCTGTCCGCCGCTCTCGTCGAAGAAGCGTTCGGCGATCACGCGCTGCTGCGTCGGCACCGTGCCGAGCGCCCGGCGGCCCGCCAAAATGAAGTCCGCGATCTGCTCTGCGGCCGCCAAGCTGATGCCGCAGTGCTCGACGCACCACGCTGCGTCAGCGAGCTCTTCGCGGATCCTCGCGATCTCCGCCGACACCTCGAGCGTGCGCGCCGGCGCTTCGCCGAACCAGAACGGAATCGTCGGTGGCGCACCGCGCGCATCGGCGACGCGCAAGACACCGCGCTCGATGCGAAGGATGCGCCACGAGGCGTTCCCGAGCTGAAAGATGTCGCCGACGCTCGAATCGATCGAGAAGTCCTCGTCGAGCGTGCCGATCAGGTTCCCTTCTGGCTCGAGGATGACGCGATACTGACCGAGGTCGGGGATGGCGCCGCCCGAAAGGATCGCCGTGAGGCGGGCGCGCTTGGTCGCACGCAGCTTGCCGTGGACGACATCCTTGTGGAGCAAGCAATGACGCCCCTTCGTGTGCAGCTCGATGGCCGCATCGAAGTCCTCGCGCGAGAGCGTCCGGTAGGGCCAGGACCGGCGCAGCACTTCGTAGAGTTCGTCGAGCTGCCAATCCTCGGTCACGCAGGCCGCGACGATCTGCTGGGCCAGAATGTCGAGCGGCTCGGGCGGCTGCGGCGTGCGATCCAGTTGCCCGCTACGCACGCACGCAACGAGGGCGGCCGCCCAAACGAGCTCGTCGATCGTCAGCGGGAAGAGCCGTCCCTTGGGCGTCTTGCCGAGGCTGTGGCCGGCACGGCCGACGCGCTGCAAGAACGTCGCGATCGACGCCGTCGGTGCGACCTGAATCACGAGGTCGATGTCGCCGACATCGATGCCGAGCTCGAGGGAAGCCGTCGCGACGAGGGCGCGGAGCTCGCCGTTCTTGAGCTTGCGCTCGGCTTCGAGGCGCACGTCCTTCGAAAGGCTGCCGTGGTGGCTCGCGACGACGTCGTTACCGAGCAGCTCGGAGAGCCGTGCCGCGACGCGCTCGGACATCTTGCGCGTGTTGACGAAGATGAGCGTCGTCTTGTGGCTCTGGACCAGTTCGACGATGCGCGCATAGACGAGGTCCCAGGTCTCGCCCGAGCAGACCGTCTCGAGCGGCGTCGACGGCACCTCGATCGCGAGGTCGAGTTCGCGACGATGGCCGCTGTCGATGAGCGTGACGGGGCGGGGCTGCGCTTCGCCGTCGGGCGCGTGCACTATGCCGCCGAGAAAGTTGCCGACGTCCGAGAGCGGCTTTTGCGTCGCCGACAACCCGATGCGCTGGAAGCCGCCAGTCAGCGCTTCGAGACGCTCGAGCGAGAGCGCCAAGTGCGAACCCCGCTTGTCTCGGACGAGGGCGTGGATCTCGTCGACGATGACAGTGCGCACAGGTTCGAGCATCGCGCGGCCGCTGGCCGTCGTGAGCAAGATGTAGAGCGACTCCGGCGTCGTGACGAGGATGTGCGGGTTCTGCCGCCGCATCTTCTGGCGCTCGTTCGGCGAGGTGTCGCTCGAACGGACCTGGACTCGCAGCTCAGGCAGGAAGAGATTCCGGTCGGTGATCTCGCGCAGCGGCCGCTCGAGGTTGTCGCGGATGTCGTTGCCGAGCGCGCGCAGCGGACTCACGTAGAGGACGCGGGTCTCGTCGGGGATGTCCTTGCCCAAGCGCAGCAGCGAGTCGATCGCATGCAGGAAGGCCGCGAGCGTCTTGCCAGATCCGGTCGGTGCAGCGATCAGCGTGTGGTGACCGCTCGCGATGACCGGCCAGCCCTGCTCCTGCGGTGGGCTCGGGGTCCCGATGCACTCGAGGAACCAGTCTCGGACCGCAGGCAGGAAGGACGACAGAGCCACGCGATCATCCTACGCGAGCAGCACATTCCTTACAAAGGCCGAACATTGGCTCGCGCGTGCCTTGCCGTCCAGCGACCTGCGCTCAGCGCAACCACGCGCTCACAGGATTCGTGAAGTCGCTGTTCTGAGCCTGACGCTCCAGGCGCATGGCCTGGAAGTAGAGCCGCGCGCCGGAATATCGTTGCGGGACAGCAAGAGGCGTGTGGATCGTGAACGGCTCCGCCTTCTGCGTCGTGCCAACCGCGAGGACGAAGGTCTGCGCCGGGTCGAGCGCGAGCGGGAAGGAGAAGCCCGGCAAGGCGAGTGACATCGGCCTGGAGGACCCGAAGACCGCGAAGAACTCGTTCTGGCGCAGGTCGAGCGTCAGGTCGAGGTCACCGCCGATCTCGACGTCTCCGCGCGTCATGAGGCCGTCTACGAGGCCGAGGCCAACGAGGGTGCCCGCGATGTCCGGCCGGGGTCCGACGCGTCCGCTGATCCATGTGCCATGCCGTTCGAGCGCTCGTGCGAGGGCTTCGACATCGAGGGTCCGGCGTTTCATCATCCAAGCCGTCGACTGGATCGCCGCTGCAGCGCCAGCGACCTGCGGGCTCGCCGCCGAAGTGCCACCAAAGATGTCCGTGTAGTCGCGCACGCCAAGTCGAAGCGGATCGCGGAACAGCGTCCCGTAAGCCGGCGCAGTGACTCCAGCGCCCCAAGCACTGAAGCGGACGACGTCGCCGTAGTTGCTCCACGAGACTTTCTTCGTGCCGCCTTGGAAGCTCGCGCCGACGATCCACGCACCCGATGGGGTGGCCGACGGAGCGTAGCGGTAGCCGTAGAGCAGCGGGTTCGCGAGATCGTTGCCCGTGTTGCCAGCCGCGACCGTGAACACGATGCCCTTGGCCACCGCAATGCGAACGGCGTCGTAGGCATCCTGCGGGTAGTCAAAGGGCGCGTGGAAGCCCTGGTTCTGCAAGGCGACGGCGTGGACGAGCGAGGACGTGAAGACATCGCCTGGCCCAGCGATCTGGGTCGCTCGGCTCACCGCATCCGCGTTGCCGAAGACGACGCTCGACACGTAGTGCCGCGCTTCGGGCACGATGCCACGAAAGCCCTTGTCGTCGCGCGCGGCGGCGAGAATGCCGACGGCAGCCGTCCCATGGTCACGCCAAGCTTGGATGTCCCAAGTGCCGAAGTTCGTCGGCCCGAGCACGCGGTCGAGGCGCAGCTGCGGCAGATCTTCGTGGTCGAAGGTCCATGCTGCCTCGATCTGCACGACGACTTGGCCGTCATGTCCTTGGCTCCCGAGCAAGCCCGAGGCATCGAGCATGCCGAGCCCCTGCGGGGCAGAAGCGAGGTAGCCTTGGCGCGCCTCGAAACTGGGCGTGCGAATCGCGGTCACGATGTCGGGGCTCTGCCGTGTCCCGCTTTGAGCAGGGACGATGGCTCGTGGATGGAACTCGGGGTAGGCGACCTCGACGACTTCCTCACGAGCAAGCGCTGCCATGAGCGCCAGCGTGTCCTCGCGTCCGGCCGTGAAGACACGATAGTAATTGGCGAGGTCGGCCAACACGGCATCGGGTCGGCTGGCACGAAGCGCACGTCGTTCCCGCTCCAGGTCCTTCGCCGGGCGCGAGAAGAGCGGCTCGACTTCGCGATCACCGAGGACCTCGAGTTCGGCCCGGCGCGGCTGCGGCGCTTCGATCTGCAAGTCGCGCGCAGGAGACCTGCGCGCGCGAGAGAGGCGCATCGCGATCCCCTCGGCGAACTTGACGATGAGGCGGTCCTGCCAGAAGTTTCGCGGATCGAGCTGGCCCTCCAGCTCGGGACGGGGACGCAGCACGTGGCGCTGCGCACCCTCGAAGGCTGGCGCCCGCGCCGGGGCGACCTTCGAAGGGGTCCTCGGTCCTTGGTCTTGCGCGCCAGCGGTCGATGGCAAGAGCGCGATGGACGCAAGCAGGCTAGTCAGAACACTAAGATAGAGGTCTTGGCGGCGCATCGTTTCGGTCAGTTCGCGCAGAAGGAGGCCCGGACCATAGCAAGCCCTGGCGAGAACGCCGAGCCCGGCGCCAACACCAGCGACCCGTTGGGCGTATGTTCCGCCCATTGCGGGGACCGGATCGGGCCGGCCCCACCCCCAGAAGGCCTGAAGGAAGGCAAAGCCTCGATGCTCTACGTTCCTCCCGACGTATCCGGTTCATCTCGTCTGACCGGGTCACGTCCGCGTGCCGCCCGCCGAACGGTCGCCACGTCCCCCTCACGCACACGCCATCCGTGGTTCGACGCGCGAGGCCTCTGCATCATCGCGTTCGGAGCCTTGGTCCCGCTCGGTCGTGCCCAGGACAGTCGGCCCGTCGCCGCCGCCCAAGAAGCGCCGCGGCTCGCGCCGGCCCTCGACACGAGTGCCCTCTCCTTGCGCGAAATCGGCCCCGCGTCCATGGGTGGCCGCGTCGTCGACCTCGCAGTCGACGAGCGCAATCCATCCAAGTTCTATGTCGCGACCGCGTCGGGCGGGCTGTGGAAGACCGTGAACAACGGCACAACGTTCACACCGCAGTTCCAGAACGAAGTCGTGATGTCGATCGGTGACATTGCCATCGATCCGATGAACAGCGACCACATCTGGATCGGCACCGGCGAAGCGAACAACCGCAACTCTACGTCTTGGGGCAACGGCGTTTACTACAGCGCCGACGGCGGCAAGACTTGGAAGCACAAGGGCCTCGACAAGACCCGCCACATTGGTCGCATCGTCGTCGACCCCGAAGACCCGCGGCGCGTCTTTGTCGCTGCCTGCGGTGACCTCTGGGCTCCGAATGCCGAGCGCGGCCTCTATCGCAGCCTCGACGCCGGCGAGACATGGGAGCTCGTGCTCGCTGTCGATGACAAGACCGGCGCAACAGACGTCATCCTCGATCCCGAAGACCCGTCGATCGTCTACGCGGCGATGTACGAACGCCAGCGGGATGCCTTCGACGGCAACCATCCTTTGAAGCGTTGGGGCCCTGGGTCGGGCATCTACAAGAGCGTCGATGGCGGTACGAAATGGAAGAAGCTCAGCAAGGGCTTGCCCACGGTTCAGATCGGCCGCGTGTCCTTCGACATCTATCGTAAGGACCCCTCACACATCTATGCGCTGATCGAGACCGAGAAGATCGGCGCGCGTCCCGAAGGCGCTCCGGCCCTCGAGCCCGGCGAGCCCGGGACCGCGATCATGGGCATCGGGCAGGACGGCAGCGACGCGGCCGGCGGCGCGAAGCTCGGCTCGGTGACCGAGGATGGCCCTGCTGCCGCAGCCGGTTTGAAGGACGGAGACGTCGTTCTCTCGATCGGTGACGAAGGCACCTCGTCGTACGCCGACTTGCTCGCCGTCCTCGGTGAGCAGCGCGCCAATGACAAACAAAAAGTCGCGGTCTTGCGCGAAGGCAAGGTCCTGCGCGTGGAGCTCACCTTCGGTGATCGGCGCCAAGGGCAAGGCGGCGGCGGCGCGGGGGCGAGAACTCCTTTCGCCGATCGCATCGGCGGCCAGGTCGAGAATCGCCAAAAGTCCCAAGGGCCCGAGGGCTACCAGTGCGGCGGCATCTACCTGTCGAAGGACCGTGGCGAGACATGGGAGCGCATCAACTCGCTCAATCCGCGGCCCTACTATTTCTCGCAGATCCGCGTCGACCCGAGTGACAACAAGAATATCTACGTCCTCGGCATTCAATTTCACTGGAGCTTCGATGGTGGTGAAGTCTTCCGGTCGAGTTCACGCGAGATCACGATGGCCAACGTGCACGTCGACTATCACGCGCTGTGGATTCATCCGCGGAATGGCAAGCATTTGATCCTCGGCTGTGACGGTGGCGTCAACATCACCTACGACCAGTGCCGGACGTGGGAGACCTTCGAGAACCTAAACATCGGACAGGCCTACCACGCCGTCGCGGACAACAAGCAGCCCTACTGGGTTTACTCGGGTTACCAGGACAACGGTAGCTGGGGTTCCCCGTCGGCCACGTTGCGGACCGAGGGCATCACGAACGCCGATGCGTTCAAGGTTGGCAGCGGTGACGGCTTCGTTTGCCGCGTCGATCCCGAGGATCCGAACGTCGTCTACTACGAGAGCCAGGGCGGCAACATGGGCTGGGTCAACGTCGTCAATGGCGAGCGAGGCCGGGTCAACAAGCTGCGCGATCGCAACTGGAATTGGAACACGCCGTTCATCCTCTCGCACTTCAACGCGAAGACGATGTACTACGGTGGTAGCAAGCTCTACAAGTCGCCGGACCGCGGCCGCAACGCGACCGCGATCAGCCCGGTCCTCATCAGTGAGGTGCCCCAGGGAGAAGAGCGCTCGACGCCGCCGAGCCTCTCGAGCATCGGCGAGTCGCCGCGCAAGCCGGGCATCCTCTGGGCCGGCACCGACGACGGACGACTCTGGTCGACGCAGGATGACGGCAAGGCGTGGGACGACTGCACGCAGCAGGTTGCGGCCATGTTGCCGGGCAAGAAGCCGATGTGGATCGGCTCTGTGCACGCGAGCGGGCACGCCGATGGTCGTGCCTACGTTGCGGTCGACGGTCACCGCAGTGGCGATCGCGCTCCGCATGTCTTCGTTACCGAGGACTTCGGTGCGACCTGGAAGTCCTTGGTCAGCAACTTGCCTCCCGAGGCCGGCTCGGCTCGCTGCGTCCGTGACGACAACGTCAATCCGGACCTGCTTTACCTGGGCTGCGAGATGGGACTGTGGATCAGTCTGGACCGCGGCGTGACTTGGAAGCGCTTCGACGAGCGCTTTCCCTCGGTCGCCGTGCTCGACTTCGACCAGCAAGACCGCGACCAACACTTGATCATCGCGTCGCACGGACGTGGGGTTTGGGTGCTCGACATCCGTCCGCTGCGTCAGTTGACGAACAAGGACCGCAGCGCAGCCCATATGTTGGTCCAGCCAGGGACTGTGACGCGCTTCGCCCGCCGCAGCGTGGCTCGTCAAGGGCATCGATACTTCCGCCTCGAGAATCCGCCAGAGCGGGCCGAGTTCCATTATCACATTGGTGTCAATACCAAGGAAAAGGTCGAGATCGTCGTGACCGACATCTTGGGCAAGACCGTGTTCAAGGCTGATGGGAGTCAGCGAGCTGGTCTGCATCGAGTCGACTGGGGGCTGCGCGAGCAGTCGGCGGGTCGCCCCGGCGGCGCAGGCGCACGTGGCGGCGTAGCGCGAGGAGGCCGGCGAGCAGCGGCCGGTCGCTACGCGGTGACGCTCCGGGTCGGTGAAGAGACGGTGACCCACGCCTTCGACGTCGTGGACCACGAAGAGCCGCTCGACATTGCATGGCCACGCGCGCCGGGCATCGGCGAAGGCGGTGGCATCGAAACGGACGAGATCGACGAAAACGCGAGCACAGGAGGCTCGATCCGATGAAGCTCATGACAAGCATGGAGTTTCGGGTGCTCGCGGCTTCGCTCGCGTTCGCATCCGTGGCTGCGACCCAGATCACGGTCTTCTCGAGTCGTGATTCGCTCATCAAGGATGCGGCGTGGCGCGAAGTCGGCCCGGTGCACTTCTCGGGACGCATCGTGGACATCGAGGTGCATCCGCAGGATGCGTCGACGTGGTACGTCGCTTCGGCATCGGGCGGTCTCTTCCGAACGAGCAACCGCGGCCTGTCCTTCGAGGCGATCTTCGACTCCCACGCGACGACGTCGATCGGCGACATCGCCATCGACCCGTCGGATCCGAAGGTCTTGTGGATCGGGACCGGCGAGGCGAACAACCAGCGCTCTTCCTACTGGGGGAGCGGGGTCTACAAGTCGGTCGACGCCGGCAAGACCTGGGCGAACGTCGGCCTCGGCGACAGCCACCACATCGGACGCATCATCGTCGATCCGAGCGATGGGCAGCGTGTCTTCGTCGCGGCGCTCGGCCACCTCTATTCGCCCAACGAAGAGCGTGGGCTCTATCGCACGACCGACGGCGGCAAGACCTGGCAGCGGGTCCTCGGCCTCGATGGCGAAGCACAAAAAGACGTGGGCGTCGTCGATGTCGCCTTCCAGCCCGGTAATAGCCAAGTCTTGCTCGCGGCGACCTACGAGCGGCGCCGGCGTGCCTGGCACTTCGACGGGCAGGGGCCCGGTTCGGGGCTGTGGCGCAGCGAGGACGGTGGAACGACGTGGGCGCGCGTCACGGCGCTTCCGGGCGGCGAGATCGGCCGGATCGGCATCGCCTTCGCGGCCTCGAAGCCCGGCGTCTGTTACTTGACCGTCGAGAACGAGAACCCGTCGAAGGCTCCGACTCAAAGGGCGCGCACCGAGGGCGGCGATGAAGCCGAGGCCCCGGACGCCCAGGAGCTAGTGGCGCCGCAGGGCGCGGCCCGCGCGCAGGCGCCCGCAACGGTCGGCGGCGAGGTCTATCGCTCGGACGATGCCGGCAAGACCTGGTCCAAGACCAACGCGCGTCCCGTCGGTGGTTCGCCCGCGTACTACTACGGTCAAATTCGCGTCGACCCCCGCGACGAGAACAAGGTCTGGATCCTCTCGGTGCCGGTCCATGTTTCGGTCGACGGCGGCAAGACCTTCCGCCCGAACGGCGCGCCGACCTTGCACAGCGACCACCACGCCCTGTGGGTCGATCCGGCCGACAGCGGCCACTTGCTGCTCGGCAACGACGGCGGACTCGCCGAGTCCTTCGATGCGGGGGCAACGTGGTCGCACTTCGAGAACCTGCCGGTCGTCCAGTTCTACGCCGTTGGCGTCGACATGGCGGATCCCTACCGCATCTATGGCGGCACGCAGGACAACGGGTCCTGGGGGATGCCGAGCGCCGGCCCGACGTCCAAGGGACTGCGCATCGAAGACACCTTCAAGGTCTCGGGCGGCGATGGTTTCTACGTTTGCGTCGATCCGACCGACCCGAACATCGTCTACTCGGAGTCCCAGTTCGGCGGGCTCGGGCGCACGGACTTGAGGACGATGGAGCGCAAGGGCATCCAGCCGCGACCGGCGCGCGGCGAAGCCGGGTACCGCTTCAATTGGATGTCGCCGATCCTCATCTCGCCGCACAACCCGCGCATGATTTGGTTCGGCGGAAACAAGCTCTTCCGCAGTTACGACCGAGGCGACACGTGGAAGGCTGTCAGCGATGACTTGACGACGCGCGACGCCGACAAGCTCGCCGGCAACGTGCCACACTGCACGATCACGACGATCAGCGAGAGTCCGCTGCGGCCCGGCTATGTTTGGGTCGGCACCGACGACGGGCTCTTGTGGATGACGCCCGACGGTGGCAAGACCTGGCGCAAGCTCGATCACGCGCTACCGGCGTCCGCCCAAGGTCTCTGGATCAGCCGGGTCGAGGCGAGCCACTTCGATGCGGGCCGCTGCTACGTGAGCGTCACCGGCTATCGCGAAGACCGCTTCGAGCCCCTCGTCTTCGTGACCGATGACTACGGACTCAGCTTCCGATCGATCGAGGGTGACTTGCCGCGCGACGAGCCGGTCAACGTGGTCCGCGAGGACCCGCGCAACGAAGACCTGCTTTTCGTCGGCACCGAGCTCGGCGTCTATGCTTCGACGACCCGCGGCGGGGCATGGGTGCGCATGGGTGCGAAGCTACCGCGCGTCGCCGTGCACGACCTCGTCGTCCACCCCCGCGAGCCCGAAGTCGTCATAGCGACCCACGGCCGCGGCATGTTCGTCGCCGATGTCAGCGCGCTCGAACAATGGACCGAGACCGCCGCTCAGGCAGGTCCCATGGTCGTGCAGCCTCGCCGGGTTCGGCGCATGCCGCCCGGACCGACGGGCGGCTACACGATCACGCCGCGTCGTGCCGACGTCGGCGCCGTCGCGAGCGCCGTCGAGCTGTCGGCGCTCCTACCCGAGGGGGCCGAGAAGGCGCGCCTGCGCGTCGTCGACGTCACCGGCACCGAGGTTTTCGGCATCGCTCTGCCCAAGGATGCAGGACTCCACGTCGTGCGCTGGGACATGCGTCGCGGGGCTGCTGGGGCCGAGCGCTCGGGCATCACCGAGGTCGTGCGCCAGATGGGACGGCGGGCACAGCAGCGGCGGCCGGTGCCGAAGGGCAGCTACCGCGTGGAGCTCGTCGTCGACGATGCGAACTACGTCCAGCGCCTCGACATCGTGCGCTGAGGTGTGACCGACCCCAAGGGGTCGCGGGCTCAGCGCCTGCCGAAGATCGAGCGTCCGCGCTCGACTTCGCGCAGGCCGAGCAGGCGAAAGTCCTCGACGAGCCGCGACGCCCGCGCGCCATCGCCTTTGAGCGTGTCGAAGATCATCGGCCTACGGTCGAGGTGGTCGACTTCGCGGTTCAAGAGCTGCCCCGTCGACGAGTCCGCCGTGCACGCCACGGGCAGGAGCAGCGCGAAATAGGCTGCGAGCAGCGAGACGGTTCGGCTGCGCTTCGCGGGTTCAGGTTCTTCGCTTCGCATGCTGGTCCTTATCGACGCAGAGCCTTGACCGGATCGAGCCGCGCCGCGAGCCAGGCCGGGATCATGCTGAAGACCAGCGTGCAGACCAAGGCGACCGCGACGACGATGAGGATCCAAATGAAGTCGAGATCATACGGGATGCGGTCGAGGCCGTAGATGTTGCGCGGGAAGAGCGACAAGCCCGTCGTCGCCTCGAGCCAGGCGTTGATGTGATCGAGGTTGATGCAAGTCAGGATCGCGAGCCCGACGCCGATACTCGCGCCGACGACGGCGATCGTCAGCCCGCTCAAGAGAAAGATCACGAGGATGCCGGTGCGGGTCGCGCCGAGGGCGGCGAGGATGCCGACGTCTTTGGTCTTCTCGCTCACCATCATCAGGAGCGTCGCGAAGACCAAGAAGGCCGAGACCGCCATCAGGATCGACAGGACGTAGGTCATGAGGCTGCGTTGGTGCGCGACGTTGTCGAGGAAGCTCGCGAAGCCCCGCTCTTGCCACTGCGCAACGCGCCCGACGATGCCATCTTCAGCGAGCTCGTTCTGGATGCGCTTTGCAGTGCTCGCCGCTTGGTCGGGGTCCTCGACCATGATCGCCACTTCGGAGAAGCTGTCGAAGGTCTTCGCGCCAGCCACGGGGAAGAGCTTCCGCATGACCTCGATGTCGGTGAAGGCCGTCGAGTTCTCGAACTCGTAGTACTTGGATCGAAAGGCGCCAGCGAAGACGAAGCGCTCGTGGACCATGTCGAGTTGATCGAGGTCGCTGCGCTCATTGAAGGTCGGCGTCCGTTGCCGCTCGCGCGCGCTCGCCAAGATGATGATGTCGCCGCGCTTCAAGTCCCAAGCTTCGGCGCGAGCCAGACCCAGCGTGATGGCCGGCAGGGCAGCGCCCTTCTCGAAGACCGGCGCTTCGAGCGTGAAAGGCCGCTCCGGATCGTGGACGCGTCGCGACGAATCAACGACCGCCGCGAAGTCACCGCGCAAGTCGCGCAGGCCGCTCTCGAGCTGCGGGTCGACCCCAAGGACCTGGAAGAAGTTGGTCGGCATCTTGCCCGACGTGCTCATCGGGTCGATCTCGCCCGGCGCGCGCACGATGGGTTTCTCAGGAGCGAGGAGGCCGTACCAAACGACGCGTGGCGCCGCCGCCCGCACTCCCTGCGACGCACGGATCTTCGGTCCGACGACGGCCCACGAATCCTTCGTGTCATTGAACAGGAAGCTCAGGTCCGCGACCGAGCCACGCACGTGGCCGACGATTTCGACGAGGTAGCCGCTGAAGACGCTGTAGACGACGATGAGCGACCAGACCGCGATCGTGATGCCGATCGCGCCGATCAGGTGGATCTTGCGCGAGAGCAGGTAGCGCAGCGCTAGGAAGAGCTTGTACACGCCCTATTCCTTGCTGATCGCCCCATCACGCAGGCGAACGATGCGATCGCTCATCTGCGCGACGCGCTCATTGTGCGTGACGATGAGGAAGGCGATCTTCGAAGCCTCGTTGATCGACCAGATCAGGTCGAGGATCTCCTTCGCGGTTTCGCTGTCGAGGTTGCCCGTCGGCTCATCGGCGAGGATGAGGCTCGGCTCGGCGATCAGCGCCCGCGCGATCGCGACGCGCTGGCGCTCACCGCCCGACAGTTGGTTGGGCCGGTTCTGCAAGCGATCCCCGAGGCCCATGTGGTCGAGCAGTTCGCGCGCTCGATCACGGACCTCGCGACGACGTGCGATCCAGCCGAGCACCGACTCGTGCATCATCGAGCCGAGGCAGACGTTCTGCAGGGCCGTGAGCTCGGGTATCAGGTGGTAGAACTGGAAGACGAAGCCGATGTGGCGGTGGCGCATCGCGGCCTGCCGCGCCGCCGAGAGGCGCGTCACCGGCTTGTTCGCGTAGCGCACTTCCCCGGAGGTCGGCGGATCGAGGAGACCCAGGATGTGGAGCAAGGTCGACTTGCCCGCGCCGCTCTGGCCGACGAGGGCGACGATCTCTCCCGGGTGGACGGCCACGTCGACGCCGCGCAAGACCTGGATCTCACGGCGGCCGATGCGGTAGGACTTGGTGACGCCGACGGCTTCGACGAGCGCGTCTTCGCGTGCCAGGGATTCGTTGGCTTCCATCATCACTCGTGCAATTTCACTCGTGCCGGAAGGCGCGAACGGGGTCGTAGCGCGCGGCTCGCAGCGCAGGAATCAAACTGAACACGATCGCGATCGCGAGCGCCGCGACCGCGACCTGCACGAACCACGAGGTCTCGAGCACGACCGGGATCGCGTCGAGGCCGTAGATCTCGGTCGGGAAGAGGCCGACGCCCCAAGTCTCGCGCAGCCAACCGTTGATCGCGTCGAGGCGCGTCACGAGCAGGTAGCCCGCGCCGAGACCGAGCGCGATGCCGAAGGCCGAGATCACGACGCCGTTGGTCAAGAAGATCGTGAGCACACCGCGCCGCGTCGCGCCGAGCGCTGCGAGGATGCCGATGTCGCGCGTCTTCTGCGTGACCATGACCGACAGCAGCGCAAAGATCAGAAAGCTCGCGACGATCACGAGGATGCCGAGCACGATCTTCATCACGTTGCGCTCGATCGCGATCGCGCCGAGGAAGCGCGCGTTGCGCTCTTCCCAGGTCACGACGCGTCCACGCAGGCCGGCAGCGAGCATGGCCGTCGTCAAGCGCGCGGCGACCGCGTCCATGTCGCCTTCGTCGTGAAGCGTGATCGAGACCTCGTTGACGATCTCGAGGCTGTCGGGATCGTCAGGGTCCTCGCCGAAGATGCGTCGCAGCGTCTCGATGTCGACGTAGGCCGTCTGGTGCTCGACGTCGCGGTTGCGCCCGCTGCTGAAGGCGCCACTCACGACGAGCGGCCACGTGACCGCGCGCAATCCTTCGCCGGCATCGAGGCGGGCCGAGGCGAGGCGCACGCGTTGCCCGACGCCGATCGAAGGGATGTTGCCGAGCGTGCGGCTACGGCCGAGCAAGATGCCGGCTTCGTTGTAGTCGAAGTCGCCGCGCGGCGGCGAACGATCGTCGTCGACCTCGAAGGGGCGTTCGATATTGGCGACGCTCTGCAAGGGCCCGGTCACGCCCTCGACCCACGAGCGGATGTCTGAGACCTGACATTCGCGAGCCCAGTCGATACCGACGATGCGGTAGTAGTTGGTCGTCCGCAGGTCGCGGTCGGCGATGCGCGTGTACTCCTTGCGCGCGACTTGGTTGTCGAAGTAGAGCAGCGCATCCCAGACCAGCTTGGGCGCGATCGCGCGCACGGCCGGGTCGGCGTTCGCCACCTCGGCGACGACGCGAAAGTCGCTCTTGCTGCTGTCATCGATGTAGCTGAGCGTCGGACTCGTTCCGCGCACGTGCGCGCGCGCTTCGGCGACGAAGCCCGCGAAGACACTGCCGACGGCGATGAGCGCCGCAACCGCGACCATGACGCCGATCGACCCGAGCAAGTTGATCGGGCGCTTGACGATGTAGCGCAGCGCGAGGAACCAGCGATACATGTGCTCTCAGCTCGCGCTGTCGTCGGGCGCGCCGTCGACAACGACTTCTTCGTCAGGCTGCAGCTTGCGCAGCAAAGGGAAGAGCAGCACGTCGCGGATCGAGTCGGAGCTCGTCATCAACATGGTCAAGCGATCGATGCCGATGCCGAGGCCGCCGGCTGGCGGCATGCCGTATTCGAGCGCCGTCACGTAGTCGTAGTCGACCTCGCTCGGCGTCTCGTCGTCCTTGTCTTTGACCTGCGCCTCGAGGCGCCCTTCTTGGTCGATCGGATCGTTGAGCTCGCTGAACGCGTTGCCGAGCTCCATGCCGGCCACGAAGAGCTCGAAGCGCTCGGCGATGCGCGGATCGTCGTCCTTGGCCTTGGCGAAGGGGCAGATGGCCTTCGGGTAGTCGATCACGAAGACCGGTCCGTCGAGGTGCTGCTCGACCGTCGCTTCGAAGACATCGTTCGCGATCTTTTCGTGGCTGAGCTCGGGCCGCTCGATGCCGAGCGCCTTCGCCCGCGCGCGCACACCAGCTTCGTCGAAGAAATCGAGCCCATCGTTGTGCTCGGCGAAGAGCTCGCAGTAGCGCTTCTTGGGGAAGGGCGGCGTCAAGTCGTAGGTCGCATCGCGGAAGCGCAGCTCGTACGACCCGACGACGTTCGCGCAGACGCGACCGAAGATGCCCTCGACCCGACCCATGATCGTGCGGTAGTCGGCGAAGGCCTCGTAGCTCTCGAGCATCGTGAACTCGGGGTTGTGCCGCGTCGAGATGCCTTCGTTGCGGAAGACGCGACCGATCTCGTAGACGCGCTCGAGCCCACCGACGAGCAGGCGCTTGAGGTAGAGCTCGGGTGCGATGCGCAGGTAGAGGTCCATGTCGAGCGCGTTGTGCTTCGTCACGAAGGGCCGCGCCGCCGCACCACCTGGAATCGAGTGCAAGACCGGCGTCTCGACCTCGATGTAGCCGAGCTCGTCGAAGAAGGCGCGGATCTCGCGAATGATGCGCGAGCGCATGATGAACTGGCTGCGCACGTTCTCATTGGCGAAGAGGTCGACGTAGCGCATGCGATAGCGCGTCTCGACGTCGGTGAGGCCGTGCCACTTCTCCGGGGCAGGCCGCAGCGCCTTGGTCAGCAGGGTCACCTCGGTCGCCCACAAGGTCGGCTCGCCCTTCTGCGTCGTGCCGAGCTCGCCCTGGACGCCGACGATGTCATTGGCCTCGATGAGCTTGCGGTTGGGCCAGAACTCGGAGAGGCGGTCGCGCTCGAAGCCGACTTGGATCGTGCCCGAGCGATCGGTCAGGTGCGAGAAGCGCAGCTTGCCGAAGTCGCGGATCTGTCCGAGCCGTCCCGCGACGAAGAAGCTCTGACCTGCCTGCTCTTCGAGCTTGGCCACCAGCTTGGCCGTCGGCACTGGGGTTCCCGGTGTCCGCGCCGGATACGGCAGGACGCCGCTGTCCCGAAGTGTCGTGAGCTTGGCGAGGCGGTCTTGTTGGATGTGCTTGGTCACTCAGGCTTCCCTCTCGGCTGTGGTGCGTCTCGGGCCGGCGCTGTCTCGGGCCGGCGCCGGCTCGGCCGGCGGCGACCCGGCCGCGAAGCGCGGATGGCAAGGCGGCGACGCAGGGGCGAGGAGGATAGCCAGCTCAGGGGGCGCGGACCAATCGGTGGCTACAGAAGTAGCCGGGACGGGAGCCCTGGGCGCATCGTCGCGGGGCCGAGCGGCGTGTCCTGCCGACCTGGGCTATCGTAGGGGACGCATGGCAACGTTTCCGATCCTCGCCCTCGCCGCCTCAGGCGCCGTCATGCTCGCGACCGCGAGCGCCCAGACGACCCAGCTGGCCTACAGCCGGCTCGACTTCGACAACGCCTATCGTCGAGACGCGCCGGTCGAGTTTCCCGGGTCGCGGAGCGCGCAGGGCAGCGGCTTCGACGACTTCGTCTACAAGGCCTTTCCGGTCGAAGTCGGGGCGCGCGACGACAAGTGGCGCATCTCGGGCTTCCGCATCGGGTTTCGGGTCGATGCTGGCTACACGGGTTCGCTGCCGACCTTCGTCACGCTGCCCGACGTGACCTTCGTCCCGCTGGTCGAGGTGACGATCGAAGGCAAGACCTATGACGTGCCCGACATGACGTATCCGGTCACGACGGTCCTGCAGCTCGGCGGCTACAAGGTGCTCGGCACTGGTGTGCAGAACTTCGACTTCCGCTTCGGGCCGCAGCAGCCGGACCCGCGCCTGCGGACGCCGCTGGACTTGGCGGCGCGTGATCCGCGGGGGCGTCCCCAGGGTTGGGCCATGGTCCTCTACGCGCCCTTCGGTCAACGCCTTGGCGACGGCCAGCCCAATTTCATGTGTGTGCCGAGCTTCGGCGAGATCCACCGCGATGGTGGGCGCCTCAGTTTCTCGGGGTCGTACGACAGCGCCACACGCAAGCTCCTTCCCTTTGGCACGACCAACGCGCCCAGCAACCTGGGTGAACTCGCGATCGAGCTCTACTTCGACCAGGCGACGCTGCAGTTTTATTCGGATGCGTCAGGAGGCGTGCGCAGCGACCCGCGCAACATCGAGACCCACAAGGGGCCCGGTGCTTACGACAATGCTCTGGCTTCGGCGGTGAGTGCCGGCTTCTTCGGGCTCTTTGTGCAGCACGAGACTTCGAAGGGTCTCTGCGCGCTGCCGCTCGTCGTCTCGTCGTCGATGACCTTGCCCACAACGCGACTCGCGCTCGGCGACGCGGGCCTGCTCGTCGATCCGACAGGCCTCGGCCTCGCGACGCTGTTCACCGGCGCCGGTGTCTTTGGCGTGACCGGGACCTATGTCAAGGGCGGTGAAGCTGGTCACCGGAACGATCAAGAAGGCGTCTGGCAGAGCGGCCGCTTGACAGTCGTGCCCGATGCGGGACTCGTTGGTTTTTCTTTGTGGGTGCAGACCCTGCTCTTCGACCCGGTCAGCATGAAGAGCGTCGCGGCGACGAACGCGGTGCGTTTGCGGTTCTGAGCACCCTACGGGCTTCCAGCGTCGTCGACCGCCCTTGCCAAGGCCTGGCTATAGAGATCGAGGTCGTCCAGCTCCGTTGCCGCGATCTCGTAGATTCGCTCCCAGTCGAGCATTCCATAGCGGTGTGCGATCAAGTCCCGAAGACCTGCCGCCGACGCCAGACGTTCCGCTAATTCTGCGTCGAGGATTTGGTGCTTCGCGAGCGCTCGAAATACCTCAGCGCTCCGCTCCGGCACGTCCAAGCCGAGCTCGGCGAGCCAGTGTGTTGCAAGGGCGATCGTGTGTTGCAACGCGACAAAGAGGTTCAAGACGACGATGTCTCGAGCGTCTTGATCTTCGAGGAAGGCGTGACGGGTGCTTGGCAGCTTCGAACGGATACGAGCCAGCGCTGATCGAATGTCCGCGAGGCTCCTGGCGAAGAGCTTATGGTCAACCACGGCGTTCCTGCGCGGCTCTTAACGCGCCTCGCACGAGGATGTCTTCGAAGGGCTTCCAGTCAAAATACTCGAGGATGGCCTTGGCCTTCTGTTCGACGAAAGTGGCGCGGTCGCGCATAGAGAGGACGATACCTTCCTTGAAGATTCGGTAGGCAATGCTCGCCGGCGCATCTTCGAAGCGCAACAAGTCAATCTTGCGCCCGGCCGCGGACTCCAAGCGTTCTCGGAGGTCCAGCAACTCGCGTGCGGACAGGATGCCTGGGATCGAGACAGCTAAGTCGAGATCGCTGTGCTTGCTTGCGGTTCCGCGCGCAAGCGACCCGAAGAGCATGCCGAAGGCAATGCCAGGTTCGGCTTCGAGGGCTGCTTGGATGCGAGCGCGGCACTCTGCGTCGAGCTGATCCGGAAATTGCTGACGCATCCGTGGAGCGACCATGTTTGCATCCTACCGTGCTGCGTTGCCCTTCGGCCAGCGAGCCGCAAATATGCCGACCTTGGGGTGGCGCTGCAGTGGGTGTTCCTGCATCGTTCGAGGACACGACGAGAGGTTCTCGTCATGAGGTCCAACGCATGGCACAACTGACATTCTGTGGCGCGGCGGGTACGGTCACTGGCTCGTGTTCGCTCGTCGCATCGGACGGGAAGCGCTTCCTCGTCGACTGCGGGATGTTCCAGGGCAATCGCACGGTCAAGGCGCTGAACGCCGAGCCTTTTCCCTTCGATCCGAAGAGCATCGACTTCGTCGTCCTCACGCACGCCCACATCGATCACTCGGGGCTCGTGCCCAAGCTCGTCAAGCATGGCTTCCGCGGGCCCATCTTCGTGACGCCGGCGACCGCTGACTTGCTCGAGTTCATGATGCTCGATTCTGCGGCGATCCAGGAACAGGACGCGGCGCGGCAGAGCGAGAAGAACTTGCGGCGCGGCCTCGACCCGGTCGAGCCGATCTACGACAGCGAGGACGCCGAGCGCGCGCATTCGCTCATGCGGACCGTCGACTACGAGCAGTGGTTCGAGCCGATGCCGGGGGCGCGCTTCCGCTACTGGAACGCTGGCCACATGCTCGGCTCGGCGTCGGTCGAGGTGCAGTTCGAGAAGGCTTCACCCGACGCCGGTTTGCGCCTGCTCTTCTCGGGTGACCTCGGGCCCGATGAGAAGGCCTTTCATCCCGAGCCCGACGCGCCGGAAGGTATTGACTACGTTGTTTGCGAGTCGACCTACGGCAACCGCGAGCGGGACGACTACACGCTGGAGTCACGGCGGGCAGCTTTGCGCAAGGAGCTCATCGATGGCTTCGAGCGTGGCGGCAACGTCGTGATCCCGAGCTTCGCGGTCGAGCGCAGCCAAGAGCTCTTGCACGACATCGGCGTGCTCTTGCACGAGAAGTCGTTGCAGAACGCGACCGTATACCTCGATTCGCCGCTCGCGCACAAGGCGACGGAGGTCTTCATCAAATATGCGGACGACCTCCAGGACGTGGATTTGCCGGCCAAAGCGCTCTTCCGCGACAAGCGCTTCCGCCTCGTCAGCAGCGTCGAGGAGAGCATCGCGATCAACAACATCAAGAAGGGCGCGATCATCATTTCGGCGAGCGGCATGTGTGACGCTGGCCGCATCAAGCACCACCTCAAGAATAATATTTGGCGCCCCGAGTCCACCGTGCTCTTCGTTGGCTACCAAGCGCCCGGCACGCTCGGTCAAGTCATCACGAGCGGCAAGAAGCTCGTGCGCATCCATGGCAAGGACTACGTCGTGCGCGCCGCGATTCGGCGCATCGGCAACTACTCGGCCCACGCGGACCAGAGCGAGCTCGTCGATTGGGTCATGGAGCGCTCGCCGGTGCTCGGTGGGCTCTTCCTGAATCACGGTGAGGACGAAGGCCGCGTCGGTATGCGCGATGCCCTCGTGGCGCGTGGCTTCCCGGTGGAGAAGATCTTCTTGCCGCGCTTCGACGAGTCCTTCGACCTCGTCGCCGACACCGTGCAGTCGCAGGGCCGCGTCGCCCACCGCGTCGATGACGCGATGCTCGAGAGCGATTGGCACAACGAGTTCGCGGCTTTCACGCTCGACCTCGCTGAGAAGCTGCGCGCCGGCAAGGACGACGAAGCGCGCCGCAAGCTGATTCGCAAGCTCGCGACGGCGCTGGACGCCTGACGTTGACTATGTGCTGCGACTGAGCCGCGCCTCGAGCCCTGCGCGCACCTTCGGCCACTCGTCATCGACGATCGAGTAGTAGACCGTATCGCGCGGTCGACCATCGGGGTAGCGCATGTGCTTGCGCAGGGTGCCCTCTTCACTCGCGCCGAGGCGCTGGATGGCCGCGCGCGATCGCGCGTTGTTGGCGTCGGTCTTGAGCTCGACGCGCCGACAACCGAGCACTTCGAAGGCGTAGCCGAGCAGCAGGAGCTTGGCCTCGGTGTTGACGGCGGTCCTTTGCCAAGCCCGTCCCACGAAGGTCCAGCCGATCTCGACGCGGGCGTGGTCGAGGACCATGGCGCCGAAGCGCGTCGACCCCGCGATGATCCCGTGGTCGCCTGCGTCGTCGCCTTGGCCGTCGCTCGCGAACAGGGTAAAGGGGAGCGCGACACGAGCGTCGGCGTCGCGGAGCGCCTCGGTCACCCAGCGCTGCATCGCTTCGAGGGTGTCGAGTGGGTAGGCGAAGTAGCGCCAGATGTCCTCGTGCTGCGCCAAGGCGAAGAGGGCTTCGGTGTGGGCGTGCTCGAGAGGTACGAGGTGCACGTGTCGGCCGCGAAGCGTTGGTCGCGGAGTGGAAGGATCGTTGTTCTTGACCATGTCGAAGCGCGTCTCGCTGCCGTATCGGCCCACCGTTTTGCTGGAGACCGCTACACTGATCAAGCATACGGCCAGCCCCGCCCGTCCCGATCCATCTCGATCCCGACCAGATCTATGAAGCGCATTCTCCTCTCGATCATCCTTGGCCTCCTTGCATCCGCCTCGCTGCGCTCGCAGTACCAGCTCGTTGGCTTCGGCAGCGGCTGTCCTGGTGCGCAAAATCAGATCCCCGACATCGGCTTCACCGGCGCTGTCGGCCTCGGTCAGACGATCGTCTGGCAGACCTTCCGCGCGGCGCCGAACGTGCCCGCGGTCTTGATCTTCGGTCTACAGCAGGCCGCGATCCCGGTCGGCGGCCCGTGCAACTTGCTTGTGCTACCGATCGTCGTCGGGGTCACGGCGACCGACACGCTCGGTATTGCACGAGTGCCTGTGCCGGTTCCGAACGACACGCGCTTGCGCAACACGGACTTTCTGTTTCAGTACCTCGTCGTGGATGGGAGCGGCCAGGCATTCGGCGGCGGCTCCATGACGAATGGCGTGAGTCTGCGCTTTCTGTGAAGGCGTGAGGCGCTGAGCGCTCTGACCACTGATTGCTTGGTTACTTGTCGCGCTGCGTCGCAGCGGGGAGGCCAGTTGCCGGTCGCGTCGCGCTGCCCTGCGGTGCTGCTGCTTGCAGGCGGTCGACGGCCGCCTTGGCCGCGCTGCGCACAGCCTCGTCGCTGCTCTCGAGCAAGTCGATGAGGAAGGGCAGGGCCTCGGCGTCGCCGAGAATGCCGAGCGAGCGGATCGCGGCGAGGCGGCCTTCTTTGGAGCGCGCCTCGTCTTGGGCTTGTTGGAGCAAGACTACGGAAGCACTCGGCGCGCCGCGCTTGGCGAGCCAGGTCTTCCAGTGGCTGCGCTGGCTGTCGAGGAAGCGTAGGGCTTCGAGGCTCTGTTGTGCGTCCTTGCGAATGCTCGCATTCGTGTCTTCGAGCAAGACCAGCAACTTGGGCGCGATCTCGAGACGGCTGATGTGCTGGCTCGCGATGGCGATCCGCTGGCGTGTCGCCACATCCGGATCGCTGACGAGGTCGAAGATGGCGAGGACTTGTTCGGACTTCGGCTGCAGCGCGAGGGCGTTGACCGCGAGGCGACGGACGACGCTTGCTTCGTGTTGCAACAGGTCGACCAGCGCGCTCAGGTTGGCATCACCGCCAGTCTGGCCGAGCGTGAGCGTTGCCCACTGCAGCTCCGTGTCGTCGCTGTTGGTTGCTTGCTGGACGATGGCTGGTAACTGCTGGCGGATTGCTTCGCAGTAGCTTGATCTGCGTTCGCACTTCGCCGAGAAGGCTCGGCGCGTCTTGTCGGAACGAAGCAAACGATCGGCGACGAGTCGGGCCGGCTCGTAGTTGGGATTGCGGCCGATCAGGGGGTCGAGTGTTCCGTAGGCAAGGATGTTCTCCGGGTGCTCGTCGATGTCGCTGACGATGCACTCCAAGATGGCGTTGTCGAAGTGGGCGTCCTCGTTTTGCAGGGACGCTTGCAGGTCTTGCCAAACGTCCGCCTCGGCGCGTTTGGCTTCGCGTGTGCGCAGGATGCAGTGGCGAATGATCTGAGCGACTTCACGCGGGTCGTGCTTGCGGGCCAGCGGCTGTGGGTGAGGCTGCAGCAGCCAGCCCAAGCCGCGTCGCGGCGGGTTGGCCTCTTTCGTCAATGACTTGGACGGGTAGCCGCTGTGGGACAAGCCGCGTGTATAAGCGCGGCCATACACTTCGCGGAGGTCAGTGGCTCCGCCACGTGTGGCGACGGCGAGGAGCATGTTACGCCCGGTGTAGGAGCTGGGCACATTCTGAGGCTCGTGATCCAAGGTGAATCGTGCCGCTGCGGCGTCGATATGGCTTCTGTTGAGAAGCCCTGTCATCCCAAGAGTCCATCGATCCGCGTCTCGAAAGAAGAGATCTGCGTCAAGTATCGCGGAGGGCGTGCCGCGCAGCGCGAGATAGCGGATCAAGTGATCAACCCCATTGACGTCTGCGAGGCGATCGGCTTGATCGATGGCGATCTTCGTGATTTCGGAGCTCCACTGTTCGCCGGCGCGATCGAACGGGATGGCGTGGAGGTGCGTACCTTGCACTAGGATATGGAGCTTCGACATCCACAGCTTTGCATTCTCGGGTTGAAAGGCACCGCGTACGAGCTCTCCCCAATTGTATGTCGGGTAGGCCTCGGCGAGTTTGAGCCACTGCTCCAAATTGTCGACGCTCGGTGCCGGTAGCGTCCGCTCCGCGAGGAGTGCAATCCACAGTCGCACTCTGCCGTCTGCGTCACCTTCGCGATCGAAGGCGCCATCGAAGAGTTCGAACGTGCTCGCTCCTTGGTACAGTCCGACCCGCGAGCCGTAGTTACTGAGGTCGATTCGCTGAAACCACTCGGACCGCTTGACAACCCAACGTCGCCCAAGCGTGTGACGGAATACCGTCGTCTGCCAATCGGGCGCGTCGACAAACCTCGAGACGAAGCGGCTGCGGAAGCTCGAGTCCTCCGCGGCTGTGAGTAGATCGACCCGCTCCATCAAGGCCGCAAAACGTTCCTCATCGTGCGTATCGAGCGCATGCTCCAGCGCGCGACCGATCCAGTTGACCGTCGCATCGCGCACTGCAGGATCGCCGTCGTGCAGCGCTGTCACGACATGATCGAAGTTCCA
>CALLZN010000362.1 GCA_937858895.1 uncultured bacterium | reverse complement strand
CCACGACCTCGACGGCATCGAGCTTCGCGCTACTGCGCGAGCGCGCGGCGGATGCGCTGCCGCAGCAGCGGACGCAGCTGCGCGTCGCCGGCGACGAGCTGCTCGAGGTCGCGACGACTGCGCAGCTCTCGCGCCGAGTTGGCGGTGCGTCGCGCGAGTACGAAGCGGTTGTAGCTGAGGATGGCGTCGCCGCGTTGCACGCTCGCGACGACTTCGAGCTGCTCGGCCGCTTCGACGAGTCGACTCTTGGCGGCGAGCCCGCGCGCCCGAGCGATGCGCAGCAGGATCTGCCGCCGCGTTGCGGAGGAGCCAGCCACTGCCTCGACGTCGTCGAGGCGCTCGAGCGCGGTGTCGACCCTGTTCTCGATGAGCGCGTGCTCGGCGTCGACGATGCCGATCGCGAAGGGGTCGCCACCGAGGCCGATGGCGATGCGACGCAAAGTCGGCAGGTCGGCGCAGCGTCGCATGACGACACTGCGCGCTTCTCGTATCGGTGCGCGCGCCGCTCTGGAGAACGAAACGTACTTGAGCCGAGCGAGGATGTCGCGCGCGCGCGCCCAGCTCCGCGTCTCGAGGGGGGCGCTCGGGACGAGCTCGGCAGCGCTGGCCTCGAGCTTGTCCTGCAAGAGGGCGACGAAGGCCTCACCGAGTCGGGCGACCCAGAAGGCATTGCGCTCTTCGTCACGACCGAGCATGGCCGCCATCTGGTCGAGGCGACGTCGGAGCATGCGTGGCGTCACTTGCATGGTGCCCGCGAGTCGCGCGAGGTGGACGCCGCCACGCCGCTTTTGGTGTTCGTGGGCATCGACTTCGTCGATGAGCGTGGTGAGCCCGGCGTCGAGCTCGTCCCACGCCGCCGGTACTTCCTGAGGAGCTGCTCGCTTGGCAGCTTCGACGGACTCGCGCAGCTCCGTTTCGCTCGCGCTCTCGGTGCTCTTGCGCCCCAAGCGGCCGCGGCGGAAGAGGTCGTAGGCGGCTCGACTCATCGCGCGCAAGACGTCGCCCGACTCGGCGCCGATCTCGCCACTGAGCAAGTTTGCGAGGACATCGTGCAAGACCTCGATGCCACCATCGCCAGCGAAGAGCTCACTCGCGGCCGTGTAGCGGTAGCGGTGGATCGAGCGCAGGCCGATCGCGAACTCGTGTTCGAAGGTCCGCGCAGCCTCTCTGCTCATGCGCCGCTGACGGACCAGCTCCTCGAGGTAGGAATGCAGGGTTGTTTCGACGGGTGGATGCTTCATCCGGTGAAGCGTATACGTGTCCGCGTCGCTGGCAAGGGCGTCCTCGAGCCTCTCGTTGATTTTCTTCCTGGGCTGCCATGGCGCGCTGCGTATCGTGCGCCGTCTTTCGCACACAGCGCTTCGAGCAAGTAGATACCATGCCAGCGAGATGTGTCCTCGGCGCTCAGTGGGGTGACGAAGGCAAAGGAAAGATCATCGACCGCCTCGCCGCCGACGCCGACTACGTCGTGCGTTTCAGCGGCGGCAACAACGCCGGACACACCGTCGTCATCGGGGAGCGCAAGTTCGCGGTCCACCTGCTGCCGTCGGGGATCTTCCGGACTTCGGTCGTCAACCTGATCGGCCCGGGCGTCGTCATCGACCCCTGGCACCTGGTCCAAGAGATCGCCAAGGTGCAGCAGGGCGGTATCGAGGTCGAAGCGGGCCGCAACCTCAAGATCAGCCGTTCTGCTCACTTGATCCTGCCGTGGCACCGCCGCATCGACGCCCTCATGGAGGAGCTGCGCGGGCCGGGCAAGATCGGCACGACAGGCCGCGGTATCGGTCCTGCCTACCAGGACCGCGCGAGTCGCGCTGGCCTGCGCTTTGGTGACCTCGAGGACCCGGAGCGACTGCGAGCGCGCATCCGAGCGGCCGCGGTCGAAAAGAACCGCTTCCTCGAAGCGGTGGGCCAAGCGTCCATCGATCCCGACGCCTTGACCGATGAGCTGCTCGAGGTCACGAGGCCGCTGCTCGCCGCCGCGGCCGACACCGGCCTCGTCTGTCGCGCGGCGCTCGCGAAGGGCGAGCGCGTGCTCTTCGAGGGGGCGCAGGGCCTCATGCTCGACGTCGACCTCGGGACCTACCCCTACGTGACATCGACTTCGGTCGGCATGAGCGGGGTCGGTGGCGGGGCCGGCGTGTCGCCGCGCGCGATCGACGAGGTCATTCTCGTCGCCAAAGCCTACGCCACGCGCGTCGGCGAGGGGCCCTTCCCGACGGAGCTTCATGACGAGCTCGGTGAACGCATCCGCTCTCGTGGACGTGAGTACGGCACGACGACGGGTCGGCCACGGCGCTGCGGTTGGCTCGACGCCGTTGCCCTGCGCTACGCCTGCGAGGTCAGCGGCGCCGACGCTGTCTACCTGACGATGCTCGACGTGCTCGCGGGCTTCGATGAGATCCACATCGCGGTCGCTTACCGCCGTGGCGACGTCGTGGTGCGCGACTGGCCAGCCGGTCATCCGCGCATCGACGAGTTCGAGCCCGTCTACGAAGTCCTGCCCGGCTTCACCGAAGAGATCAGCGCACACACGAGTTTCGAAGAGCTGCCAGGTGCAGCGCGCGCCTATGTCCGTAAGCTCGAAGCCTTGCTCGACGTGCCGATTCCGCTCGTTTCGATCGGCCCCGAGCGCGAACAAGTGCTGCATCAAAGTCCTGCATCAAGGTCCTGATGAGCGACGAACGCGCGCGACACCACTATTCTGGATGACCTTTGAAGAACGAGACGCTCGAACTCGACCGCAAGCTGCTACCTAGATCGGTGGCCGTGATCATGGACGGGAATGGCCGTTGGGCTCGTCGTCGCGGCTTCTTGCGCATCCGCGGGCATCGCAAGGGCGTCGACGCCGTGCGCACCACGGTGACCGAGTGTGCGCGCCTCGGGCTCGAAGCGCTCTTCCTCTACGCCTTCTCGAGCGAGAACTGGTCGCGGCCGCGCCAAGAGGTCGACTTCTTGATGAAGACGCTCGGCGACTTCCTGGTCGCCGAGCGCGCGACGCTGATGGACAACAACGTGCGGCTCACGCACTGCGGTCGCATCGAAGCGCTGCCGCAGGAAATCCGCCGCACGCTGCACGAGACCGAGTCGATGACAGCAGACAACGGCGGTCTCACGCTCTGCCTCGCGCTCTCGTACGGTGGTCGCCAAGAGCTCGTCGACGCGGCGCGCGAGCTCGCGCGCGCGGCGCTGCGCGGCGAAGTCGACGTCGACGCGATCGACGAAGCCATGTTCGCTTCGCGACTCTATCGACCCGAGCTACCCGACCCCGACCTCTTGATTCGGACCGCGGGGCAGATGCGGATCAGCAACTTCTTGCTCTGGCAGATCAGCTACTCCGAGTTCTACGTGACCGACACCTGTTGGCCTGACTTCGACGTCTCCGAGCTGCACCGAGCCTTCCGTGCCTACGCGCAGCGGGATCGTCGTTTTGGACGCATCTCGCACGAAGAGGCCGAGGAGTACGAGAGCCGTTCGGCCGACGAGACGGAGCCGAGCCGGCGCTGATGGCCCTCGACGCCGCGGGCAGGCGCGCGCTTCGGACGCGCCTCATCATCGGACCGACTTTGGTTGCCCTGCTCGTCACGGTCTTCGTCCTCGACCGCTCGCAGACGCAGGGGCGCGCCGCGGCTGGGCTCCTCTTCGCCATCGCCCTGGTCTCGGTCTTCGAGTATGTGACGATGATGCGTGGCGCCGGTTTTCCGGTGGGCCGACGCCTCTTGCTCTTCGCGGCGGTCGTGTTGCATGCGCTGCCCTTCTTCTTCGATTCGTGGCACGAGCTCGACACCGAGCTCTACCCGCTCGTCATCGTCACCTCGCTGCTGCTCTGCTTCGGTTCGGTGCGTGCGCTCACGCGCACGCGCATGGCGCGCGGGCTCGAGGAGCTTGGCGCGAACTTGCTGGGGTTCGTTCTCGTGGCTTGGCCGCTCTACTTTGCGCAAGGCCTCGCCCTGCGCAGCATCGATGCGCTCTTCTGGGCCGTCGTCGTCGCCAAGAGCGGCGATATCGGAGGCTACTTCGTCGGCATCGCGATCGGGCGGCGCAAGTTCATCCCGCACGTGAGCCCGGGCAAGTCGCTCGAAGGTTGCATCGGTAGCCTCGTCTTCGCGTGCATCGTCGGTGTGCTCGTCGCGCCGCCGCTCTTGCACCGCCTCGTGGTCCTCGACGTTTCGACGCTCATCTTGCTGGCGGCCTTGGTCAACCTCACGGCGCAGCTCGGCGACCTCGTCGAGTCGCTGCTCAAGCGTCGTTGTGGGGTCAAGGACTCGTCCCGCCTCTTGCCTGAGCATGGCGGCATGCTCGACCTCGTCGACTCCTTGCTCTTCTCCCTGCCCGCCTTCTTCTTCGTCATCGTACGCATCACGTGAGTATCGAAATCAGGCTACGCAACCACGACGAGACGCGCACGCTGCTCGGCCCCTTGGATCGCACAGCGAAGCTCTTCGAGGAAGAGTTCGCTGTCCAACTCGTCGCGCGCGGCGACGTCCTCAAGCTGCTCGGGGAGGAAGAAGCGATCGCGCGCGCGCGCCTCCTCGTCGACCTCGCGCTGCGCAACTTGCGACGCGGCCACCCCGTGACCCATGCCGACTTCGAGCGCTGGGGGCGCGGCGACGACAAGGAGGAGGGCGAAGCGCGCGGGCGCGCGACGACACAGCGCGCGCTGGCGACGCCGGTCGGCAAGCGCGCGGGCGTTTCGGCGCGGACCGAAGGACAGCGCAACTACCTGCGCGCCCTCGAGAAGAACACCGTCTGCTTCGCCGTCGGCCCGGCTGGCACCGGCAAGACCTACCTCGCGGTCGCGGCCGCAGTCGCGGCTCTGCGTGATGGTCGCTTCCAGAAGATCGTGCTCTGTCGTCCGGCCGTCGAAGCCGGCGAGAAGCTCGGCTTCTTGCCCGGCGACTTTCAAGCCAAGGTCAATCCGTACTTGCGTCCGCTCTACGACGCGCTCGGCAACATCCTCGATCCGGCCCTCACGCAGCGCTACCTCGAGAACGACGTCATCGAGGTCTGCCCGCTCGCCTTCATGCGCGGGCGCACGCTCAACGACGCCTTCATCATTCTCGACGAAGCGCAGAACACGACCGTCTCGCAGATGCGCATGTTCTTGACGCGCATGGGCGAACGCTCGCAGGTCGTCGTGACCGGAGACCTCACCCAAGTCGACCTGCCGCGCGGCACGCCTTCGGGCCTCGCGGACGCGATCCGCCGCCTCGACGGCGTCGAAGGCCTGACGGTCGTTCGCCTCGATCGCCTGGACATCGTGCGGCACCGCATCGTGCAACGCATCGTCGATGCTTACGAATCGACGCAGCACCGCATGCCTTCGCCCGAGGATCGTGAGGCGAACCCGGTGCGAGAAGGGCGCGGTCGTCGCTCGTGAGCCAGTGGCCCGAAGTCGCGGTCGAGGACGGGATCGTCCTGCCGCCCGAGCTCGCTGCCGATCCGCAGGGCTTCGCGCGCGCCGTGCTCGAGGCGGTCTTTGCCATCGAAGGACGTCGGCTCGCGATCTCGATCTACTTTTGCGGTGACTCGGAGATCGCGCGCTTGCACCTCGCCTACCTCGGCGATCCGGACGTCACCGACGTGATCAGCTTCGCGTTGCGCGATGAGTCGGACGAGGACGGCGGCTTCGACTTCGCGGACGGTGAGGTCGTCGTCGATGTCGAGCACGCGCGTCGGCAAGCGCACGAGCATGGCAACGAGTGGCACGCAGAGTGCGCGCTCTACATCGCACACGGAACGCTGCACTTGTTCGGTTACGACGATCACGAGAGCGAGGATGCAGCAGCGATGAAGCGCGCAGAGCAGCGTGTGCTCGATGCGCTCGGGTATCGCATCGCGCAGCGCTTCGACGACGCATGACGTCGCGATGCTCGTAGCGTCGCGTGATGAGCGCGTGATGTCGACGCGATGACGACGTGACGTCGACGTGACGTCGACGTGCTGCATGCAGGAAGCGCGCATGCAGTTCGTTGTCGCTTCGTTGCGAATGCGTAGACTCCGACTTGCCGAACGGACCACGTTGTCGAATGATCATTCTTCGACGTGCACTTCGGTGCGCGATTCGTTGGCAGTCATCGATGGGCGATCGATGTGCTGACCATCGTTCGAGTGGAGATCGTTCGACGGACAGTCGTTCGAACGGGCGATCGATCAGCGGTCATCAACGACGTCGAGAGACACAGCGTCGAGGGCAGTTGATCAACGGGAGGGGTCCATGTCGCTGACCAAGAAAGCAGAGCACGATTCGAAGACCAAGGCGAAGGCCGCGCTGCGTCGCAGCGCGAAGCCTCGTGGCCGCAGCGCGAAGCCCCTGAGCCAGGGCACGGCATCGCGCAAGGCAGCGCCGAAGAGCGGCCTCAAGCCGCGCCAAGCCGTGATCGATCCCGAGGACTTGCTCCTCATGCCATCCGAAGACTTGCTGCGTCGCTGGATGCGCACGCGACGCACGGAGTGGCGCGACGCCCTCGTCGAGCGGCACCTGCCCGATGTCGCCGAGGTGGCGCGCGCGCTCTACGCCCGACTGCCGCGGAGCGTCGACGTCGACGACCTTTGCAACGCTGGCTACGGCGGCCTGCTGCGTTGCCTCGAGACCTTCAACCCAAAGAAGGGCCGCAGCTTCGTTTCCTATCTCAAGACGCGCGTCTATGGCGCCATGGTCGACGAACTGCGGGCCATGGATTGGTTGCCACGGCTCATGCGCTCCCGACTCGCGCAGCGCGATGAGGTCATCGAGGTCTTGCGCCAAGAACTCGGCCGCGAGCCGCTCGAGGACGAGGTCGCCGACGAAATCGGCGTCAGCCTCAGCGTCTACCGTCAGTGCTACCCACCCCTCGGCGTGCACCCGTCGGCGGGCTTTGCTTCAGCGATGGACGCCGAAGTCGAACAGCTCGGGGCCGCCATCATCGCGGTCGGTGCCCGCGGCCGAGGGTCGGACAGCGACATCCACCCGCTGACATCGCTCTATCACCGCGAGCTGCTCGGACGTGTCGAGGAGCTCTGCAATGCGACCGAGTGGCGCCTCGTCGACCTGCACTACCTGCAAGGTATGAAGCTGCGTGACGTCGCCATCGAGCTCCGACTTTCGCCTGCCCGCATCTGTCAGATCCACGCCCGCGTCCTGCAGCGACTCAAGGATCGCTTGCGCGAAGAAGCTGTCTCGATCTGAGCAGTAACCGGCTGCTGCCCTTCGGTGACCTAGCCCGCGGCGGGTAGACTCGCGAACGTGTCGATCACCTACCTCGAGCCAGGCGGCAGCCTTGCCTTTCCCGACCCGCTGCACTGCAGCGACGATGTCGTGGCGGTCGGCGCCGACCTCGCGCCGGAGCGTGTGCTCTTCGCCTACGACTGCGGCATCTTCCCGTGGTTCGGCGAAGACGACTTGCCGCTCTGGTGGTCGCCCGATCCGCGTGCGGTCCTGCCGATCGACGCCATGCATGTTTCCCGCAGCTTGCGACGTGTCGTCGACCGCGGTCGCTTCCGCCTGACTTGGAATCGCTGCTTTCGGCGCGTCATGGAAGAGTGCAGTCTCGATCGCCCCGACGGGATCTGGATCCACGCCCTCATGGTCGATAGCTACACGAGCTTGCACGAGGCGGGGCACGCGCACAGCCTCGAAGTCTGGATCGACGACGCGCTGGTCGGCGGCATCTATGGCGTGCAACGCGGCGCCCTCTTCGCCGCCGAGAGCAAGTTCCACCGGGTGACCGACATGTCGAAGATCGCCCTGCTCGCCCTCGTCACGAGCCTCCGTCAAGCTGGCGTCGAACTGATCGACGTGCAGCTCATGACCCCACACTTGTCGAGCCTCGGCGTCGTCGAGTGGCCGCGCGCGCGCTACCTCGCCGAGCTCGCTCGCCTTCGCGAACTCGAGGTCGACCTAAAGGGTCTCGTTCCACGCTTATGCCAGGCCTAGGCGCCTGAGCCATCAGTCGAAGACCATCAGTCGAAGAGACGCCGCACTTCGCTCGCGATCGCTGCAAGCACGAGTTGCCGGTCGCGCTGGGACAGGGGGTAGTGGTCGATGGGGTGCAGCGTGTCCGTGAGTCCTGCCTCGACCTTGGCGAGTGGCGGCCGTAGGTCGAGGTAGGCGAGGCCGTGCTTCGTCACGGCGTCGCGCGTGCGGCGTTCGAAGCGGCGGCTCTCGACGTCGCTCAAGTCGAGGCCGAGCTCGACCAAGAGGTCGACGAGGCCTTGGTTGTGGACTTCGAAGGCGAGCGGGAGACGCGCGATGAGGACGCGCCAGCGCTCGTCGCGCGCGCGCACGGCGAGCGCGTGCAGCGCAGCTTCGAGCCCGGCGTAGCGGGTCGCTTCGTCCGCGGCACCTTCACGGCGCCACGGCGCTAGCCAGTCGGGGAAGAAGCCGTTCGACTGCGGCAGAGTTGCGATCCTGTCTACCTGCAAGCGCCAGAGCGGCGTGTGGGCGCGCAGCCAGACGAGCCAAGCCGGCAGCGTCTCCACGCGCGGCGCAAGCGGCGTCGCGTCCGCGGGCATGACTGCGTTACCTTCGCCATCGCTCGCGTGCCGCAGTCGGGCCGTGCGCGTCGGGTAGGAATCGAGCCAGAGGTCTTCGGCGCTGATCAGGAAGCAGACGGTCGCGCCCTCGATGCAGCGGAGAGCATGCACACGTTGGGAGAGGGTGCTGCCCGGAAGAGCGCGGATGGCGACGTCGACCGAGACGACGCCGACTTCGCCGAGCTTGCGTCGCAGCCAGTCCTCGTCGTCTTGCCGATCGCGAGCGTCGCTCGCGATCATGGACTCGTGGGCAAGCAGGGTGAGCGCTGCCTCCGAGTGCAGTGTGCTCGGATCTGCGTGTGCTGCGAGCAAGCCGGAGCCCTCGTGAGCTCGGTAGCTTCGCTGGAAGGCAGCTGGTCGTATCCCGCGTTCGGCGACTTCGTTGGAGTAGGAGCAACGCTCCAGCAGGAAGGTCGCGCCAAAGGCAGTGAGTGGAAGCAGGAGCAGCGTGCCGGCGATGCGTTCTCGGATTCGTGCCATGACTCCCCTCGCTTCCTTCTGATGCGCGTCGCTATCGTGCGCAGTATGTCCGAAGTCGCACTCCAACAGGACTTCCTCGGCGCCTTCGGCGTGCTCGAGCGCGATGCATGCGTCTTGCTCGCAGCGAACCGCCGACGCCTCGATCCACGCGGTGAAGCCGTGCGCACCTTCGACTTGCCAGGCGGCCGCGTCGAGCCAGGCGAACTCCTCGAGGAAGCGCTGATCCGCGAGTGGCGCGAAGAGACGTCGACGCTGATCAAGGCGAGTCGCTTCCTCTTCGTCCAAGAAGGCCTGCGCTTCGTCGACGCGAAACCGGCCTATGCTTGGCGCTCCTTTTTCTTCGAAGTCGAAGTCGAAGTCGATATCGACGGCAGCGCCGGTCTCGAACCCATGCCCGCCTCCGAGGTCGAAGGCCTGCTCTGGGTCGCCAAGTCACGCCTGCACGAAGTCTTGCGCGCGCCCTATCACGCAGGCTACCTGCGCTTTCTCGACGACGGAAAGCCCTACCAGCTCGATCGCTGGTGAGGGTGCACGCGCATCAGTTCGCCGTCGACTCGAGGATCGCGAAGTAGAGCGCGACGAAGGGGTCGCCCGAGTTCTCGACGGTCTTGTCGACGAAGGTCATCACGCGGTAGTCGGGGTCGACGGCGCCCTCGAAGCGCTGGTTGAAGCCACCGTTCTCGACGAGCGTGATCGCGCCCTTGTCGCCGATGTCGAAGCTCCCGTTGAGCACCGTGTTGCTGCCCGTGAAGCTCAGCTTGAAGGTCCGACCGGTCGCGAGCTCGAGGATGCCCGACGAGGCGGCGACGCCGGCGCGGCCCGGCTTGTTGAAGATCGCATGGAGGCCGACGCGCCACCTGCCGATCATGCGGGTTGGATCGGCGCTCGCCGTCTGCTTGCGGACCATCACGAGCGTGCCGATTTCGCCGTCGTCCCAAGTGCGGTCGACGAGGACGCCGACGTGCTTGGCGACGCCGCCAGAGAAGCTGCGCGTGTCGTCGCCCTTGAACTCGATCGCGAAGTCCGAGAAGCCGAGCGTGCCGCCGGTCAAGCGACCCTCGAGGAGGATGGTCTTGTCGCGTGAGTCCTTGACGAGTCCCGCCGTGATCGCGCCCGAGCCGTCGATCGTTGCGTCGCCGACGAAGGTGCGCGCGATGTTCTCTGGCACCTGGGCAGCGTTCGTCGCCGCAAAGATGAGGGTCTCGCCGAAGAGGTGCCAATCGTCTTGCACCGTCGGCCGTCCCGAGATCTGTCGCACGCCGAAGAGCAGGTTCTCGCTCACGTTGCTGCGGATCAGAAACCAGTAGGCGTCACCACCGAGGTCGTAGTAGCCCGAGTAGCGCAGCGTGACGCTGCCGCTCACGCGGTCGGCAAGCGTGAGCTCACCGTTCTTACCCAAGAAGTAGGCGTTCTTCGCCGAGCGCTGGTTGCCGGGGCTCGAGGTCGAATACTGCCCATCGTCCTCGAAGTGCAGAGTCTGCAACTCGGCCCAAGAGGTGTTGGGCTTGACTGGAAACGTCGTGAAACTCGGTGCGCCGCCGAGGCGGTTCATGTGGTGGTCGACCGCGAGTTTCACTTCGCTGGCGACGCCCTTGTCGAGCCCTCCTTCTTGGCAGGAGGCGAGCAGGGCAAGTGTCGGAGCGAGAACGGTGACCAGGGTCGTGCGGCGCGAAGAGCGCGCGCGGGCAGCGGGTCCGAAGCAAGAACTCATGCAGGAGATCCTAGCCCGAATGCTGCTGGAACACCTGCGGCGGCGTGGCAAATGCGAGCATCTTCACGAGGCGCACGCGTGCCCTGCGAAGCGCTTCCGTCGAAATGCCGCGGGCGCGCCTTTGCACGGCGGCGTCCCTCTTGCTGCAATGCGCGCGTGAGTCTTCGCTCTCATCGTTCGATCTCGCACTCGGGCGGGCGGTCGTTCCGCTCGCTGGCGGCCGCTTCGTCTGCTTCCTCGTCGATGATCTTGGGCCTCTTGGCCCTCTTGACCCTCGTGGCCCTGCCCGCCTGCGGCGTCTTGCTGCGCAATGGTGGCCAACCCACGCCGCCGCCAGGCAAGACCCTCGAGGCCTTCGCGCGCCGGCTCGGCGTCGAGGTCGCGTTGTCCGAAAACGCAGCGACCGAGGCACAAGGAAGCGACGAAGCGCGCTTCGCGGCCCTGCTCGCGACGGTCGACGAAAAGGCCTTGCTCGCTTACCAGCAAGAAGAGATCCAGGCCCGCGCGCTCCTCGTCAGCGTGTTCGGCGATTCCAAGCCCGAACTCGACTTGCTGCCGGCCGCCGACACGCGCGTCTCGATGCTCGCGCGTGCGATGGGCCTCGTCGACGACCTCGAACGCGACGCGGATGGTCGCGACTTGCTCGAGACCATCCTCGCCGAAGACCCGCGGCACGTCATCGCTCACGAAGTCCTGGCGCGCAGCCTCGCCCGTGGCGGGCAGATCGATGCGGCCATCGCCAAGCTGCGTGCCTTGCACCGGGCCTTCCCTGCTTATGCGAGCTGGACGATGCAGCTCGGCAACTTCTTGCTCGAGTACGAGCACTACGCCAAGGACGCCGACCCTGCCATGCTCGCCTTGCACCACCGCGAAGGCGAGCGACTCATGGCCTCGCTGGTCGACGGTCCCTTGGGCATTCAGGCGAGCCGCTTGCTCGCGGGCCACTTGATGCGGCGCTTCCAGCCGGAGCGACTCGAAACCGTGCTGCGCAAGGCGCTCGTCGCCTGGCCCAAGCATCCCCAGTTGGAACTCGACCTCGCCAAGTCCCTGCGCTACCAGGGCAAGGTCGATCAAGCCCTCGCGCTCCTGCGTCCTCTGACCGAGCTCGGCGCCGAGCAGCGCGCGCGCGGCATCGTCAGTGAAGCCTGCCTCGAAACTGCTTGGTGCTACCGCAGCCTCGACCGCTACAGCGATGCCTTGGCCAGCCTCGAGAGTATCGCTGCCGATGACGCGACCGTGCCGCGTCCAGCCCTCGACAACCTTCGCAAGGCGCTGAACGAAGAGGTCAAGCTCGGCGCGCGCACGAGCTTCTCGTCGATGGAGCTGCGCTACCAACTTCGCAAGTCCGACTCGTCGAAGGCGCGCAGCAATGCCCTGCGCATTCTCTCCGAGAACGCCGAAGCGATCGAAGCCGTCGAAGAGGACTACCTCTACGTCCTGAAGCGCGACAGCGACGCCGAGCTGCGCCTCGCCGCCCTCGCTGCCCTCCTGCGCACGAAGCTCGCTCCGAGCGTCTACATGCAGGTCGCGCTCATGGACAGCGAGGCGGGCAACCGCAAGATCGCTGCCGGCCTCGCGCGGCAGTTGCCGCGGCAAGACGCGGCGCGCTTGCTCCTCGATGCGCTCGGACGCGAGGAGGACCACGAGGTCTTCCGCTACCTGCACGAGCAGCTCGCGCGCGCCACCGGCGCGTCCTTCTTGCTCGAGCGAGGAGCCGAGGCCACGCCCGTGCGCCGCGCCAAGGTCCTCGACGAGTGGACCGAGCGGCTCGGCATGCGGGGGGCAGCTGCGGCTTCGGAGCCGAGCGCCGAGCAAGGTAACGCGAAGAGCGACATCAAGACCGATAAGTCGACCGACCCACAGCGATAGGAGAACCCAAGTTGACCATTCTCGTGACCGGCGGTGCCGGCTACATCGGCTCTCACACCGTGCATCGCTTGCGCGAGCTCGGCGAGGATGTCGCCATCCTCGACGACTTGAGTGAAGGTCACGTCGAAGCCATTCCACCCGGCGTTGCCTTGCTGCAGGTCGACCTCAAGGACCGGGCGGCTGTCCACGCAGCGCTGCAAGAGGCACGGCCCGAGTCGGTCTTCCACTTCGCGGCGTCGTGCTACGTCGGCGAGAGCGTCGTCAAGCCGGCCGAGTACTACACGCAGAACTTCGAGGCGACGAAGAACCTGCTCGACGCCATGGTCGCGGTCGACTGCACGCGCTTTGTCTTCTCTTCGACCTGTGCGGTCTACGGCGAGCCTGAGCGCATCCCGATCGTCGAGGACTTGCCGAAGGCGCCGGTCAATCCCTATGGCCGGACCAAGCTCTTCTGCGAGGGCTTGCTCGAGGACTACGAGCGCGCCTATGGCCTCGCGTCTTGCAGCTTGCGCTACTTCAACGCGGCAGGCGCGCATCCGTCGGGGGACATCGGCGAAGACCACGAGCCCGAGACGCACCTGATCCCGATCGTCTTGCAGGTGGCGCTCGGCCAGCGTGAGAAGGTCGCGATCTTCGGGGACGACTACGAGACGCCGGACGGGACCTGCATCCGCGACTACATCCACGTGCTCGACCTCGCCGAAGCGCACGTCCTCGGCCTGACTGCGATGCGTGAGGGACGCTTCACGCGCAGCGCCTTCAACCTCGGCAACGAGGAAGGGCACTCGGTGCTGCAAGTGATCGAAGAAGCGCGGCGTTTGACCGGCCACGCGATCCCCGCGGTCACGGCTCCGCGTCGAGCCGGCGATCCGCCCAAGCTCGTCGGTTCGTCGGAGCTCGCGAAGCGCGAGCTCCAGTGGAAGCCACGCTTCGGCGACCTCACGTCCATCCTCGAGACGGCCTGGAACTGGCACCGCACGCATCCCCACGGCTATGCGTCGGGTGGTCGATGAAGGTCCTGTCAGCGGGAGCGACCGCGCCGCGATCTAGGCAACCGAGCGCAAGGTGACCCAGGCCTCGACACAACGCGAAGCCACGCCGCTGGCCCCGACCGAGCTGCGGCTCTTGCCGCTCGGGACCGGCAGCATCCTCATGCGAGGCGGTCGCTCGGCGTCCGCCTACTTGCTCGAGTCCTGTGGCCAGCGAACCCTCATCGATTGCGGACCGGGCACGCTCTTGCGCCTCCAGCAAGCGCTGATCGACCCAGCAAGCATCGACCACGTCGTGCTCTCGCACTTTCATCCCGACCACCACGCCGACCTGCTGGGTCTCCTCTTCTTGCGGGTCAACCCGTCGCTCGAGGCGAAGCGCGACCTCGTCCTGCACGGACCGCCAGGGCTCGCACGCATCCTCGATGCCTGGGAGTCGGTCTATGGCCAGTGGGTCAAGCACCCGCGCAGTCAGGTGAACGAGTTCGAGCCGGGCGCGACGGCGGTTGGCGACCTGCGCTTCACGGCCTACCGCGCTGCGCACACGTTGCCGGCTTACTGCTACCGCATCGAAGTGGTCGAGCGCGGGGCTGCGCACGAGCGTGGGCCCACCCTCGCCTACTCGGGCGACTCGGCGATCTGCGATGAAGTCGTCGCGGCTTGCCTCGATGTCGACTTTGCTTGGCTCGAGTGCAGCTTCCCGGACGAGGCCTCGGACGACGCCAAGCACGGACACATGACGCCACGCGACCTCGTCGAGGTCGCCGAGCGCGCGCGGCCGAAGCGCATCGCGGCGACGCACTTCTACCCACCGATGTTCGCGTTGCTCGCGGATGAGGAGCGTCGCAGAGCTGCCTTTGCAGCCATCGCTACGCGCGTCGAGTTCTTGCAGGACTTAGTGCCACTCGTGGTAGCCAGCACCGCGGAGGCCGGGGAGCGTGAGGAGGGGAGCCCTTGATGAAGACAGGTTTCGAAACCCGAGGGAAGAGGATGGTCATCCAGCGCTTCTTGGTCCTTGGTCTCGTCGGCACGACGACGATGCTGGGCGCAACGCCGCTCTACGCGCAGGACTCTGGGCGGCGAGACAGCGGTGACGCGGTGCTGCGCGAGGCCGTGCGCGCGCTTCTGCGCGACGTCGAGCGCGACGGCACGAGCTGCGCGGTCGCTGCAGTGCGCCTCAGCGACGAGCGCGCGGTCTTCGAACATCGCGCGCGCGAGGCCATGGCGCCGGCGAGCAACCAAAAAGTACTGACCGCGATCCATGTCGTGCGCTCGCTCGGCTTCGACCATGAGTTCGTGACGCGCTTCTCGCTCGTTCGAAGTGGCGCGCGAGGAGACGACGCGGCAGGTCCGCCGTACTTGCGCGTCGAGTCGAGCGGCGATCCGACGCTCTTGCGGGAACGGAGCGAGAGCTCTTACTTCGCCCCGGTTGCCACCGCCCTCGAGCGCGCGGGTGTCCGCGAGGTGGCCGGCATCGAGTTCGATGCACCTGCTTGGACGGGTCCGGCGCGGCCAGCGACTTGGCCCCAGGACCAGCTCGACCAGCCCTACGCGCCACCAACCGGCCCCTTCGTCCTCGAAGAGGGCTGCCTCGTCGTCGAAGTGCGGCCGACGACGACATCGTCGCCGGCCAATATCGTGCTGCACCCGAGCGGCTTGGATGTGCGCGCCCTCGTGCGCGGCTCGGTCAAGACGACCGGGTCGAAGAAGGAGGGGCGCTCCATCGTCGTCGCTCGGACGAGCGATGGCGTGCGCGTCTCGGGTGCCATCTGGTCGGGCTTCGGGCCGAGCATCACGCGTCTCGCCGACCCGGATCCGCAGCGCAGCTACGAGGCGAGCCTCGAGGCGGCGCTCGCGGAGCGTGGCATCCGCATAGCACCTGCGCGTGCTCGGGCGCTCGAGGCCGGCGCCCCCGCGGGAGCTGCGCACGAGGCCGCGACGCAACTCTGTGAGCTGCGCAATCCCTTGCGCCCGGCCTTGGAGCGCTTGCTCGTGCTCTCGAGCAACTTCCAAGGCGAGCAGCTCCTGCGCATCGTCGCCGCGCACGAGGGCGGCGAGGCCTCGCTCGAAGCCGGCGTCGCCGCCATGCAACAGCGCTTCGCCGGCGCGAAGGGGAGCGACGGCCTCGTCGTCGTCGATGGATCGGGTCTGTCGCGCGGCAACCGAGTCACGGCTGCTTTGCTCGCGCACGGGCTCGCGAGCGCGCTGCTCGAAGCCTCGGGCAAGGATCTGATCGCATGCTTCCCGGTGGCCGGACGCTCTGGCAAGCTCGCGGATCGCATGCAGAAGATCGCTGGCCGCGTGCGCGCCAAGACCGGCTGGATCCGCGGCGTCAGCGCCTTGACCGGAACCGTCCTCACGGAGAGCGACGAGGTCGTCGTCTTCTCGATCCTCATGAACTACGACCCCTCGCGCCAAGGCTACAACCGCAAGCTCACCCAAGCCCAAGACCGCATCGTCGAGGCGTTGTACGAGCACACGAGGGCCGCGCGATGACACAGCGCAGACTCGACTTCGCGCGCGAACTCGCGCGGCAGGCAGGCGCGCTCTTGCTCGAGCGCTTCGAGGCGCGTCGCTTCGCGAAGGCCAGCTCGGCGGCCACCGAGTTCAAGGGCCGGCGCGAGCTCGTGACCGCAGTCGATCGCGAGATCGAGACCTTGCTCGTCACGGCGATCCGCGAGCGCTTCGAACACGACGCCATCCTCGCCGAAGAGGGCGTCGCCTCGCCGCGGGGCGTCGCGGACCGTGCTGCCGAGTTCTTGTGGATCCTCGACCCGATCGATGGCACGACCAACTTCGTCCACGGCCATCCTTCCTTCTCGATCAGCATCGGCATCGTGCGTTCGGGCGAGGTCGCGGCGGGCGGCGGCATGGGGCCCGCCCCCGGTGGGCCGGCAAGCGGCGAAGGGCTTTTGGGCGGGCCCCCCCTTGGTGCTTACTGCAATGACCACAAGCTCTCGGTCTCGACGACGACCGCGGTGCGGAACGCTGTCGTCGCGACCGGTTTCAGTTATGGACGCAACGAAAAGGGCGCGGACACCAACGTCGAGCGCTTCACCGCGGCCTTGATGGAAGCGCGCGGCATCCGTCGTTGTGGGTCGGCGGCGCTCGACCTCGCCTTCGTCGCGGCAGGCATCTACGACGCTTACTGGGAGAAGGACTTGGCGCCCTACGACGTCGCGGCGGCCACCGCCCTCGTTCTCGGGGCGGGGGGCAGCATCGACGTGCTCGAGACCGGCAAGAGCCCGCTCTGGGACCGCCAGGTGCTAGCGAGCAACGGACGGATCGGCAGCGAGCTGCGAGCGCTCTTCGACGCGCTTTGAGCGACGGCGCGGCCGTCGCAACGCCGCGCGACCACGGCGAGCTGCCGTCGATCCCGCGCTGGCATCGAGCCGCGAAACATGGCGCATGAAGGGCTTCGGTCGTCTTTACGACCTGGCCGAAGACGCGAAGGGCCTTTGCCCCACGCGAGCGCATGTCCACGCAGATCCAAGACGAAGCAAGAACTGCTGTGCCGACCGAGGGAGGCGAGATGCTCGGCCTCCGCTTCGCGGCGTGCACGGAATTCGGTGCCCATGGCAAGGCCTTCCTCGCCGTCGACAAGAAGAGCCTGGATGTTTGCATCTTCAAGACGCTCGAGGACCCAGGCATAGCCTGGTTCGACACCCACGCGCCGATCCTCGCGCGTGGCGGTCTGCGAGGCATGGTCCACATGACGGGTGGGGGGCTCGAGCCCTTCGCGCATGCGATCTTCGCGCCGCTCTACGGTTCGACGCTCGAGTCGTTTGCGGCGGGCATCGGCGCTTTCAAGGCGCGATCGGCGCTGCGCGTCGTCCTCGAGGTCACCGGCATCCTGGCCGCGGTCGGCAGCGCGGGTCTCCTGCATCCGGGGCTCTGCGCGCAGAACGTCTTCCTCGGCGCCGACGCCCACGTGACCGTGCTCGACTGGGGCTTGCCGGGAACGCCTTCGGGTTACCGTGCACCGGAGTTGGACAGCGGGCCGGTGACGGTGGCCAGCGAAGTCTATGCGCTCGGCTCCTTGCTCTTCCGCATGATCGCGGGCTTCGAGCCTCATCGCCCGCGCACGGCGGCGGAGAGCTTCGACCAGTTCGGAAAGCTCTTGCAGGCAGGTCACGCGCCGAAGCTCGTCACGGTGCTCGAGCGCTGCATGGCCTTTGATCCGAGCACGCGCTTCTCGTGCCACTCCGAGTTGCTCTTCGTGGTGGGTCGCATGCTGCACGAGGCCATCGAAGACGCGCCCGAGGAGCTCGGCGACGTCGAGGATGCGTCGATGCAGGGCGGTGTCCGCGCCGAGATCGATCAGAAGCTCGACTGGCTCGACGAGAGCGACGGCGGCTTTCCGACCGACGCGCGCGACCAAGAGCGGCGACGCAGCACCAAGTCGACGCGGCGTCCTGCCGACGCCGCCGAGGTCTCGACCAAGGCGACCGCTTCGGCCCTCGACGCGATGCGCGCCGAGCTCACCCAGAGCTTTCGCAAGGGTCAACGCACGCAGCGCAAGCCGGAGGACGAAGCATGAGCGAGATCCATGGCTACTCGGCTCTCTTGATCGATGCGTCGAACGCGCTCGCCGTGCGGACGGAGACGGGCGAGCGCCGCCTCATGGACGCGCGCCTGCCGGCAGCCATCGCGCGCTGCTGCGACGAGAAGAGCGGCCAGGCGGCCTTCCACCGCGTCGGTCGCGCGCTAGGCGAGAAGACGATGCCGGCCTTTTGTCGTGTGCTCGAAGAGCTGCACGGGCGCGCCGTCGCGGACTTGCCCTTCGATCTCGTCGTCGAACACTGGCTCTTCGAGCTGCGTGAGCGTGGCTTGGGAGCATGGACCGTCGAACGGCAGCACGCAGGGCTCGGTGTCCTCCTCGCGCGTGGTCGCGTCGGGGGCTTCGACCATGCGTCGGCGCGGGTCCTCGTCGAGCACGTCGCGGGCAAGCTCGCTGCGTTCTTTTCGTCGCTGGCATCACGTGAGCTCGCTGCGGTCGACGTGTCGTGCAGCGACGCCGACGCCGAGCTGTGGACGATCGCGATCGGCGGCCCTTTGCACATGGCGACGCTCCGCGAGGCGGTCCTGCTCGGCGAGGGGCTCGACAGCGCGATCACAGGCCACACGGCGAGTTACGCGGAGGACAACGATGAACGACGGTGACTTCCTCGACGACCTCGAAGAGACGGGCTTGCTCTTCGACCTCTTGGGACCTGCGCGCGGCATGCGCGCCGCGTCGACCGGCAGCGCCGCATCGCGCGCGTCAACGACGACGCTGCGCTCTTCGAGAGAACGCGTCGCCGTCGGGTCCTTCTTCGCCGGTCTGCCGTGGACGGGGCAGGCAGCTGCGCCGGCGCTCGCGGTCGACGAAGTCGAAGCCTCGACCAAGCTGCCCGAAGACCGCGACCAACACTACTTGCACAAGATCTCTTGGTGATGCGATGAACGACAAGATCTCGAAGATCGTCCGCGGTTGCGATCGACGCTACCTGCTGCAAAGCGAGCGCGAGCGCATCCTCGAGTATGCGGGTTCGGTGCACTGCCGCATCGCCCTCGAGCAGGAGATCGAACGCTGCGAGACCAAGGTCTTGGACGCGACGATGCGCACCGTGCGTTCGCACTACCCGCAGCTCGATGACTTCCACGAGCACGGCTACGAGCACACGAGCCGCGACCTGCAGCTCACGCTTCGTTGTGTTGCCCAAGCCGTGCTCATCGACGATATCCAGTACTTGCGCGACCGTCTCTTGATCCCACACCGCCAGGTGCTGCGCGCCCTCGGTTTCACGCCGTCCTTCGTGCGTGATGTCTACGGGACTCTGCGCGACGAGCTGCAACATGCCTTGTCGGGCATCACCTTCGACTTCGCCAAGCCCTACCTCGACGAGGTAGTGATGGTGCTCGGTGACTTCTCACAACTCGAAGACGCGCGGGTCGCACGATGATGAAGCTGCGCAAGCGACCCCTGCACCGCGCTTACCCGCCGAGGCTCGACGAGCGCGTGAGCCGCGACGTGAGCGGCTGCCTGCGCACCGACTCGGGCTTGCGCCTCTTGTCTTTCGAGGGGGCCATCTTCGAGGCGTGGCTCGCTGAGCTCGCCGACGCCTCGCCTTCACCGCGCCCGGTCTTCGACATGGGGCGGGCCTTTGGAAAGAACTTCTTCGAAGAGCTCTGCACGGTCGTCGAGACTTGCTACGAAGCACCGATCGAAGCCCTAGCCCTGGTCCAGTTTCGCCAGGTCCTCGCGGGACAGTGCCGCGATTGCGGCTTCGGTGAAGTGAGTCTGGACATCGAACTCGCGGACGAGGGCATCGTCTTCGTCGACGTCAGCTGTGGGGAGTCGCCGCCGTGCAGCGCCTTCGTTGGCGGAGTCGTGGTCGAGGCCTTGGAGGCGCTCGCGCGCACCGAGCTCGATGCCGTGCACATCGAGGATGCGCCATCAACAAGTCGAGGGGCAGCGCAGCGCCTGCTCGTAACGGCCAAGGAGCGCCTCGTTGCGGTCGAAGCGCCGCAGAGCGCGAAGCTCGATGACGTCTTGCTTCGAATCCGAGGGAGCGCGGACCCGCGTGCGTGATCCGATGACGAGCGACAAGGACATGGGCAACGAAGGCCTTCGACACGAAGATCGTCGTCGCGGCTTGCTGCGACGCTTCCTCGATTGGCTGCTCTGGGACGGCGAAGACGAGGTCGAGACCGCGAGCACCAGCGTGAGCGACAGTACGAGCAGGAGCGCCGACGGGCAGGATGGCCGGGACCGCAAGCGTGGGCAGCCAGCGGCCCGTTCTGCGCGTCGCGGCCGCGTCGTCCAGCCACGCTCGGCTCCACGCCGCCACGTCGACTCGATCGACTGGATGGCCTTTGCCGAAGGGCGGCCGCAGACCGAGAGCAAGATCGTGCAGGCCGTTGGCGCCCCGAGCGACAGCGCCCCGAGCGACAGGATCATGGGCGACAGCGGCGACCTCGAGAGCCTGCACGCACCGAGCGTCGCGACGGTAATGTCCACACTGCGGTGGCAAGCATGAGCCCACACCCCTACGTCCTCGCGATCGCGAGCCACAAGGGCGGCACGGGCCGCACGATGACGGCGATCGGCATGGCTCGCGCCATCGCCGACCGCGGCAAGCGCGTTCTCTTGATCGACGGCAACGTCACGCCGACCTTGGAGCTCTTGCTCGGCGCCGACAAGCAAGGTGCTCCGATCGAAGAGCGCGAGCTCTTGCCGAGCGTCTACGTCGGCACGGGTCGACCCGGCGAGGCTGCCCGCCTCGGCGTCGACTACGTCATCCTCGACTGTCCGCCGCTCTTCGATCGCGGCGCTGACGCCTTCATCGGTCGCGCGCACGGCGTCATCCTGACGACCCTGCCCGATCCGCTCGCGATCCGCACGATCCCGGGCGCGACGAGTGTGCTCAAGGAAGTGCTCGCCTTGCACGACGACTTGAGCTTCCTCGGCATCGTCGTCTCGATCTACAAGAGCGACGATCCGCTCCAGCTCGAGATGCTCGACACGCTGCGCTCGCGGCTCGGCGAACTCTGTCTCGAGCCTCCGCTTCCGTGGCAGAAGGACGTTGCTGACTGGTCGATGGACGCCAAGGGCGAGCTGCCACGCGGCGCCTATGGCAAGGCCCATGACCGCCTCGTCGAGGAGCTCGCCGCCGACCTCGGGCTCGAAGTCGCAGACGCTACGGAGCGGGCTCCACAGGAGTCGGCCGAAGAGGTGGCGCTCCTCTCGAGCGAGCGCGAACGCGGGCCGCAGCGCCGCGCGCCGTACCGCCTCGTCGTCGCGAGCCACAAGGGCGGCACGGGGCGCACGACCACGACCCTCGCGCTCGGCGCGGCCTTCGCGGCACTCGGGAAGCGCGTCCTTTTGCTGGACGCCAACGTCACGAAGACGCTGCACCTCTTCTCGCAGGGCGGGAAGCGCGAACTCTTCCCAGGCGTCACCCTCGGGCAGACCGCGGCCGACGCTGACGACGCCCGCTACGACCTCGTTATGGTCGACGCGCCGCCGATCTTCGAGGCGGCATCGCGCGAGCTCTGCGAACGCGCCGATGGCGTGCTGCTGACGACCTTGCCCGATCCCTTGGCCTTCCGCACGATCCCGGGTGCTACGCGCGCCCTCGTCGACGCGAAGCGCGTCAACGCCGAACTCGAACTCCTCGGTATCTGCGTCTCGGTCTACGACGCCGACGATCCGTTGCAGCGCGACATGGTCCGCGACCTGCGCGAGCGTCTCGGCGACTTCTGCCTCGAGACACCGATTCCCTTGCAGGACGAGTTCGTCGAATGGGGCCTGCTCGGCGGGCCCGTGCCCGAGGGTGCGGCGGGCGATGCCTATGCGCGTCTTGCCCGTGAGCTCGCGCCGCGCATCTTCGAAGAGCCCGACATCGAGACCGCAGGCGCGCGGGGCGTCGCCGCGTCGTCCACGCGCGGATACGCTGCCGATCGCTCCGAACTGGTCGACACCAGGTCGGCCGGTGAAGGCGGCGCGGCCTTCCTCGCCGAGCTCACGCTTGGCTGTGAGCGCGCGGGCACGAAGCCCTTCGTCCTCTCGCTCTCGAGCCACAAGGGCGGCACCGGCCGCAGCGTCGCGACCCTCGCGCTCGCAACCATCCTCGGTGAGCGGGGGCGCCGCGTCCTCGTCCTCGATGCGCGTGCGACGCGGACCCTTCAGCTCTTCAGCGCGACGCCCGGCGACGGGACGACCCTGATCGAGGCGGCCTCGAACGTGCGTGTTGCCTCACGGATGACGGCGATGGCGGACTGCATCGACTTCGCGCCCGATCTCGTGCTCGTCGACACGCCGCCGCTGCTCGAGCAGGGCTGCGACGCTGTCCTCGACGCATCGGACGCTGTTCTGCTGACAGTGCTGCCCGACCCGCTCGCCATCCGCACGATCCCAGCGGCGATCCACGCCCTGCGGGCCGCCGAGGCGCGCGGGGCGCGCTTCGATCACTTCGGTGTCCTCGTCAATCTCTACTGCGCGACCGATCCGCTGCAGGCTGGAATCTGGCCCGAGATTCGTCAGCAGCTCGGTCAGCTTTGCTTTGGCGAGCCTGTGCCGTGGCAGCAGGAAGTGGCGGACTGGGCCATGCAGCCCGGTGCGCAACTGCCGCGAGGCGCCGCGTTCGATGTCTACTGCCGCGTCGCCGATCGCATCGAGGAGGGCGTCTTCGGCATCCAGGCCGCGACCGAGGCGAAGGGCGACCAAGCGCGGGTGCCCTTCGACGAAGTCGATACCTATGTGCTCGCGGTCTCCGACCTCGCCGAGGACGAGGCGTCGCTCACGGCCGCTGCCCTCATCGTCGCTTGGATGACGAGCATCCTCGGCCGCAAGGTCGTCCTCGTCGGTTCGGCATTGACGCCGGGCGTGCGTGGCGGGGGCAAGCTGCGCTTCGCAAGGCCCGACGACGAGCACTTTGCAGGCTGGCATGGCGTCGACCTCGTGCTCTTCGATGGCTGTGGTGGGGCGGAGTTCTCCGAGCTCGTCGGCCGCTGCCACGAGCTGCTCGAGACGCTGCGCGATGACGAGGACAGCGACGGCATCCTCGACCTCGCTCGCGAGACGCTCGACGCGACCGGCGGCGGTCGCCAAGTCCTGCACATCTTGATGTCGCTGCTCGACGCGGGCGCGGCGCGCAGCGAAGCGATCGCACGCGCCGCTTGCGCGAGTGAAGGTCTCGTGAGCTGGGCGCGGCAACTCGCGACCGGTGAAGTGCGCGCTCCGGCCGTCGACGTCTTGCTCGAGGTCCTCGCGACGATCGAAGAGCAGATCACGTCCTTCGAGGAAGACTGGTGGATCCGCCACGACTTCGAGCTCACGGTCGATGCGCGCAGAGCGGCGGCAGCCCTCGGGCTACAGAGTGAAGTCGCGGCCTTGGGCTTGCGTCTGCGCTTCGAGCCCCTCGGCACGGAGTTCCCGTGCGAGGAAGGCCGCGTGCTGCGGCCAGGCAAGCTCGCCAGGCCGGCAGCGACCGTACTCGTGCAGAAGGGCGTCGTCTACAGCGAGGTCTGCTCGAGCGCGGCGACGAGCGTGAGCGCGGCGGTGTCGGAACCGCGCGCCGCGACTTCGCTCGAGACCGGCCAAGTCGTTGAGCTCCTCGGTCACGGTCACGGGGCGCTCGGCGTCGGACTGCGTGCCTTCCTCCAGCGGCGCTATACGGACGCGCTCGCGGTGCTCGCTGCGAACTCGACTTCGTCGGACGCGTGCTTCCTCGCCGGCGTCCTCGCGCTTGCGCTGGGACGTCCGCAGGAGGCCTGTCTGTATCTCGACCGCGCGGTCGCCCAAGCTGCGACGCTCGGCGAAGAGCTCGGTTTGCTCGGCTTGGGCGTCGTCCTCGACCTCGACTGCGGCGATGGCCTCGTCGCGCACTGCGGTATCAACCCGCGTGCTGCGTCGCTCTTGCGCCTCTTCGCCTCCATGGTCCAAACGGCCTCGAGTGGCAGCGCCGACCAGAATCCAATCTTGAAGAATCCCACGGCTTCGGCGGATGGCCGAGGAGAACTGTCATGAGTCACGGCGCGACGCGTTCACTGCACGAGCAGAGGGCCCTCGAAGAGCGAGCGACCCGGACCATCATGGTCGGAAGTCAGAAGGGCGGTGTCGGCAAGACGACGACGACGATCAACCTCGGCGTGGCCTGCGCCGAGCTCGGTAAGCGTGTTCTCATCGTCGACGTCGACCCGGTCAGCAGCATCGCGGCGTCCTTGCACCTCGAGGTTCCGCGCAGCTGCGGCTTGAAGCGCGCTGCCGAGGGTAAGAGCGACGCCATCCTGACCGATGTCGAACCCAACCTCGACGTCCTGCCGTGCACGCCCGACGACTTCCGCGGCGATCCCAAGCTCGGTGACTGGTTGCGCGCCCTCGCCGAGCGTGACTTCGACGAGCCCTATGACGTCATCCTCGTCGACTCGCCGCCCTACGCCGGCGCGAAGTCGCGTGACCTGCTCGCGAATGCAAAGGAGCTCCTGCTCGTGATCCGCGCCGAGCCGCTCTCCTACCGCACGCTTCCCGGCTTCTTGCACGACATCCGCCGCCTCGACAGCGTCGGCCTCGCACCGAACTTGCGCGGCATCGTGCTCACGCTTCCGCAAGGCGAGGAGATCGGCGGGCGCTGGGAGCGCGGCCTGCGCAATCGCTTCGGGTCGAAGATGTTCGAGCACGCCATCCCCTACGACTCGATCGTCGGCTACGCGCTGCTCCAAGGCCTGCCGGTCGTCGTGTCGGAGCCCGAGTCGATACCGGCCCAACACTACATCAAGATCGCCAAGGAACTGCTCGAGGACGAAGCATGACCGGGACCACCCAACTGCACGCGCGCTACGTGCCGAGCGCACCCTTGCTCGCGCTGCGCATCGACTTCTTCATGGAGCACGTCGAGGAGGTCTTGCTCGAAGGTCTTTCGCTGCGCGAGATCCCGCTCGCGAGTGACGAGGCGGTGCTCGAGACGGACTGGAACGCTGAGCGCGTCGGCGTCGATGCACGGCACTTCGTCGGCCAAGGCCCGCTCTCGCGGGTTGCGATCCTGCGCGGCACGAGCTTCGACGGGTCCTTCGAGAGCGTGTCGATTCTCGCCTTGCCCGATCCGGGCCGCAGCGCGCCGATCTTCTTCCTCGAAGCGCTTGCGATCGACAACACTTGGGACGCGCTCTTGCTCGACATCTGCTGTTCGAGCACCGAGTATCCGGAGCTGCGCGGCCTCGCGCTCGAGCTGCAAGACAGCGGCGACGTGCTCGAGCATGGGCTCGCGCCCTTCGCGAGCGAAGCGATGATCGCGGTGCGCGGGGTCGTGCCCGAGGACTTCAGCGTCGACCATACGATGGCGCGCTACCTCGACAGCTTTGTCGCGAGTCTGCACGGTGCGGGCGTGCGGGCGTCGCGCGACGAGGGACGACGTCTGCAACGACGCTTCCTCGAGCACGGGCGCAAGCTATGGTCGAAGGCGAACAACTACGAGCAGCTCTTCGGTGCGGCTGCCCTCGCCTATGTGCCGCGGGTTCTCTTCGATCCGTCGGTCGTTTGAGGTCCTGAGGGCGTCGCGGCGGGGGGCGGCTCGGTCATCGAGAGCGCGATGAACGAGAGCCTGAAGGACGAAGGCGCCGAGCGTGAGGCTGCGTGGCTGTCGGTGCTGCTGCGCGCGGCACCGCGCTTTTTGCTCGAGGGCCATGCGGGGCTCGACGCAGGACAGCTCGAGCGCCGCGCGCGTTGCTTCGTGCGCGAGCAGCTCGCGCGCTGCACGGACCTCGACTTCGGACGTCGCTTCCACGCTGCTTGTCCGGTCGCTGGTGCCGACGCTCGCGACTACCTGCAGTGCGTCGTGCCGGTCGGGGCTAGCGAAGCGGCCCTCATCGGGCTGCGCTTCTTCGGTGGCGATGTCAGGCAACCCTTCGTGGACGTGATCGCGGTGACGGCTCCTTGGCGCCGCGTCGCGACCGAGCTTTGCGAGGCGGCTTGCGCTGCCTATGCGCGCTTTGCGCCGCGAAGGCTGCGTGTCTTCGAGGCGGACGTGCTTCGGCTCCAGCCAGAGGACGTCGTCGACCAGTTCTTTCACGCCGGGTGGGCCGACGAGGTCGCGGCGTCGGGGCCGAGCACTCCGGCTTGCGCCCTCGAGGTCTGCACCGAGAGCGACGTCGACGAAGTCTCGGCCTTGGTCGAGGCCGGCTACGCGGACTTGGCTGCCTACGCGCCGGAGCTCGTCTCACGCGTCCACGCGGCCCAGCTGGACGCGCTTGCAGACTGCGTCGAGACGGGCGTCCTCGCCTTCATCACGGCTTCGGGGGAGCGCGTCGGGGTCCTCGGTACGGCGAAGGACGCTGAGCGGCTCTTCGAAGGCCAAGCCGTGATCGAAGAGGTGTTGCTTCGCCGACACCAGGGTCGTGGGCTCGCGGTGGCGGCACAGCGGCTCTTGGCTCGCGAAGTCGCTGCGCGCTTCGGACCGGCCTTGATCTGGGGCACGATCGATGCTTCGAACCACGCTTCGAGGCGCACGGCCGAGCGCGCAGGGCGGGCGGCGCGCGCTGCCTGGGTCTTCGTCTCGCTCTGAGCGCAGCGCTCGTCGCTCAGACTTCGAGCAAGGCGCGCAGCCCCTCGAGGTCCGGAAAGAGGTGGGTGTGTGGATGGGGCGCGAGGGACGCGAGGTCGTGGGTGCCGTGGCCGACGCCAACGACGATCGCGCAGCCGGCGTTGGCGCCCGCTCCGAGGTCCGACGGCGTGTCGCCGCAGGTCCCGACGCGGTTGGCGTCATCGACGCCAGCGCGGCGCATGGCTTCGAAGATGAGGTCCGGCGCAGGGCGGCCCTGTGCGACCTCATCGGAGCAGACGGACAGGCGCTCTTGCCAGCCGAGGGCGTGCAAGATGCCATCGGCTGTGCGCCGCGAGAAGCCCGTCGTGAAACCGACCCGCACGCCTGCCTGCTCGAGCGCGTTCAAGAGCTCGACGGCGCCGGGCAGCGGGGATGCGGGACGCTCGCGAAAGACGTCCTCGATCGCGTCCTCGAAGGCGCGTGCGAGCGATGGTGCTGCGTCGCTGCTCCTTCCTGCGACCTCGAGGAGTTCGCGGAAGACCGCTTCCTTGTGCAAGCCCATGCGCGGGAGCAGCCAGCTCCGCTCGAGGTCGAGTCCGGCGCCCTGCGCGGTTCGCGCGAAGGCCTCGAGAACGTGATCATCGTCGCGGACCGTCGTGCCCGCCATGTCGAAGAGGAAGAGCTCGAGCGGCAGCATGGTCAGCGACCCTCGTTCTTGACTGGCTTAGCTGGGGCCGTGAGCGCGATGCAAGCACCTTCGCTCGTGCTGCGCACGTAGAGCTTGCCGTCGGCGAAGGCAGGCTGCGACCAGCACTTGCCCTTCAAGACGTCGCGCCGCGCGAGCTCGTGGTAGCCCTCGGGGCTCGCGTCGGCGAGGACGACCTCGCCCTTGTCGCTGAGGGCGACGAGCGTCGTGCCGACGAGGATGCAGTTGCCCGGACCGAAGCCTTCCTGCGACCAGCGCGTCTCGCCGCTGCGCAGGTCCACGCAGGCCAGCGGGCCCTTGCCGTACTTCTTGAAGCTGAACATGCCGTAGAGGTGGCCGTCCTTCACGAGCGGCGTGCTCCAGTGGTTCATGAGCTTGTTCGGCTTGCGCCAGAGCAGCTGGACGTCGAAGGCGCCTTCATCGTCGCGCAGGACCTCGAAGACCGCGGCGCCGACGCCGTAGCCGGCGGACACGTAGACGAGCGAGCCGTCGACGATGGGCGACGCCGCGCTCGAGATCTGAAACGGATAGCTCGCGCGCCAGCGCAGCTCGCCGTTGTCGGGCCGGACCGCGACGAGGCCTGCCTGGGTGTAGAAGATCACTTGGCGCTCGCCATGCAGGGTCGCTGCGATCGGTGTCGCGTGCGTGATCTTCTCGTCGTGACCCTTCCAGAGGAGGTCGCCGCTCTTCTTGTCGAAGGCGAGCAGCGAAGCGCCCGGGCCGCCGCCGGCGACGAAGACGGCCCGGCCCTCGACGAGCGGACTCGCGGCGTTCTGCCAGCGGATGTTGACGGCACCGTGGTCGGCGACGAGGTCCTTCTGAAAAACGACGCTGCCGTCCTTGGCGTCGAGGCAATGGAGCACGAGCTGGGCGTCGAAGACGTAGACGCGGTCCGCGTCGCAGCTCGGCGTGCTCCGCGGTCCGTCACCGCCGCTGTTGTCCGGCGTACCCGCGTCGCCGCCGCCGTCGTACTTCACCTTGCCGAGTTCGCGAACCCAGAGCTCAGTACCGGTCTTGGCATCGCGGGCGACGCAGCACTCCTGGTCGCTACGCGCTTCGAGGGTGTAGGCGCGCCCGTCGTGCACGACGAAGGAGCTGAAGCCCTTCGTCGTCGGCACGACCCAGAGCGGGGCATTGTCAGCAGCGTCGAGCTGTTGCGCGTCGATCGCGCCGGTGACTCTGCGCGAGCCGTCCGGACCGTGGTACTGCGGCCAAGTCTGGGCGCAGAGCGACGTCGTCAGAAAGAGGGTCGCGAAGAGCGAAGCCCAGTTGCGGTCCAGCACGTTGGTCCACCTCCGTCGTTGGATCGTGTCGAAGTCGTCACGCGCGGTTCGTCACGCGCTGTTCCTCACGCGCCGGGCGTCAAGCTCCGGCGGTCGCGCGCTCGAGGGCGGCGCGGGCCCTTGGCAACTCGAGCTGCGCTTCGCTCTGGTAGCCGTCGGCCGTCATCGACCACGCGCGCGCGAGCAGGCGCTCGGCGGTCGCGAAGCCGTCCCAGACCGCGACGTAGCGCTCGGGGCCGAGCGCCTTCATGTACTCCTCGTTGCGCTGGCCGAGCAGGGCACAGTTGGTCAGCACGTCGTCGAGGCGGGCGAGGAGCGTCGTGCGATCGCAGCGCGGGGCTTCGGCTTCGATGGTCTTCACGGCGTCGCGGATCTCTGTGACCGTCGACTTCAGCGACGCGAAGCTCGTGCTCTCGGCAGCCCCATCTCCGGTTGCGAGCTTTGCCTTTGCGCGCATCAAGAAGCCACTCAGCATCGTGACCGCGAAGCCGCCGAGGTAGAGCGGCCAGGCCATCGGCTCGATCTCTTTCGAGAAGCCCGCGGCACCCAAGATCATGGCGCAGAAGGCGATTACGAATATGGCGCGCAGAGCCATCAGAACATCTCCTTGCCGACCTTGATGACGGCGACTACGACGTTGACGAGGGCGTCCCCGACGATGAGGCCGGCGGCCACAGGCACGCCGTTGTCCTCGATCCAGTGAGCCCCCTTGAGTCGCATGAAGAGCAGCGACAGTAGGCCGCCGATGCCGAAGACGATCATGTATTCAAAGGGAAGGTAGAGCGAAAGCCCGACCATGACGCCGATGCCGGGCGAGACCAGAAGCGAGACGGCGAGGCCGGCGATCGCCCCGGTCGCATACTTGCCGAGGGGGACGTCGCCCGACTGGACGATCTTGATTGCCGACTCCAGCGCGCCGGCCTGCGGGGCGCCGAGTGTCGGCACACCGGTCGCGAGCTTGTCGGCGCTGCCGCCGTTCTTGGTCCACTCTTCGAGTACTGCGCCACCGGCGGCGACCGCGCGCTCGTGCAGGATGGCGGCTTGGTTGGGTCCGAAGGCGTAGGCCTTCCACAGCAAGAGGACCGTGAAGAGCGCAATGCCTGGCCCGATCCACGAGACGGAGATCTGCGCGAGTTGCTGCTTGATCGGCTTGCTGCCGACGAGGTAGCCGGTCTTGAGGTCGGCCATCATGTCGGCGCACATCGAGGTCGCGACGCAGATGGCCGCGCCGACCGTGACGGCTGGCACGATCATCGCGCGCTCGGTGCCGAGGATGCCCATCATGATGGCGATCGCGATCAGGGCGAGGCCCGACAGCGGCGACCAATCGGTGCGGCCGGTCGTCTGCGCGACGACAAGGCCGGCGAGCCACATCCAGAGGCCGCCTGCGAGCGTGCAGAGGGCGGCCTGGAGGATCGAGACCTTGCCGCCGCCGGCGAGATAGGTCGCGACGAAGATGCCGATCAGGCCGATGACCGACGCCGAGGTGATCAGCGAGAACGGCGCTTCTTCGCGTTCGCCGTCCGGGCCCGAACTCTTGCGCAAGCTCTGGATGGCGGCCTTGAGCGCCGGTGCTGCGACGATGATGCCAGCGATCGCGCCGCCGAGGATCATGCCGATGCCGACGTGACGCGACGTGAACTTGGCGAAGGCACCGAAGAAGCCCTCGGCCATGTCGCCGTGCTCGAGGCCGAGTAAGCCCTTGCCGAGCGCCTCCTGCGTCTCAGCTGCGAGGTTCGGTGGCAGCCAACCGAAGGCGATCGCCGCCGGGATCAGGATCCAGTAGTTGAGGATGGTGCCATAGAGCACGACGAGGCCGCCGCGCCCGGCGAGGAAGCCCGCGCCGAGCGACAAGGTCGAGACCGCGAACCAGAAGCTGAAGGTCGCAGGAATGCCGAGCCACGAACCGACGTCGAGTTTCTCGTGCAGCACGGGCGCGCCAAAGAGGTCCTTGGTCAGCAGCGTGATCACCGCCGAGACCACGACGCCGAGCAAGAGCAACTGCGACTTGCGCATGCCCGCCCCTGGCGACTTGAGGATGGACGCGACCGCCACGCCCTCGGGGAAGCGCAGGCGCTCGTAGTCGATGATCTGCTTGCGCAGCGGGATGATGAGGACACAGCCGAGCAAGGACCCCGCGATCGTCGCGATCAAGAGCGCCGGGATGTTCATCTCGTCTTGCAGGCCGAGCAAGAAGAGCACGGGCACGGTGAAGATGACGCCCGCGTTGACCGTGTTCACGCCCGAGGCGACGGTCTGGAAGATGTTGACCTCGAGGATGGACCCCTTGCCGAGCAAGCCGCGCAGGATTCCGAAGCCAAGCACGGCCGCCACCGCGCTACCAACGATCGTGAAGCCGATCTGCAAGCCCGCGAAGCAAATGCCCATGTTGAGCACCGCCCCGAGGAGGATGCCCGAGATGATCGCCGCGGGCGTGAGTTCCCGGTAGGGACGAGAGTGATCCATGGGGGGCAGAGGTTAACAGGGTCGTCGGCGAGCTAGAAGCGTGGCCGCAAACCAAGGCAGAGATCTACTCGTCTACTTGCGCCTACTTGGAGGAAGGAGTACGGAGGGCGGCAGCTGCGCCGAGCTGGCAGCGGACGCGCTCTTCAGCGCCGCGCACCTGCAAGGCGACCTGGACGTAGGCTTCGACCGAGGAGTCTGTGGCCCGCGGTAAGCGCGCGCGTGACCTGCCTTCTGCATCGAAGCTGCCGTGGGCCACGACCCTGAGCGGCAGCACACGCAGCGTGCCCGACGCGCCGCAGTCGATGGCCGCCTCGGCGCCGGGTCCGAGCAGCCACCAGCGCAATCCCGCTTCGCCGCGGAAGCGAAGGAGCCAGGCGCTGTCCGTCGCTTCGACTTCGATCTCTTCGGCCGTGGACGCGGGCTGCGCTGCGTCACGCGGGACCGTCGTTTGCCGCAGTCCCAAGGGCAAAGTCGCAGCGTCTGTGAAGACATAGCGGTGCACAGGTGCATCGGGGGCGAGCGCGTGCTCGAGGTCGGAGAGCAGGGTCGCGATCCCGGCCCGGTCGCTCAAGATTCGGAGGCGGCCGCGGCCGTGCGCGGGCACGAAGGGAGCTGCGTCGATGTTCTCGATCGCCGCCGCGACTTGCGCGCCGCGCTGCGTGTGCGGCACTTCGCGGATCTCGATGGTTCCGCTCTCGTGCTCGTCGACGAGGCGGGTGATGTCGCTGCGCAGGCGGCGCATGACTTGGCTCGCTTCGACATAGGGTTTTGCTTGGATGTGCAGCAGCGCCATCGCCGCGACGCCGACGCAAGCCATCGTGAAGGCGCGCGCCAAGCGCCGTCGTGCGTCCCAACGCGCGAGCCCTTGTGCGAGCGCATGGCTACTGCCGATCGCGACGAGCAGCGCGATGCCGATGGCCGGAGCGTAGAGCATGCGTGCGCCTTCGAAGTTCGTCGCGTCGAAGGGTGCGAGGGCGTGGATGGCGGTGGCGAGCACTGTCCAAAGCGTCGCGGCGAAGCCGAGCCGCGGCCGCGCGCGCCAAGCCACGACGCTGCAGCAGATCACGAGGCCAGCGACGCAGAAGAGGACCGCGCGAGGCAGGCCTGCGCCGGCGATGAGGTCTGCGCGCAATGGCGCCACGACGGCGAGCGCGAAGTCGCGGACCTGCGTGCTGCCGGCGGCGAGCGACTCCGGGGTCCATTTGTAGCCACCGACCGCTGTGCCGAGCAGGTTCCAGCGTACGAAGAACCAGCAGCCAGCGAGCGTTACTTCGGGTCCGCTGCGCCGTAGGGAGCCGTTCGCGAGCACGAGCATCGGTAGGACGGCCAAGGCCCACTCCTTGGTGAGCAGGCCAGCCGCGAAAGCGAGCAACGACAGGAGCCGCCAAGCAGCGTTCGCGGTGCCGCGGTGTCGGGCTGCCCGCAGTGCCGCCACGATCGCGAACAGAGAGAAGGAGCCCGCTAGCAGGTCGCAGCGCGCAGTGACCCAGGCCACCGCTTCGGCGTGCGAGGGCCAGACGGCGAAGAGCACGGCAGCAAAGGCCGACGTCCCGAAGCTCACACCGAGCATCAAGGCGAGGACGCCGACGAGGACGGCGACGCAAGTGTGGAGGCCAAGGTTGATCAGGCGCGAGCCGAAGGCCTCGTCGCCGAAGAGGGCCGCGTCGACGAGGAAGCTCGCTTCGTAGACCGGTCGCCAGAAGCGCGTGAGCTGGTCGGCGCGTGATGCCACCTGGTCTTGGAAGAAGCTGCGCCAAGGGCCTTCTTCTGCAGCTAGGTGCGTCGTCGCCCGCGCGATGAGGCCGAAGTCGTCGGCGAGGTAGTCAGCTCCGAGCGTCGACCCGAAGGCGAGGATGTTCGCCAGCAAGACGACGGCCGCGATCGCGAGGACGCGGCGCAGCTGCGTTGGGGCGACTCGACTTCCGGAAGCGGTCTCGGACATGAGCGTCGTGGTTGCGCGCACGTGCTGGCGAGGCGGCAGCAAGGCGGCGAGGACAGCACGGACTTCGAACACAGCGAGGTCATGAGCAGCTGCCCTTGAACGAGACGCGGAACGCTCCCAAGACCGTCCTTCGCGCTCGGATCCCCCCTGCGCGCTGACCACCAAACAGGAAAGTTCATGAAGATTCCGACGATTCTCCTCGCCCTTTGCACCCCCGCAGTGGCCGCTGCCTTCACCCTCGCGCCCCTCGCAGCGCAGGCCTCGAGCAGCAAGCAGGACATCGTCAGCGTGGCTGCCGAGAACCAGGCGCTCACGACCCTCGTCGCGGCGGTCAAGGCCGCGGGGCTCGTCGACACCTTGCGCGGCAAGGGTCCCTTCACGGTCTTCGCGCCGACGAACGCGGCCTTCGCGAAGCTGCCCAAGGGGACGCTCGAAGCACTCCTCGATCCGGCCAACAAGGCCAAGCTCGTCGCCATCCTCACGGCCCACGCAGCGCCGAGCGCGCTCGACGCGAGCGCAGCACTCGGGGCAAAGACCGTCAAGACGCTCGAAGGCACGAGTTTCCAGGTCCGCCTCGAGAGCGGTCAGCTCCTGGTCGGCGACGCCAAGGTCGTCGTCAACGACGTGCGCGCCTCGAACGGCGTCGTCCACATCATCGACACTGTGCTCTTGCCCGAGGCCAAGGAAGACGCAGAGCAGACCAAGGTCAAGCGCGCCCGTGACCTCATCGAGCTCGCGGTCGAGGTCGGCGCACCGCTCTTCAACCAGGGCGACGCCGCGTCGTGCGCCAGCGTCTACTTGCTTGCTTGCCGCGCGATCGGCGTCGCCGAGGCCGTGCCGGCAGACGTCAAGAAGCGAGCCGTCGAGGGCAGCAAGAAGGCCATGACCGAGAAGGAAGCGGCGAGCCGCGCCTGGGCCCTGCGCGCGGTCCTCGACCGCTGCTACGAGGCGCTGAGCGCGAAGCGCGGCGTCGCGCGCGGCTGAAGCGCCTTCCTGCACGCCCTGCACGAGCGCGCACGAGCAGGGTCGGGTAGCCGTCGACTCACGCTTTTACTTTTACTGTGTCGCAGTAGTGGTTCTGTCCTTCGTCTTCGTGTTGCGCCGCGAGCGTGCTTCGGCCGTGTGCAAGAAGAGCAGGCCCCACGCCAACAAGGCGTCGAAGGACCTGTTGAGAAGTAGCTCGATGCTTCGGCCGCCTCGACGTGCGCACGCGGAAAGCGCGTCGCGTAAGCACGTGCCAGGCTCGATGCCGCATCGACCGCATAGAGCGCGAAGCGGCCATCGGCGAGCTGCGCCGAGCGCGCGCTGCCCGGCCCACAGGCAAGGTCGAGGGTGGCGCCAAGCGGCAATGTGTCGGCCCACGCTCGCACCGTGGCGACGCCGATGCTCGATGTCGCTGCGTTGGCAGCGACGTGGTGGCAGCAGCTTCCCAGCCATTGGAAGGGTCGGGAAGCGGCTCGGCTGCGTCCATGGAGAGCTGTCCTACGCTGGCCCTCGGACGCTGGCAAGGACCCTCAGCAGGAGGGCCCGAACCTTCCGATAGGAGTCGCATGCCGACATTACGAAGCCTCCGGCGCCTCGCGAGCACCTGTGGCAGCCTCGCACTTGTGACTTCCTGCGCCGCGCCGCCGATCGCGCGCGGCGACATGGCGATGCCGGCCTGCCCCGACCTTTGGCGCACGATCGCGGAGACCACGTCGCGTGAGCCGAAACAGCGTCGCTACGGCCTGCGCCAGAATCGTCGCACGGGCGAACTGCTCGCTGCTCAGTACCAGGACCTCGTCGTCTTGAGCCCGCGTCTGCTCGCCGTGCGCGAGCCTGGCGAGGCTTGCTACAGCTTCCGCACGAGCGAAGGTGAGGTTGATGACCGTCGCCTCGGTCGCGTTTGGACGACGCCGTTCACGACTGTGCATGCGGCCCCGCTCCTGGTCGGGGTGCGGCCGGCGGACAAGGCGGGGGAACACGTGATCGCGGTGCTGCGCCTGGACGGCAGCGTTGCCGCCGAGCTCCGCGGAGCTTCGGACTCGTGTTGGGGGCTGCCCGGCGCCGTTGTCTGGCGTCGCAGCGCCGAAGAGGCGGTCGTCGCCCCGCGCGCGGGGGGGAAGGGAAGCGCGGGGGGCGGCGCGCGCCTCTCCCCCGTCGGGCGCCACGGTGGCCGGCTCGTGCACCGACTCGGCAACGGACTCTTCGCCCTGCTCGAGAGCGACGGAAGCGATTGGAGTCCGGGCGTTGAAGGCTATCTAGGTCTCCGTGCCATCGCGTGGACTTCGCGGGGCGCGAGCCATGCGGGCAACGATGCTTGGCTCATCGTGAGCCGCGGCGCTGACGGTCGCGAGCGACTCGGCTTACTGAGCGGCGACTTCGCGAAGCGCACACCGCTGCAACACTGGCTCACGGTCGAAGCGCAGACCGTGCAACAGGGCCGCGAGACCCTCGACTTGCTCATCGCGCACTGCGAAGACCGGACCTACGACCTCGTCAAGGTCTACCGCCAAGACGGCGTCGACGATCGCATCGCGGGCCTCGTCCACGCCTTCGACCGCCTCGGCACTGTGCCCAATCAGGCGGCCGTGAAGGAGCGGCTCGGGGAGCACCTGACGGCAATCGCGCGCGCGCAGCGCGAGCGCTTGGCTGCCGATGCCGCCGAGCGCGCGTCCATCGACGAGCACATCCGCGTCGGCAACGAGAGCATGGCACGTGCCATCGCCGAGCGCTGGCGTGGCGACGTGCTCGCCAAGTACGCGCTGCGTTGGCCCGGTAGTCCGGAGGCCCTCGAGCGGGTGCTTCAAGGAACACAGTCGCCGGACTTGCGCAAAGAGTTGACAGCCCTTCAACAAAAATTGCAGCGAGAGCGAGCGACGGATCTCGCGCAAAAGCAAGCGCTAGGTCGCCAACAGACCTTGCGCGACTGGGGCGATTCGCTCGTCGTCGAATGGCAACGCGCGACCGCGGCGCCAGTCTACGAACGCTTGTCACTCAGTGAGCTGTGGTATGGGCGCACGACGTACGACAACGGCTTCGCGCGCCACACGGACGTCAAGGAGATCGAAGAGCGCAACCATTGGCTACGCCTCGACCACGAGCGCCGCATGAAGCAATACGGCAGCCTCGAGCAGTTCTTGCGCCGCCGCCTCGGCACGCAATACGAGACTTACGTCAAGCTCGGCGGCACGAATGGGCGTTGACGCTTCGCCAACAGTGGTCCTCTGGCCGTTGTATCAAGCCTTGGCATCATAGGCCGGCAGCTCATGCCCCTCTGTGCGGGCGGCGGCGCACCAAGTCCGCATGGGGTCCCAATTCCAGGCTGCCTCTGCATAGGTCCCAGCCTCAGTCGAGAGCGGCGGCTGGTAAGTCTGGAAGCGCGCGACGACCGGCGCGTAGAAGGCGTCCGCCAAACTGGGGCGCCCAAACAGGAAGGGACCACCGATCTTCTTGCCAAACTTCGCCCGGGTCTCGGACCAGATGCGATCAATGCGCGCGATGTCCGCCATCGTGCCCGCCGAGCGCTCGCGCCAAGGCACTAGCTTGCGGATGTTCATCGGCAGCTCCTGGCGCAGGTCCTGAAAACCCGAGTGCATCTCGGCGCTGATCGCGCGCGCCCAAGCGCGCGCTGCGCGGTCCTCTGGCCAGAGGCCAGCATAGGGGAAGCGCTCAGCCAAGTACTCGCTGATCGCCAAGCTGTCCCAAACAAGGATGCCGCCGTCCTCGAGGGCCGGCACCTTGCCCGTAGGCGAATGCCGCAGGCGCTCTGCGCGATCCGAGTCCTGGTCGAAGTGGATCAGGACTTCGTCGAAAGGCTGTCCGCTGAGGACCGCAGCGAGCCAGGCCCTGAGGGACCAGCTGGAGTAGTTCTTTGAGCCCAAGATCAGTTGCATAGTGTTTGTTCCCACCAAGTTGCCCGTGTTCCAGTTCATTGGACGCGTGAGTCGGTCACAGATTCATGTCAACGACCGAGCACCCATTCGACAGCGTTCGACGCTTCGTAGCGAAGCGCCGATGCCTCCAGGGAAAGAGCTTGCCAACCGATCCGGACATCGAGCAACGCTAGGTTGCTTGGAATCGGCACTGCAAGGTTCCACGTTGACGTGGACTTGACAGCGACATGGATCCAGCTACTGGGGTCGAGGTGCAGCGCGCATGCAGTACCTGGCAGTCGAAGCCCGTCGTAGTCCGGCAAGCCGAGCCCCAAGACGTGGAGACGAGAGTTCGGTGGGTTTGCTGTGTGGCGAAACGTGACCGTCGTCCCCAAGTGCGGATCTTGCAGCGATTCGAGTTGCCCAGCCCGACACGCGTGACCGTATTCGGTTGCCGTCGCGCCGTGCTTCCAAACGAAAGGTTCGTGGCCGTGCACGCCATCATCAGCAGCGAAGATCACTTCGTTGCCGACAACACAGAGACGCCTAGGCACGAGTGCTGGATCATCATTGTGGGGACGACTTGCACCCGGACCCGGCTGTAGATCCGCAGCCAAAGACAGCTGGCCAGTTCGCGCATGCACGCGACAAAGTTCCGCGCCGAGATCTGGGACCTTCCCGGCGAAGTAGACAGACTCCGCGCCGACAGGCGTGAGATAGCGCGGTTCGAGTCCTCCCTCACCAGGGACTGCATCGAGCACGAGCTGCGTGCCAACTGTGCTGCCGTCACTGGACCACAGTTCTTCACCATGCGTCCCGTCGTTCGCCACAAACCAAACACGTCCACCCTGCACTTGCAGCTCGCGTGGTTCGGAACCTGTCACCCCGGGGCGGATATCACGCACGATACGTGTGCCTTGGACTGTCCCGTCCGTGAACCAAGGTTCAAAGCCATGGGCATCTGTATAGGCACTGAAGAACCAACCCGAAGCAAACGGGACGATCTCGCGAATGAGCCGGAGGCATGGCGTAACGGTGCAAAGATCGAAGGCCCTTGAAGTTCCAACAGTAGTGCCGTCGCTGATCCAGAACGTTCGGCCGTCCGCGAACGCGAACGTCCCATCAGGTCGTTGACGCGACGACGCGACAGCGGCTGCGTGGACCGGACCATGGAAGAGCTGCGATCCGAGCAGCGTCCCGTCGGTCACGCCCATGCCCTGTGTCGAAAAGTAGAGCGCACGCCCAACGCCAAGCGGCCGCAGTTCTTGTGTAGGCAGGCTCGTGATCGAAACTCGAGTGCCCGCGGGGGTGCCATCGGTCACCCAGAGGTTCGGCGACGCTCCAGTCCGCCTGAGGAAGAGCGCACGAGGGCCGATCGAGACGAGACCACCGATGATGTCGTCCGGCGCTGACAAGAGCGGAAAGGTGCCATTCGCGGAAGCATCCGTAGCCCAGAGGGTCCGAGACCTGCCAGGTCGCCCGGCGAGGAAGACCGCGCGGTTACCAATTGACAAAAAGTCGAGCGGCAGCGAGTCCGCGGTCGCGTTTGGCACATCGTACAAGTCGTAACGCTGGGTCCCCTGCGCGCTGCCGTCGGTCGTCCAAATCTCGATACCGTGCAAGTTGTCGTCGGCAAGGAAGGCAAGCGATCCCGACGCCAGCGCTGTCATTCCGAAGAACGCACTCGAGCCCTGTCCGGACGACATGTCGATGACCATGCTCGTGCTGCTTGCGGTGCCTTGCGTCGACCACAGCTCGCGTCCGGTGGATGCGACGCTCGCTGAGAAATAGAGTGACGATCCAGCGACCGTCAGCATGCGTGGCTCGGAAGATGCCGCGCCGAGCTCGAGATCCGCGACAATGCCTGTTCCTTGCGCGGTGCCATCCGTCGAAAAGAGCTCGATGCCATGTGCAGGCGTACTCGAGGTGAAGTAAATCCGACCCTGATAAAGCGTTGGCTCTTCGAACTGTCGTGAGGCGAGGCCACCGAGCACGACGTGCTTCGTTACCGACGATCCATCCGTCGAATAGAGCGAGAACGACTGCCCGTCCGAGGCACGAAAGTAGGCGCGCCCACCAAGTGTGATGAAGCGCTGCGGCGTGCTCGAGTCGACTCCCACACGCAGATCCGCGATCTGCTTGGTTCCATTGGGTGTGCCATCGCTCACCCAAGGCTCGGCGCCGTTCGTCGTATCGCGGCCTTGGAAGACGAAGCGCTTCGAGTCGAGCCAGGCAATGCCCGCGTCCAGACCGAAGTCGCGGGCAGGAGTGAGTGTAACGGTTCCGGCAGGTGATCCGTCCGTGACGACGAGCGCTGGGCCTGTCCGCAGCTGTGCGGCGAGCAAAGCACGCGACCTCGTCGGGTCGACACCGAGGACAACGCAGTAGGACGATTCGCTCCCCGGTGCGAGGTCCTTCACGAGCTGCGTGCCTTGCGGTGTGCCATCCGTGATATAGGGCTCGGAGCCCAGCGCTGTACCGATGCCATCGATGAACAGGACGCGCGACCCGAGCGATGTGAGCTGGATCAGACTCGGTGTCTTGCTGAGTCGCTTCAAGAACTGCGTGCCACTACGCGTCCCGTCCGTGACGCCGAGCACCGGAAAGTTGCTCGCATCAGAGCCAACGAAGATCGCCCGCGTTGCCCCGAGCTCGCAGATCTCGAAGGGCAGCAACAGCAAGGTCCGCAGTTCGGGTAGCAGTATGCGATGCGACTTCGCGACGGGATCGACGGCGAGGAGGCTCAGCCCGTCGCGGTACGTGCGTGCCGCGCAGATCAACGACGATCCGAGGCGGACGAACGAACCACTGCGTGTTCCCGGCTGCACGCGAGCGTCTGTGATGACAGGTGTCGTGTCGAGGTCTGCGATCAGCTTTGCTTGGGCTGGCATCCGAGCGCCCGCCCCACAGCACAGCGCAGCGAGGAGCAAGCGGCACGTGCGGCTCCTGGTTGCATCCAGCAAGGGTCTACCTAGCCGCTGCGACAGCACACAAGGGGAGGGTACGAGCTTCACGGCGACTCCTTACTGTTCCGCTGCTCAGCCTAGCGCGGCTACGTTCGCAGGACTACTGCACGGTGATGACATGCATGTCCGTCAAGCGGAATGCGAAGCCGAAGAGTGCGGGCGAGCATCCGTCGCCAGCGAACACATCGAGGCCTTGCATCGCAAACTGCTGACCGACGAGGCGGATGTCGCAAGGGATCGGCACCGCAAAGGTCGGTCCGGCGTGGATCGACAGGATGTCCGCCATGACGGCACAAGTGCCGGACTTGGTCACGCACAAAGGTGCGACGCCGCGATCGAGCCCAAAGAGCATCAGGGGTGCGCCCGTCGCGCCCTTCATCGCAATCGAAAAGCGCTGGCCCAGCGCCGGCGCCGTAGCGCTCACCAGGCCCGGCGGTGAGGCGCTGCAGGCTGCGCGGACGACGCGGGTCGCACCCGTTCCGCGCGCTTCGTAGAAGGCGCCTTTGATCTCGAGGTTTTGATTCTGTTCGAGCGTGTGCCAGGCAACGAGGAAGGTCCCAGGCGGCTGACCGCCAATGCCACGTGTGGCGATGGATGGGCTCGACTGGATGGCGCTCGACGCGACACCGAGTGCTGCGCGCCCTTCTGAGAAGAGCAATGCGCTGGCATCCGTCGTCATTCCGAAGGTCATCGCGGAGGCGCGCTTGGACGCCTCGAGGTAGGCACATGCGAAGCGACAGCCATCGAAGTCGACGACTGGCGTCTCATGGTCGATACCCGAGTTACCACCCGGCTCGATCGAACTCAAGTCACGAGTGAGGCGGACGCGGAAGGCGTTGTTGGCGTCGACTGTCAAGTACGAGCCGAAGACGTGAGCCGTGCCATTGGCATCGCCGATCCACGAAACGAAAAATCGATCACCATCCCCGGCAACGGATGGGCTGTGTTCGAGGCGACCTTGCCCCAATTGGGTGCTTGCCTTGACGACGAAACCGTCGCCGCTGATACAAGCAAAGTGGATGTTCCCGTCGCGACAGAGCGGCGCCAAGCCAGTCTTCCCCCACGACAGGACCCAACGTTCGCTCTGCGCCGAACACTTGTTGACGGCGAGTTTCGGTCGGCAACCAGGTGACTTCTCTTTGAAGATCACGCTGCCAACAGATCCGGCGTTGGTGTTCGTCGTCAGGATCTTGGCCCTGAGTTCGCGGTTGAGCGTCGACTCCAATTCGTAGGCGACGACACAGCGGCCGTGCGTTCGATTCGTGACCACCGAACCGCCGAGCACGACCGCAGTCGGCCGCAGTCCGCCCGTGCCGGTGAAGGCTTCGACGATGGTCTGGGACGACAGCGTGGTCGAATTGGCTTCGAGTTGGCGCGCCTTGACGACGGCCGGGAAGTTCTGCGTCACGGGACGCTCGATCCAGCCAAAGACAAAGCGATCGACGCTCGCCGTGCCCGAGGCCACGGCGGCGCCGGGCGAGACTTCGTCGTCGAGCGTCGTCGCCACCGGGAACAAGCCGATCGACTGACCGCTACCATTCAGCAAGGCGACGAAAACATCGCGATCGGTGCGCGAGAACTGCCGTTCATAGACAATGGCCCATCGATCCTGGCGGGGTGAGTAGGCAACGCTCGGCTCGCTCTCGCGGTCCACGGTCGTCGCGATGTTCAAGTTCTTGACGACTGGATCGATGACAAGGGGATAGACCGCGTGCAGGGCGAAGTCGGTCGGTACTTCCAAGACGATGGAGCCATCGAGGAAGCGCGGCGCGAAGGTCGTACGCGCGCCCGTGGCGTCGATTGCGGTCGCTAAGCCGTAGGACAAACTGCCGTCTGGTCCGGCGAAGACCAGCGAGCCGTCCACGCGCTGCTCTGAGTAATCGAGATCCGTCACGACATCGATCTCGACCACGACCGGCCCCTGCGGCCGATCCTGCAAGACGAAGCTCTGTCGCATCGAACGGGTGTCGAGATCCCAGATCTCCTGCACGCCACCTCGCTGGTAGGTGATGCGTCCAGCTTCCGTGCAGCGAGGAGTGGCTGCAGCTCCTGCGGGTCCGACCGGGGTCAGGCGCAGGGGCCAAGTCCGGCTGGCGTCCGGGCCGAAGTCGGGCACGAAGCAGGCCCCGCGCGCGTCGAAGCTGGCTTTGTAGTTGTCGCCAACGATCCAAATCGAAGCATCGCCTCGGCTCGAGTCGACGTGGACTCCAGTGACCGTCCCGCGTGACGACAACTGCGCTGGTAGCGCAGCGCCAGAACAACAGAGAACGAAGGCAAGGACTCGCATGTATCTCTCCTTAAGAGAACGATGCGGAGCAAGAGCCGGCCATGGCTGTTGCCTTACTTGCCGATTCAAGAAACGCGTCCGCCCTGCGCCCCCCTGCGTCTGGTCTGGCAGTTTGGCAACGCCCTCAGCCAGCGCCGCCTTCGACGAGCGCTGCCAAGGTCTTGACGTTGCGCAGGGTCACCGAAGCGCCGAAGCAGCGATCCAAGACCGCCGGCGTGAGCTTCGAACGCGCGACGCCCTGGTTGTAGTCGGCCCAAATCGCTTGCCCGCGGACGACGACGCGCTCGCCGCACGTGCAGTAGGGGGCTGTCGCTGCTGCCATGGCGGCGCTGATCTTGGCCTTGGAGAAGCCCACGTGGACGAGGGTCGGGCGCTCGTCCGCTTCTGTTGTGAAGGGGCAGGCCTTGGCGATGCGGGCGAGCTCCTTATGGGGGCGCACGATGACCGGCACCTCGAAGCCGAAGGCATCGCGAATCGCGGCCTCCAGCTTGGCCTCGACTTCGGCGCTGGCGCCCGCCGCCGTGAAGAGCACGTTACCGCTCTGGATATAGGTCGTGACGTCACGGCCGCCCTGCGCGACGACGAGCTCGCGCAGCCGCGCCATCGGCACGGCCTTGCGACCCTTGCCGGCCGCGCCGACGTTGATACCGCGCAGCAGGGCGACGTAGTACTTCGCGCTTGACATCTGCCTCTCGATTATTGGCTCACAATAGGTCGAGGATGAGCAGCTAAGACTCGTCGCTGGGGGCAAACATTCGACGCGCTGGATCGAACTTCAGGATGCCAACATCCTTGTCGAACGCCTTCCATGCCGCCAGGAATGCGGCGCAACGCATCGACCAGTCGCTCGTGTCAGCATTACTCGTCTCAATTTCAACAACTTCGAAGGCTGCGTTGCGACCGGCGCGGCTGGCGGCAAGGCGTATTCCCTCGACACACCCGAGGATCCACGGATGAGTTGGCGACGTGTCGTCCGGAAGCGATATTCCGTCGCCAAGTGCAGACTTTCGCAGGACAACGCGACCAAAGGCGCCGACGCCGTCGACGACACATGCGAAGCGCCCTTCGAAGGTTTCACCTACTGTGTCCGAATTGTTGCAAGACATTGATATTGAAGTAATTCTCGTTTCCGAACTGGGTGCCGCGTCGGACACGATCGAATCCGTGGGATGTAGCGTTGGGATTCCAAAGGCGGGAGTGGTCATTCAACCATGAATTCTGTGCAGCATCTGGTAGGCGTGTGAGGTCCATTGTGTTCATGCTGCGCAATTCGCGGCGTGTTACGCGATGGCGCAATATGCTCAGTTCTGATGCTCCGTTGCCTTCCAAGCGTGTGAGGTAGTTGCGTGCGCTTGCCCTTGTTTCCCAAGCGTAAAGACCCTCTCCCAAGTGTGCCTTGTTGGCCGCTGTGGGGAACGGACTTCCGCCATTGCGAAGCCAGCGAGCGCTGTCCGCGGCGTCCTGTACGCTGTAGAGTGTCTTGAAATGCAGGGCTTCGCCAGCGGTACCGCCGCCGGCGAAGAGGCCCGTCATCTGCGCGAAGCCATTCAGCCCGGTCTGCCAGCGCTCGATGTCGCTGAGCTGATTCCACTCGCCGGTCATGGCATAGCTGCCGATGTCGGCACCCATGTACGCGTCGATCATCCCACTCATGCCGGTGAGATCGCCACCGAGCGAGCCGAAGACCTGACCTAGGCCATCGAGAACGCTGCCCCCGTCACCCATGACGAGTTCGCCGCGTGTCATGGCACGGTCCCACATGCGTGAACCCGCGCACTTGATGCGATCCATCGTCTCGCCTGGGTTCAACACTGCGTGCCCGAGTCCGGCCGCGGCGTTCCCGACGTCACTCGCGACGCCGCCGACGAAGTGGCCTGCAAAATCAGCGGCCCATGCGGCTTCGGATTTGACCTCGTACCAAGCGTCGTCAAGCCAGCCCGGCCACATGCCCGTCGGGTCGACGCCATTGACCAGGTCATTGGCCGCGAAGGCATAGCCATTCCCCAGGTTCGCCCCGTCGGTCCAGATGCCGATCGGGTCCTTCTGCAGGAAGCGCCCGAGCTCCGGGCTGTAGTGCCGCGCGCGGAACCAGTAGAGCCCCGTCTCGGGGTCGAGGCGGGTCGTTTGGAAGCGGTACTCGTTGCCCGTGTTGCTGTTCAGCGTGACCGTGGTCTTGCCGTAGGCGTCGTAGGCGTAGCGCTCGACGGTCGTGCCTGAGTCGTCGACGAGGGCGGCGATGTTGCCGAGCGAGTTCTCGGCGACCCAGTAGGTCGCGGTCGCGGCGCTGCCGCGTTGGACCTGTAGCAGCTCGTCGGGGGCGGCGCCCCAGACGTGGCTCTTGAGCAGGGTGCCGCCTTGGTCGCGCTCTTCGAGGATGCGTGAGCCGTCGTAGATGTAGTGCGTCGTCGTGGGCGTCGTGCCGAGCGGGTCGACTACCTTGAAGGCGCGGCGGTCCATCGCGTCGTAGCTGTAGCGCACGAGGACGGCGCTCGTCGTCCTGTCGCGGACCTCGACGAGGCGGTTCTTGAAGTCGTAGGCGTAGCGCTTCGCGCCGTCGCCCGTCAGGTTGCCGTTGGCGTCCCAGGTGAAGAGTTCGGCGGCCGCGCTGCCGACCTGGCGGCTCGCATACTGGTTGGTCGACGCTCGGCGCGCCCACGAAGTCGTCGTGCTCGTGCTCGCCACCGTGTCGATCGTCGCCGTGCGGTTCTGGACGCCGTCGAAGGCAAGACTCTGCCAGTCGTTCGTTCGGTAGGTCTCAGGCGCGATGCGCGTGCCGGCGGCGACGCTCGTCAGGTCGACGTTGCGCTCTTCGCGCACGACGCGGTAGATCGAGTCGTAGTTGTAGACTTCGCCTTGGTTGGCGTCGTGGACGCGCTTCTCGAAGAGCCGGTGGTGCGCGCGGTCGTAGCCGTACTCGAAGCGCGCCACCGTCGCCGCACTCGTTTGGTGGTCGAGGACGATGGGCCGCGGCAGCAGGTCGTAGCTCGTCGTGCAGGTCAGCGTCGGCGTCGCGCCGAGGCGGCGGCGCTCGACGCGCGCGGGGCCCTTGTAGTCGTAGCGCGCGACGAGCGTCGCGCCCTCGGAGATCGTCGCGAGGCGATTGAGCTCGTCGTAGGTCGAAGTCAGGACGCGCGCGCCGCTGCCGAAGGACCCGTGGTAGGTGCACGCGGTCCGATTCGACATGCCGTCGAAGCTACTCCGCACGCGCCACGGCCCTTGCTGGTCGGACACGATGTTCTGCAGCGAGTCGTATTCGAACTCGCAGCGCATCGCGGTTGCGCCAAAGCCGTCGTCGTTCTGCGCCAAGGTCGTCCGCGAGAGCGCATCGAAGCCGAAGTCCTCGTAGCTCGCGCCGAGCACGCCGACGCCCTTCGTGACGTTGCGCCGATACATGCGGCCGAGGCCGTCGTAGCTCATCGACGCGACCGTGCCGTTCTGGTCGGTCCAGGCCGTCACTTGGTTGTCGCGGTTGTACGACGTCGTGCGCTTGGTCAGGTCGCCGTACTCGACTTCGACCATGCGGCCGAGCCGGTCGTAGCGGTACTGCGTGCGCGTGCCATTGTCATCGGTCCTCGAGGCCACGAGCGAGTCGTCGTCGTAGAGCGTCGTCGTCGTGATCGAACCCGCCGCCACGCCGTCGCCGCGGCCCGTGCTCGTGAGCGAAGACACGGTCTTCCACGGGCGGTTCAGCGCGTCGTAGTGATAGCGCACGAGGTTGCCGGCGTTGCCCGAACCACGCACCGCGTCCGAGCTCAGCACGACATTGCCGCGCGCGTCGTAGAAGAACTCGTGCACACTCCCGTCGGGATCGACGCTGCGCGTGCGACGGTCGAGGCCATCGTACGCATAGCTCGTGACGAAGGTCTCGGCGTTGCCCCCGACGCCCGACGACGTGTCGACGCGCGTCGTCAGCGTCAGATTCGAGTTGGCGTCGTACTGGTTCGTGACCGTGTTCAGGAGCGCGTCGGTGACGACGATGACGCGGTCCGCCGTGTCCCAAGTCGTCGTCGTCCGGTTGCCACGATCGTCTTCGACGTAGAGGATCTTGGACTCAGCGTCGTAGCTCGTGGTCGTCTGCCGCACGCCATCGCCGACGTTGGTCCCGCTCGCATCGAAGTGCCGAACCTCGCGCCGCACGACGCGGTCGATCTCGTCGAAGACGGCGGTCGATTCTTGCAGCGTGCGCCGGGTCGCGCCCGTGCGGTGCGAGTCGACGCCAACGAGGCGCGTGAGCACGAGGTTGCTGTCGAAGTCGTAGCCGAGCGTCACGACCGCGCCCTCGGGATCGGTCGTCTGCACGCGGCGGTCGAAGCCGTCGTAGACGTGCTGCGTCACGTCACCAGGTGCCGCCCCCGGGAAGCGCGGCGTCGGCCCACCGAGCACCGTCTGGCGGATGGCGTCCGAGGTCTCGAGCAGGTTGCCGTTGGCGTCGTAGTTCGAATAGCTGACAACCGCGTCGCTCGGCGGCGCGTTGCCCGGGTTCGTATCGCTGTCGCCGAGCACGCTGCGGAAGGGCAGCTCGCGCGCGTCGTAGAGCGTTGTCGTGATCGTCGCGCTGCGCGCCCCGAGCCGCGGCGCGGCGCGCGCACCGCGATGCGGTTCGTCTGCGCGTCGTAGTAGTATTCGCTGCGCACGACACCGGCGTCGCTGCCGTCATCGCGTGTGCGATCGCGTTCGCTCGCCACCAACTGGTGCAAGATGTCGAAGTCGGCGCGGTCCGTGATCGTCGCGTGCGGATAGGCCGCGCCGTTCTCGTCGAGGTTCTGCGTCTCCGTCTGCACCCGGTCGTTGTTCGCCGAATAGAAGTGGTCGACGCGATAGCGCGCGCCGCCAACCGGCCGCGCCAAGGTCCGCACGACTTGATTGAGCGCGTTGTAGATCGTCTCGCTGCGCTGTCCCTTGGGGTCGACGATGGCCACGACGTTGCCCGACGTGTCGTACTCGTAGCTCGTCTTGAGCCGCAAGCCCGTGAAGTCGTCGTAGATGGCCGCGACATAGCCCTCGAGATCGCTCGGATCGAAGGGCAGGTTGTTCGAAGCGTAGTACTCGTGCCGCTTGCGCCGCCCCGTCGGATCGATGCGGTCGATGAGCTGGCCGTGGACATTCCACGTGCGTTTCTCGGCGATGACCTGGCCCATGTTGGGGCCGCTCGTCGCGATGGTCGGGAAGCGCGTCTCGACCAAGTTGCCGACCGAGAAGTCGCCAGCACCGTTGCGATCGCCGAGCCCCTCGGGGATGCGCTCGATCTCAGGAATGCCGCGCGCCGCCTGGACGCCGCTCGTCTCTTGGTAGTCGTAGACGAAGGTCACGGTGTGGCGCGCGACGCTCGCATCGCCGAGGTCGAGCTTGCCATTCGCCGTCAAGGGCACGTTGCCGGACGGGAAGCCGCGCGGCGACGTGATCGTGCGCGTCTGCTGGTAGAGCGGCTCGTAGGTGTAGCGCGTGACGAGGTCCGTGAGGCCACCGCCGACCGCGCCGACCTGGCGCCGCACTTCGAGCTTGTTCTGCTGGGCCTCGCGCCGCGCGTTCTGCTCGTCGTAGACCATGGTCGTGACGTTGCCGCGCGGATGCGTGACCTGCTTTAGCAGGCCCTCGCTCGTGTATTCGTAGTCGGTGCGGTAGTCGCCTTCGCCCACGCGCACGTTGCGGTTCGTGCGCGTGATCGTGCGGATCTCGCTCAGGCTGCGATCGAAGTAGTGCACGCGCACGTTGCCATTGCGCGTCGTTTCGATCGTGCGCGAGAAGGCGAGGCTCGGCGCGCCGGGGTCGTTGCCCCTGTTCGTCGAATACGCGAGGGTCGTCGCCCCGCCGACCATGACGTTGGGGTTGGACGGCGGCCCGCCCGCGTCGTGCCCCCAGCGCTCAGCGATGACGCGATCGAAGTCGATCTTGCTAGCGTCGCTCGTCGTCGCGTAGGTCATCGTGACCATGGCCTTCGACTGGCCCGGGTCGTTGCCGACGTTGTAGCCCGGCTCGACGATGCTCAGCAGGTTGTGGTTGAGCCGCGCGTCGCTCTTGCCCTGGCTGTACGTGTAGAGCGTCGTCTTGCCGCTCGGGAAGTCGTTGCCGGTCGGCGTGCCGACGACGATCGGCGACGTGACGCGAATGAGGTCGTCGTTCGTGTCGTACTCGTAGCGCACCGTGCGCCCGCGGAAGTCGGTGATCGAAGTCAGGACCTGCGTCGGGCTGTTGTCGCTGTAGCGCAGCGTGTACTTGCGCCCCTGGGTGTCGACGACCTCCTCGATGTTGCACTGCGCGTTGCGCAGGAAGCTCATCGAGTTCTGCCCCGTGCGGTCGGTGATGCGCGCGAGGCAGCCATTGCTGTCGTAGTCGAAGCGCGTCCCCTCGCGGTCGACCTGCGTGAAGGTCGAGTCCTGGTTCTCGACGAGGGCGTCGTAGTAACCGGCCGCGCTCACGTAGCTGTTGCCGGCACCCTTTTGGTAGATGTCTTCGCGCTGCAAGCCGTCGACGACCGAGACGCTCGTCGCACCCGGGATGCGGAAGACGCGGCGCTCGTAGCTGAGCGTCCAGTTGTAGCCGAGGGGTCCGCGGAAGTTGGCGCGGCTCGCGTAGCTGCGCGTCCAGACGAAGTCGAAGCCTCGCGAGGGCACGCGCAGATCGGTGACCGTGAACTTGAGTTCGCCGTTCGCGAGGTTGACGGGCAGCGAGTGGCTCGCTGGGGCGGGCGGACCGCAGTCGCGGTTCTTCGGCGGCTGCTCGCTGCGGCCTTGCAGCGGCGTGTCGAGGAGGTCGTTGACGAAGTCGCCTTGGTCGACGAGGTTGCCGGCCTGGACGCGCCAACAGAGCAAGCGGTGAGCGCGGTTGTTCGTGCGAACGATGCAGAACTCCTTGCCCAGGCCCTGGGTCGCCGACACGGTCGCCGTGCCCGTCGTGTCGTAGCTCCACGGGACGAGGTGCTCGTAGCCGGGCGGATCGGTGCGGATCTCGTGGTAGAGACGCACGATGGGGGTGGCTTGGAAGTAGTCGCGCTTGCTCGGCTTGCTGACCCAGCGCACGCTGTAGACGACGGGCGCGATCGGGTTGGGGGCGTAGTGGACGCCGACCGAGGCTTGGATCGAAGCGCTGCTGTTGGCGCCGCCGCTGGCGTTGCCAGTCGAGTTGCCGGCCGAGCTGCCGGCCGAGCTGCCGTTCGTGCCGCTGCGCGGTCCGCTGCTCGGGCCAGCGTTGGCACCACTTGCAGCAACTGGCGGCACCGTCGTGAAGCTCGGCCCAAAGCCCGTGCTCGGCGAAGCACCAGCCGCGAACCACTCGACGATGCGCGCGAACTGCGGCGGCGTCGTCGCGACACCGACGCGGACACGTCCGCCGGCGTAGGTAGCGGCCGGGCCCTGCAACACGTGCCGCACGGCTATGCCCGCAGATGGCACGCGCACGCCTTCGACCGTGACGTTGCGCGCGCCGCGCGCATCGCGCACTTCGATCCGCTGCACACCTTCGCGATCGACGCGCACGCGCTCTGTCGCCGTGATGATGCCGTCGCGCTCGAGGCGCAGGACGACTTCGTTGCCGAGCGGCACCGGCACGCCGTCTTCCGGCACTTCGTGCGAGGTCGTCGTCAAGCCTTGGATCGGCGCAAAGGACACCCGCACGCTTTCACTCGGGGCGTCCATGCCGCAGCCCGTCAGCAAGAGCGACAAGGCCGCGCATGGCGCCAAGGGACGCACGCCCGACAGCCCGGACCGCAGTGAGCTCGCGACGAGCGAACGCAAACGAAGAGGAAGTGCGAGAGACATCACTGGTTCGCCGTCGTCAGGGTCAGAGCCGAAGTGCCATAGGTCGGGACGAGCTTCTTGCTGCCGGGCAGCGTCAAGCCGTTCGTCGTCGCGAAGCTGCCGTTGCGCGTGCCCCAAGTCAGGACATCGAAGGGGTCGGGTATGTCGGGCACGTAGGTCCCGACCAGGGCGACCTCGAGCGTGCCCGTGAGGTTGAGGGTGCCAGCGACCGCTACGCGGTCGTAGCCGCTGCCGACCGTCGTGCCCGCGAGCTCGACCGCGATGACCGCCGTGCTGCTACAGGTAAGGCTAGCGCCGATCGTCAGCACGCCGGTCGCGTTCGCGCCGCCTGGCTCCAAGCGCCCGTCGAGGACGACCGAGCCGAGGCTGATCGTGCCGGAGCCTGCGAGCGTGCCACCCTGGATGCGCAAGCTCGATGTCGCTTGGCCGAAGGCCCTGGTGCCGTCGATGGTCGTCGTGCCCGCGCTCTGCGTGAAGGCAAGCGAAGCGTCGACGCGCGAGCCCGCTTCGACGAAGAGCGTGCCGGCGTTCGTCGCATTGGTCGTCGAGGCATCGAGGTTGAGCGTGGCTCCGTTCGTGACCGAGACCGCGCCACCGGGCCTCACGTCGAAGAAGTCGACGCTGACGCGCAGCGTGCGCGTCGCGACGTTGGCCGCGAGCGTCCCCGAGCACTCGAAGCGCGGCGTCGTGCCAGCACTCGTGATCGAACCATAGCCCTCGAGGCTCATGCCCGTCGCGAGCCGCAGGGTCGCATTGTTGCCGAGCGCGAAGGTCGCGTTCTCGAGCACGATCTTGCCGCTGCCCGAGACGTCGTAGCTCGTGCTGCCGACGAAGTTGACGACACCGGTACCGCTCGTCGTGAAGCGCGAGGTCAACACCCCGTTCACGACCAAGCTGCCTCGCACCGTGATGGTCGAGGCCGCGAGCACGTCCTGGTCGAGGCGCATCGTGTCGAGCACCGAGCTCTGCCCGAGCGTCGTCGTGCCGCTGCCCGCGAGGATGCCGTTGGTGAAGGTCCAGCGCCCGGTCACCGCGCCGTCGTTCTGCAGGGTGCTCGTCACCAAGTCGAGGCCGGTGTTGACGCCGTCGAGAGTGCCGCCGCTGTCGACGATCACAGCTCCGCTGTTCGTCCAGAGACCCGAGAGCTCGAGCTCGCCGCCGCGCACGCGCAAGGTGCCGCTGTTCGACTGCGCGGCCGTCAAGGCCGTGCCTTGGTACAAGCGACCGGCGAGGACTTCGATCGTGCCTTGATTCACGAAGGGTCGGTTGCCGAGCGCGCACGATCCGCTCGTGTTCTCGAGCGTCAAGCCCGGGCCAAGCGTGATCGTCGTCGTCGTCGTGCCGCCCCAAGCCGTCGGACGAGTCGTACCGGCCATCGCGATCTTGCCGCTGCCGAGGATGGTCTGCGTGCCGTTGACGTAGACCGTCGAAATGCCCGTCGTCGTCGTGCCGCGCGCGGTCATCGTGCCGTTCAACGTGAGACCGGCGATCGTCACCTGCGGGCCGTCGAAGGCCGCGTTGCAGTCGAGCTGAAGATTCGACAACGTCGAGTTCGTGAAGAAGAAGAGCTCGCCCGTGCCGCCGAGCGTGCCGTTCTGGATCGTGCCGCCAGCGCGCACTTGGCCCGTGACCGTCGAAGTCGAAGCGCCGAGCTCGAGGCCCCGCACTTCGAGTTGCCCGGGCGATGCACACTCGAGGCTCGCGCCGAGCAACGTGCCGTTGGCTGTGCAGACGAGGCGCGCAGTGCCGACCGTGCGCAGCGTCCCACGACAGAGCCAGGTGCCGGAGACATTGACTTGCCGCGTGTCGACGTTCGACTCGAGCAGGCCGTCGACCTCGAGGTTCGGAACCGAGATCTGCGTGTCGCCACCGCGGATCTCGACACCCGGGCCGAAGCGCACCGTCACGCCAGCGTTGGCCGTGATGTCGCGGAAGGGACCGTTGCCCGGCATGAGGATGCTGCCCGAGCCGTTGATCGTTTGGTTGGTCAAGCAGCGCAGCGTCGAACGAGCGTTGCTGTTGCCATTCACCAGGATGATGTCGGAGTCGAGGGTCACCGCGTCGAGGTCGAGGATGCGCTGGCTCACCGTGCATGGAATCTGGAGCACGATGTTGCTCAGGACCGAGTTGATGTAGACGGCGCTTGCGCCCGTACCGTTCAGGGTGCCGTTGGCGATGGTTCCGGCAAGCTCGATCGCCCCGGTCACGCTTACGACTGTGTTCTGCAGATCGGTGTTGCCAAGGCGCAGCCCAGCGGTCCCCGACTGGACGATCGGGCCTGTCTTGATCCCAGCGCCGCTCATGATGAGCTGGCCGTCGTTCTTCGCTTCGAGGCGGCCGCTGTGCTGCCACGGTCCTTGGAACTGCATCGTCGACGACTCGCAGAGGATGTCGCCGAGGATGGTCATGTCGACGATCGACACGCGCACGAAGCCGCCGCGGATGGGGATGCCGGCCGCGATCGTGACCTTGCTGCCGGCGGCACCACTCAGGTCCTTCCACACGCCAGTCCCGTTGGCGTGGATCTCGCCGCTGCCGCTGACCGTCTGCGTTCCCTCGAAGAGGAGGCGCGTGTGCAAGCCGCTCGAACCGTTGTCGAGGCGCAGCGTCGCTGCGTCGAGGACGAGGCTGTTGCGCACAGTGAGACCCCAGACCGACCAGCCGACATCGATGCCGCAGGTCATACCATCGAAGGCGCTTTCGCTCACGAGCGACGCCGAGCCAGGGCCCGTGAGTGTGCCGTTGCGCAGCAGGCCGCCGATCTCCATGGCCCCGCTCAGCGTCGTCGTGGCGCCGGCGAAGTCGACATCACCGACGCGGAGTTGTGAGCCGGGTTCGACCGCGAGGTTCGCGCCGCGCAGAGTGCCATCGCCCGTGAAGTAGAGGTAGCCGCCGGCGCTCGCTGTGACCGCGCCGCGGCACTCCCAATTTGCAGTGATGCGCTTGGTTTGGTTCGTCCCCGTGCACGCGATCGTGCCGTCGACGCGCAAGGTCCCACCCGAGACGATGCCGCCGTTGCCGTCGAAGCGGATGCCGGGACCAAAATCCACGGTCGCCGCCGCGCCGATCAGGATCTCGCGCCAGATGCTCGAACCCGCAAACTCGATGCGCCCCGTCCCGCTCACGCTCTGCGTGCCCTCGAAGGCGAGCCGCGTGTAGAGGCCCGACGAACCCGGCAGCATGCGTAGGTGGCCGTCGAGGACGAGGCCGTTGCGCACCGTGATCAAGAAGCTCTGCGGGATCTCGGCTGCGCACGCGACCCGCATGGAATCGAGGACCGCTCCCGTCGTGCTGTCGCTGACGAGCTTGCCGTTGCCGGTGAGCGTGCCGTTCGCGAGCACGCCGCGGAAGGCGAGGGTGCCGCTGACCTCGGTCGTCGTCGACGCGAAGTCCACGTCCTTGTAGAAGACCACGCGCCCCGTGCCGTCGATCCGGCCCGTGCTCGTGCCGGCATCGTCGACGATCAACGTGCCGGTCGTCGCTTCGAGGCTGCCACTGCACGACCAGGGCGCGCGCAGCCAGAGGATGCGATTCGCCGTGTCGGCGCTCAGGCGTCCATCGAAGATGACCCTCGTCGTTGCGTCGCCTTCGATCTCACCCGTGCCGTGGATCCAGAGCTCGGCCCCGCAGCGCAGGGTCGTGCCCGCCAGCAGTTGCATTCCATTGCTGTTCGTGCCGGGCAACATGCGAACCTCGCCAATGCCGTCGAGGACTTGGTTGCCCGAGAAGCGGAAGTAGCCGCCATCCGAGCTGAACTGCCCGCCGCTGATCGAGGCGACGCCATTGATCGTGAGGCCACGGCCAGCGATGTGGACGATGGCGCCTGCAGGCATCGTGACCGTGCCGTCGAGGACCATGTCTTCGAGGATGCTGCCGTTCGAGCAGATCACGGTGCTGTCGTTGCCGGTGAAGCGGCCATTCCGCGCGCGACCCGTACTACGAATACTGATCGTGCCGATCACAGTACGCGCGCCGCCATCGAGGTCGAGGACCGCGTTGACGTCACAAATGCCGCCCGGATTGTCGACGTTGCCGCGCAGGGTCCCGTCGTCCTCGAGGGCGAGGCGCCCGGTACCGTTCGTCGCTAGCGCGCCGTTGCAGACCCAAGCCGCACCGCGTACTGCCAGCGTGCCTTGGAAGGCGACGACCGTGCCTTCGATCACGAGGCCTTCGGTCGCGATCCCGAGCTCGCCGCCGCCCTGGACCGTGAGGCTCGGACCGATCGTGAGGCTGCCGCCCGAGGACGCGAGGGTCGCGAAGGTCGAACCCGAGCGGACGAGCGTGATCGCGCCCGAGCCATCGATGCGGCGGTTGCCAGGCAAAATGAGCGGCACGTTCTGGAGGACGAGGTTGCCGTCGACTGTGAGGCCGCCATCGATCACGACGCCCGCCGCGAAGACATCGACACGGCCGCCGATCGAGCAGTTCTCGAGCGTGCCTGGTCCACGGATCGTCGCTGTGCCGCTGCCCGGCGCGATGCGAATGCCCTTCCAGCGCCCGCTGTTGTAGAGGTCGAAGGTGCCATCGAGGGCGATCGGCGCGTCGCATTCGAGGACCCCGCCGTCGGTCGTGTAGAGGCGCTCGGTGTTGACGATGGCGCGCACGTGAACCGGCGTCCGGATCCACACGGTCGTCGTCGGCGAAGGCCGGTTGATGACCGCGATGTCGTCGGGACCGGGCACGCGCTGCAAGCTCCACTTGGTCGCGTCGTGAAAGTCGCCGCCCGCGTCGCTCGTCCAGTAGTTGCCGCGTCCGAGCGTGATCACCCCGGCGTCGGTGATGCCGCCTGGCATCACGTCGAGTTCATCCGCGACACCGACCAGCATGGTGCCGGCGACATCTTTGTAGGCGCTGACCGCGATGGTCCCGAGCTTGGTCGGTATGCCTTCGAAGCGGAAGCGCCCGTCCTGGTCGGTTTGAGTCACGAGGCCGCCGGGCTGGACGACGACAGTCGCTGCTTGCGCCGGCGTCTGATCGCTCAGGTAGACGAAGCCCTCGACCGTCGTGAAGAGGTCGCCGGGCGAGACGAAGGCCGGCGTCGTTGTCGACACGCCCTCGTTGGTCGCCGTCACGAAGACGACGCCAGCCCCGCGCGCCGTGAGGCCACCGGCGTTGTCGACGTTCAGGATGCGTGGGTTGCTCGAAGCGTAGCGCGTGCCCAGCGTGCGCAGCGTGACGTCGCTGAACGCAGTGCCGCCGTAGTTGGCTTCGACCTTGAGGGCCGCGCGCTGGCCGAGCTGGTCGAAGGTCGTGCGCGTCGACGTCGAGCGCAGCTTGACGGGATCGAGGATGCGCGTCCGGCTGACCGCTTGCATGGGCGCCGCGACCCGGCCGTTGTTGCCGACGATGTCGACGTATGCCGACGCAGCAAAGGCGTCCTGGCCGGCGACCAAGCCACGAAGGCGGGCGCGCACCGGGTTCAAGTTGATCGGCACGTTGTCGACGCGCCACGAGCCGGCGAGCGAAGCGCGCGCGCGCTGCGTCCCGACTTGGACCTCGAAGCTGCTATCGACCTCCGGGCTCGTGCGCAGGCTGTTCAGGACGTCCGATCCTTGCTCGACTTCGTCGCCATCGCGTACGCCGTCGCGGTCGCTGTCGAAGACGTTCGGGTTGCTGCCGATCACGCATTCGTGCGCATCGCGCAAGCCGTCCTGGTCGATGTCGCCGTCCTTGCCCTGGTCGACGAAGGGATTGAGCCCCGTCAAGCGTTCCCAACTGTCGACGATCATGTCCCCATCGGTGTCGCGGTCCGTGACCGCGAACTGGCCGATGCCGTAGTCCGTGCCGTTGCGCACGAAGATGTGCAGCTTGCGCGCCTGGTTCGGCAAGCTCGCCGGCAAGAGCGGCGTCGACAAGAGGCCGTCGCTCGTGACGCTGTAGACCTGGCTGCCGTCGCTGACGAAGTACTTGGTGCCCGTCGAGCCGAGTGTCAGGTCGGCGTTGTCGCTCGTGCGTCGGACCGCCAGTTGGTAGGTCTGCGTCGGCCCGACCGGCAAGAAGAAGGCATTGCCCGGCGCCGTCACGCGCAGGGTCCCGCGCGCAGCGAGCGTCGGCGACTCGAGTTGCCCGCGCGTGAGCGCAGCCGGCAGCGTCGGGTAGCTGCTCACGCTGCCCTTGTTGACGGGCCGCAGCATGGGCGCCATCGCGAGCAGGGTCTCGTTCCAATGCAGCGATTGTACGGGCGCCAGCTCGAGGGCCGCATCGGCGACCCAGCCCGAGATGCGGCCGCTGTTCCGCATGGTCTGGATCGCGTTGCGCATCGCGTTGTTGACCCAGGCGCTGTGTTCGTCGCGGATGCGCGCCGGTGTCCAGCCGCGCTCGACGAGGCGCGGGATCGAATCGGCCTGCATCGGCCCGTCGAGCCACTGTGGGTCTTGGCCGAAGTTCTGCGCCAAGAACGAAGCGTCGTCGTCGCTCATGTCGCCGTCGTCGCCGACCCAGTCGGGCACCTGCTCGCCGACCGGGTCGCGGAAGGGCGCCGGCATGTTGTTGCGGATGGCGTCGGCGTCCTCGAGGCGGTCGGCCGCGCGGTGCCAGTTGTTCTCGCTGTAGTCGTTCGACCAGTCCGGCGGTGAGCCGCCGCCGCCACCGCCTTGCTCTTGGCCACAGCCTTCTTCGATGAGCTCCTGGACGAAGTCCTCGAGGCTGATCGATTGGCGACCGCTCTTCTTGAGGCGGTCGGTGACCGCGTCGACGATGTCGTCGCCGCAGAGGTCGCGCAGCATGGCGCCGAGGTTCGGATAGGGGGGGCAGGCCCCGCCCCAGCCCGCCTTGGCGATGCCCGTGCCCGGGTCGCTCACGAGCTGCGCGCCGTCATCGCTGACCGCGCCGGTCGCCACGATGTCGAAGCGCTCGACGTCGTGGTCATAGCTCAAGAAGTAGCAGAGCGCGCCCGGCGCGAGCCCGCCCATGTTCGGCATGCGCAGCTCGATCGGCGGGTCGAAGGTCGCACCCGCCGGCTGCAACGTCCAAGCGAAGGGCAAAGCCGTGCCGTTCGGCAGCGGCATCGGCACTTCGTCGAAGTGCACTTGGTTGACCGAAACCGGAATCGGGTTGGTCGGGCTCGCGAGCACGCCGCGGTAGCGCATCGAACCCTTCTTGACGACGAAGCTGAGACCCGGCAGCTCGGGAACCGTGAGCTCGACGTCCTGCGTGTTGTCGACGATGCGCCACGACGCAGGATCGAGGGGCGGAATGCGGATGGTCTCGCCGAGCGTGTTCTCGGTCAGGGGCACGATGACCGGTCGAAACTCCATGTCGGGGAAGCTGCCGACCGGGATCGGCTGGCCGTCGAGCTGGGTCGCAAGGCGCGTCTCGATGTGGAGGAGGCCAGCGCCCGACTCGCTCACGTTCGGAAACACGAAGCGTCCCTTCGGATCGGTGATGACCGGCGTCTGCGGCTTGCCGTTGACGACGAGCTGCACCGGCGCTGCACCGATGCCGCGCCCCGCGTTGTCGAGGACTTCACCGGTGAAGGATGTCGTCGGCTTGGCGCCGGCGTCGAGCGCGTTCACGAGGAAGACCGCGCGCCCCTTGACCTGTCCCGCGAAGGACGCCTCGACGCGCTGCGGGCCAGCATAGGGTCCGCATTGAAAGACGACGGACGCGTTGCCAGTCTCGCTCGACACGACGGTCGCCTGCGACTGGCCGTCGACGAGGCCGCCGCCCTCGAGGACCTTGAAGGTCACGGGCACGTTGCGCACGCCGTTGCAGCCGTCGTGGACCCAGACCATGAGCGGCTCCGGCGTGAGGCCGCGCACGGCCGCCGTCTGCCGCGGCAGGTTGGCGACGTGGACGAAGGTGGCCTGCCCTGGCAGCGCGACGGCGCAAAAGAGCGCTTCGCCCGCGAAGTCGCGAGCCACCGCGCGCACGCGGTGGTTGCCAGCCCCGGCCTCGTTACCGAGGATCCAGCGCACGCTCGCGATGCCTTGGTCATCGGTCACGGTCTGCACCACGCGCTCGGGCAAGCCACCGACCGGCGGCAGCAAGGTGCCGTCGTTGCGCTCGACCGAGAAGGTCACGGTCTTCTTCGCGAAGGGTTGACCTTGCCCATCGCGCAGGCGCACGCGCAGAAGCTTCGGCAGCACTTGCCGCACGCATTGCCGTCGAGGATGTCGATGGTCGGACTGAGTGGCGGGGGTGCTACGTAGGTCACCCAGATGCTCTTGCCGGCACGGTTGCCAACGGCGTCCTCGGCGAAGACGCGGATCTCGGTCGCCTCGGGCGGCGAGGCTTGGCGCAGCGGAACACCAGTCAAGAAGAAGCTGCCGTTCGTGCCGATGCCGATGTTGACGCTCGCTGGCTTGTCGTCGACGAAGACCTTCAAGCCCTGGTAGCCCGAGAGGCGGTCGCCGACGCGGCCGAAAACGTCGACCACCGGCGCCCGCACG
>CALLZN010000361.1 GCA_937858895.1 uncultured bacterium | reverse complement strand
TCACTCAGTCCGCCGCAGAGGCTGCATGAGCGCTCAGGAATGCAACATCAGGGTAAAGAGGCGCTACGTCATTAACCGGGACATTTACGAAGTTGATGTCACCTACCTTGATTGGTGCATTAGCCAAGCTGGAAACCTTGGCTTGTCAGCAGCTGACGTAAAAACGCTAGCTAGCTAGAGATAGGGCTTCCTATAACGAGCAATTCCGCGGCAGCAGTGTGCGGATACAGGTCATTTGCTACAAGCTGGGGAACTGAGCATGCATTTTAGCGCAAGCGAGATCACCTTCGTTGCATCTGCAACTCTTTTACTAGTCGGATCGCCTTGTGCCCAACGCCAAGCGCGCGACGCAAAGTCGCGTGATCCAGTCGCGACATTGCGGCGGGATGGCTCGTTCGAGTACCACTTTCCGACGTTCAGCTCGTATGATCCTATACCGCCCGCATATGCGGTCACCACTGGCATCTCTGTCCCTGGTGACATCTCAGGCTTTAGCTATAGCCTCGGATCGCAAGATGTAGATTGCTTCCTTGTTTTCGGACGTGACTCTTCCGGAAACGGGCGCATTGAACACTGGACGCGGAGCCCATCTATAGATCCTCCGCAAGCCCCATCGCTCAGCTCAGCTCTCTCCTCGCCTGGCAAAGACTACGTGAGCGGGTGCTACGATCCTTCTCTCGCCAGATTGTACGTCTTCGAAGCCACCACCAAAACAATCCAGAAAGCGTCGTGGGATGGAATAGCCCCGATTCCAGCCACAGGTTGGTCAACTCTTGTAGCGGACACAGCGCTACCGGAACTCGCTGACCCGCAGCACACTATCATCCACTACGACGATCAAGTTTTGCTGTCGCGCTACGTTTCAATCGGAAGACACATCCTCAATGAGGTAACCGGCATCAAGCTCATTGATGATAGAGTCACTCCGCCCTCGGTGACGACGCTAGCCAACACCCAGTGGCCACTACCAAACCATTTTCTCCTTGCAGAGTCTGTAAAGGAGGGAGCGTCTTCTGTAGTCGTTCGGGTCAAGGCGGGTGAAACAGATACATTTCAGCTGTATGATGTCGCTCTGCAACAAATGCTGGGCAGCGCAACCGCACCAGGGCCGACAGTAGGATTCGACCTTGCGATTACATCGTCTCAGCCGTTGGTACTAGGGCGGCGATATTGGGTCAAGCGACAAAGCGAGCCCCTTGGCACCTATTGGGGAGTCCCTTGCTACGCGCGATATGGAAGTCCAGAGACGACAAACAACGGCATCGAGATTCACGGCGTGGCACACACGCCTGATCCGTGCGTCGCACGAAGCTATCTTCCGCTGTTCGCGGTCACAACCGGCAATGCTGCACTCGCGGATTCCGATGGCTCTGTGGCGATCGATGGGGTAATATCCATCGCTCTGCGCGATACCGCCGGTAATGACCCGGTGATTCAAATCGGAGGCACAACTGTCCTCAATGGCATCTTGTTCATTCCCGCCAGCGGCCTCATACCGCATGTCGGAGCGGATCTCACAGAACACTCGACCCTTGTTCATGGCGGAGCCGTGGCCATCCCTAACGACAACAGTTTAATTGGTGCAGTGATTCTTCATCAAGGCCTAGTCTTTGCGAACTCGCAGTATTATTTCAGCGACATCGTCGGCGCGATGATTTGCGGCCCCTCAGCCGCCTCGAATCTTCGCTCAGGCGGCTCAACGAGCACGCGCAACAATGCGAACCTGGAGCTCACGGCTATCAAGGCTATAAATCCGTCGATGTTCTCATCGCGCTACTTCGTTCAGCAGGCGGTGCTTGATAGGTTGCAACGCAAGTAGCGGATCTCGAATTCGTTCGATGAGTTCGTCGAGGATGTGTCCGCCGAACTCTTGAACGCGCTGGAGCAGTTCTGCCCGACGGTAGTACGGACTTCGTTTGCGCGGCTTTCTCTCTCGTCGCTCCGGCGTCGCGCGGGCACTGGCTATCGGGCTTCACACGGCAGCTCGGGCTCGGGGTTCGCGACGATGGCGGGTCGCAGTGCCGAGTTTGGCGCGAGCACTTCGTGGTAGGTCACGAGCGGATGACGCGGCCTGGGAACGAGGGCGGCGAGTCGCTAGGAATCGTGCTCGGCAAGATCGCCCTCCGGACCGGTCGCAGCTACACCTCACTGTTGCATAAGATCCGCCCGAAGTCGTGCAGCGTGGGCCTCTGGGCCCACGCTGCACGACTGTTCTGGCGAGTCGCTGGAGGTCACATTTTGTGACGAGCGCGCGCAGGCGACCCCTTGGGTCGTCGAGCACGATTCGGCGCAAAAGGGGGCCTCCAGGGGCCGCCAGACGGGTGGAGGTTCTGCAACATTGAGGTATAGTATTCACGTCATGGGCAAGCCCCTATCCACCGATGTCGACGACCCCGATGCGCGTCCCTACTTCCTCTGGAGTGAGAACGTGACGTACGGAATGTTGCGGCAGAAGTTGGCCAGTGACGATCTCGACGAGCGCGCGCTCTGGATGGGTCGCGTGATGCGCGAAGCGCGGTACCAAGACGTCTGGCGGTTGCTGCGTTTGGGCGATGTGCTCGAGCTCTTGCCGCGCATCAGCCGGCATCTCGGCCGATCGCGCGAGTTCTGGCTGTGGCTCATCGAAGGCTGGCGAAGCGATGGACTCATCCCGCGGGCTTAGCCCGTTGCAGGCTGATTTGCTGCGCGAGTTCTTCGCGCGCGAGCGGCGCTTCGTGCTGACCGGTGGCGGCGCGCTCGTGGGGTACCACCTGCATCATCGCAGCAGCGATGACATCGATCTGTTCACCAAACCACCGGTCACGCTCGAGGATGGGCGTCTGGCATTGGATGCAGCTGCAGCGGCGCTTGGGGCGACGTCGCAGTCGTTGCGATCCTCTCCCGAATTCCAGCGCACCCTCGTCCAGCGTGGCGAGGAATCGGCAGTCGTCGATCTCGTCGTGGATCGGGCACCGGACGTCGATGCCGCAGTGGACGGCCCGGATGGGATCCGCATGCATTCCGTGCGCGAAATTGCGGACAACAAGGTTTGCGCGTTGATCGGTCGGGGCGAGATCAGGGACTTCGTGGATCTTCGCATGATCCTCTTGCACGGCCTGGAACTCGCGGACGTGCTCGCTGACGCCGAACGCAAGGACGGTGGGGTCGCTGCAGCGACGTTAGCCTGGATTCTCGATGGACTCCGCATCGGCAGCGAAGCGGAAGTGCCCGGAGTCACGGCCGTGGAGCTGGAGACGTTTCGACGTGAACTCGTTGTCAAGCTGCGCGCGCTCGCCATGCCACTGGATACCTGAGAGGCTCGCGGTCGTTACCTCACGACGAGTTAGATCGGCTAGGTGACGAGCGAGACCCCACCGAAGTTTGAGTCGAAGACGACGCCCGCGTGGAGAAGCGAAGGTTCTAGACTCATGCAACAGTGGGGTTGATTCGCGGGATGAAGCAGCACGTCTGGTCATGACTCGTCGGCGCGGCGCACCAGATGTTCGAGGAGACGGCCGCGAAACGCGTCCAGAGCATCGATGTCTCGTTCCGCCAGTTCGGCTGCTCGTGCAGCGCTTCGCAGATCCCAGCCGCTGAGTAGCCAGGACAGGACCAAGGCTGAGAAGCCCCCGTCCTTCCTCGGTGCATCTTCGAGGGCGCGGTCCAGCGAGAGCCCGCTCTCTAGTAAGGCCCGCACATCGTCGAGGTCACGGAGTTCGGATCGATGCAGCAAGGCGCAGAGCTTGTTGACCAGGATTTCATGTGGACTGTCGACGCTAATCACGGCGACACCAACGGGCATAGCCAGTGGCTTTTCGATGTTGGCGACGGGCTCGGCGATCAAGTCGACCAGGACCACTTCTTCGGCATCGGCCTTTCCCCGCCGGACCTCGAGTTCTGCGAAGCCCGGTGAAGTGCGGAGCTCGCGAAGCGCCAAGCCAGCGCGTTGCAAACGAGAGATGCAGGCACGCCGTGCTTCCTCGATGGCGTTCGTGTCGTGCCAGAACAGGTAAAGGTCGCGGGTCGTTCGATGGTGCAAGTGAAAGCCCACGAGGGCGGCGCCGCCACTCAAGGTCCAGCGTGGAACTAGATCGGCCAGGATTTCGAGGATGTCCCTTTGGAGGTTAGTGAGTCCGTTCAAGTGCATACCCCCAGTAATCGAGGAGCCAGGTCCAAAAGGCGCGCTGCCGGCCGAGGTAGCGGTGGAGCTTGGGCCAGAGCGCAGCGATCTCGTCAGCGGTGACGAAGCTGAAGACGTCGTCGGGCTTGGCCTGACGCATGAGTTTGCCGATGAGATAGGCCCTGCCGTTCTCTGGAGCGGTGGCGAGCTGGACACGGAAGGCCTCGAGGGTCATGTCGCAGTCCCAGAGAAAATACGGGCGGCCCTTGGCGTCGACGAGGCGGTCGTCGGGTGTCGGATAGAGGCGGACCATCGGGGGTGAAGGAGTTCGTCTGGAAACAGAGGACTGCGCGCAAGTCGAGGAAGCGACGAAGCGCGTGCACAGATTACGCGACGGTTACATAGCGCAGCGACCCCATGGCCCTGAACTTTCGAGCCAGGCGCTATCCTGGGCGCAATGATGTCCTGGATCG
>CALLZN010000360.1 GCA_937858895.1 uncultured bacterium | reverse complement strand
GCAGCGGCGTTCCGCGAAGTCGCGCGCCTCGAGCGCATCCTGAGCGATTGGGACGAAGACAGCGAGCTCTCGAGACTCGGTGCGGCGAGTGAAGCAGGAGCGAGAACCATCGATCTCTCCCGGGACCTCGCCGAGGTATTGTCCACCGCGCGTGAGCTCGCCTCGGCGAGCGACGGTGCCTTCGACCCGAGCATCGGCCCCTTGACGAAGCTCTGGCGCAAAGCACGGCGCCTCGGCGCGCTCCCGACGGCAGAGGAGATCGCAGCCGCCCGCGCTCGCGTTGGCTGGCAGCACTTCGACGTGGACCGAGCCGCGCCGCGGCTACGCTTCACGGGGCCAGCGCAGCGCTTCGACCTCGGTGGCATCGCCAAGGGTCATGCCCTCGATGCGGCACTGCAAGTGCTCCGCTCACGCGGCCTCCCGCATGCGCTCGTCGAAGCAGGTGGCGACATCTCTTGCGGCGCGGCCCCGCCCGGGAAGAGCGGTTGGCGCATCGCGCAGGACCACGAGGACGGCGCGGACGCGAGTGACCTCATCGTCACGCACTGTGGCGTCGCGACTTCGGGTTCGCGCTTCCAGCACATCGATGTCGCTGGCGCACGCTACTCGCACATCCTCGATCCGCGCCGTGGCTTCGGTCTACCCGACGCTGCGCCGACGCCGAGCGGCGCCCGCAGTGCAGCGGCGCAGATCACGATCGGGGCAACGAACGCGTGCCTCGCCGACGGGCTCGCGACCGCGTGCGGCGTCCTCGACGACCGAGCCGCCGGGGCGCTGCTCCGCCGCTACGGCGCGCGCAGGGCGCGCGCAGCGGCGTCGAAGACGAGCCTCACGAAGCAATAGCCCGAGCAAGCGCCCAGCACGGTCATCCAGGCGTCCTCGACGTCGGCGCCGCGACCGACGAGGGGCTGCGCGATTTCGACGAGGGCCGCGACGACGACGATGCCGACGAGAACCAAAGCGGCAGACTGCAGCGGGAAGGCAAAGGCAAGCATGGCGCCGGCGATGGCGGCAAAGACTGCGTGCGCCGCCTTATCGCCAATGCCTGTCCCGAGGTCGGGTGGGATGACGCCTCGCGGCGAAAACGCCAGCACCGCACCGGCGATCGCCAAGACCAAGAGGGCCACACGCGCAAGGCGTGCACGACGAGCAACGCTCACGCTCGCTCAGATCAGAGGAGTGCTGCCGGGCATGGCGACAGGCGGCACTTCGAGCGTCATGCCGAAGTCGAGCATGTCAGGACGCAGGTCGAGCTTCGATTCGTTGAGGGCCCACGCGAAGTCGACTGGCTGGCCGGTGTAGGCCGACATGCGGCCGATGATGGCCGTCAGCGTGCTCTCGGCCACCGTGCGCGTCTCGTTGAGCGGTTCGCCCTTGCGGATGCTTGCGATCAGGTCGCGGTGCTCGAGCATGTAGGGGTTCTTTTTGCCCTCTTCGCTCTCGAACTTCCAAGCGTTCTCGCCGCGGATCCAGCCTGCCGGATCGCTGTGCCCCTTGGTGCCGACGACCTCTTCGCCGACGCGCCGCCACGTCCCGTCGATCTGGCGGCAGAGGCTCTGGAGCTTGACCCCGTTCGCATACTCGTACTCGATCGAGAAGTGGTCGAAGATGTGGCCGAAGCGCTCGTCCGTTCGCACCTGGCGCCCGCCCATGCCGCGCGCGACCTTGGGTGGCCCCCCCATGATCCAGTTGATCACGTCGATGTTGTGGATGTGCTGCTCGACGATGTGGTCACCCGAGAGCCACGTGAAGTAGAGCCAGTTGCGGAGCTGCCACTCGAGGTCGCTCAGCTGCGGGCTGCGCTCGACCGACCAGAGGAAGCCCTGGTTCCAGTAGCAGCGCGCCGAAAGGATGTCGCCGATGGCGCCGTCCCGCAGCCGCGCGATGGTCGCCAGGTAGCCTGGCTGGTGACGGCGTTGGGTCCCGGCGACGACGCCGAGCTTCTTCTTGGCCGCGGCCTCGCCTGCGGCGATGACCTGGCGCACGCCAGCCGGGCAAACGGCGACCGGTTTTTCCATGAACACGTGCTTCGAGGCCGCGACGGCAGCTTCGAACATCATCGGTCGAAAGCCCGGCGGCGTCGCCAAGATGACGAGGTCGATGTCCGTTGCCAGGACCTGGCGGTAGGCATCGAAGCCGGTGAAGCAGCGTTCTTGGCTGACCTTGTAGGCGTCGCCGATCGCGGCCGCGAGGTTGTCACGGAACCGGTCGACCCGCTCTGGCATGACATCTCCCAGGGGGTGGATCTCGACGCCGGCGGACGACGCGACGCAGCCCCGCGGGGCGCCCGTGCCTCGCCCGCCACAGCCTACGAGGCCGACCTTGATCTTCTCGGACCCACCTTGCAGGGGCCTGCCTCCGGCGGCGAACACGGCCGGCATGGCGAGCGCGCTCGCGGACAAAGCCGCGCTGTCACCGAGGAATGCGCGACGCGACTGCGACGAGCGGCGGCTACTTGACTTGGATTTGCTTGCTTTGGTCATCGTGGTCGTGGCACATCTGTGGCTCATCGAGGCGCGCTCTGCGCAACGGGCCAGGGTCAGGCAGGCACCATAGCAGCGCGCCGCGCGTCACGAATCTCTTCGCTTGAAGATCCCAGCGGATCGTTGACACGGGCTTGCGAAAGCAAGACAAAGCGTCAAGATCATGGCTGGGGAATGTCATGGGGATCGTTTGGGCTTGCGTCGATGGCTTTCGCCATTGGGCTCCCTCACTGCTCACCTCTCACTCGCGCCTCTTCTGCACCTGTGATGACCGCCTCCGCACTACTCGGCTCCTTCTCGACGTCCTGGGTCAGGCTCCTCGTCTGCGCGGTGATGCTTGCCGCCTCGGCCTCTTCCCAAGTCGCGAGCCATCCCATTGCCGTCTTCCCTGGCTTGGAGAGTCCGGGAAGCTGCGGCTTCACGGTCGACGGCATTGGCGACCTCGATGGCGACGGCTTTCCGGAGATCCTCGTTGGAGCGCCCGAGTCGATGGGCACGCAGAACGTCGGGCTCTGGGTCGGGCGAGCCTTCGTCATCGCCGGGCGCGATGGGCGTAGGCTCTTCGATGTCGAGGGCACGCAGCACGAGGGCCGCTTCGCCTGGTCCTTGCGCGCGATCGGTGACCTCGATGGTGACACGATCGAGGACTTCGCGATCGGTGCGCCGCAGCAGTCTCTAACCGGTTACCGCTCCGGCATCGTGCACGTCTATTCGGGCAAGACTTTCACGCCGATCCATGTCTTGTCGGGAGACCCGGGCGACTTCCTCGGCATCAGTATCGCAAATGCCAAGGATGTCGACGGTGACGGCGTCAACGACATCTTGACCGGCGGTCATGGCGGCAACCCGATCAACAGAGGCGTTGCTATTCTTTGGAGCGGCAAGACTGGTGCGCGCTTGCATCGCTTCGTCGGCGCCAAGGCCGGCGACTTCCTCGGGCACACGGTCGAAGCCGGTGCCGACCTCGACGGCGACGGCACGCCGGACATCGTGCTCGGGATTCCGGACGAAGACACGACAGGGGTCGACGCGGGGCGGGTCGAGGCTTACAGCGGCAAGACCTTCCAAATTCTCTGGCACTTTGGCGGCGAAGGCGCAGGCGACCTTTTCGGACATTCGATCGCCATCGTCGGTGACATCGACAAGGACGGCGTTGCTGACATCGCGGTCGGAGCGCCGCAGCTGACGACGAGCCACAGTGGCGCCGGCTACGCCCACATCCTCTCGGGGAAGACCGGCCTCAGCTTGCGCCGTCTGGCGGGCCATGCCGTTGGTGACTGGTTCAGCGAACCGGTGGAAGACGTCGGCGACTGGAACGGTGATGGTACTCCTGACCTCCTTGTTGGCTCGAGTCGGGCGAGTCATGACAACAAGCTGGAATGCGGTCGCGCCGACATCATCTCGGGCTTGGACGGCTCGCGCCTGCAGACCTGGTTCGGCGAAGAAGCAGGAGCTCACTTCGGCTATGCAATGCGGATCGCTGGCGACTTCCAGGCGAACGGGAACACAGACTTCGTCGTCGGCGCACCCGGTGCTTCGTCAGGACGCGGGCTCGTTCAGGTCCGCACCAAGCAGAACCCCGAACTGACGATCGGCTTCAATGAAGCGTCGATCAGCAACCCGAACCAAGTGCCGCTGCGGCTCGAGTTGGCGAAGAAGTACGAAGGGCAGATCTTCTTCACGCTTGGGAGCGTGTCCGGTCGCAGTCCAGGTATCTCGGTCGGGCCGGTAACGCTGCCCCTCAAGGGTGACGTGTATACCGACGCCTTGCTCTTGGCTCCGAACACCTTTGTGCGCGGCGGCCTCGGCCTCGTCCCCTTCGGTGGCAAGGTCTCGATGAGCTTTGGTCTGTCGCCGGGCTTCAGCAGCTCGCTCGTGGGCCTACGCATCGAACATGCGGTCTTGCTCATCGATGTCAACAAGCTGCTCTTCACGCACTCGACCAACGCAGTGACGCTCCGCCTCGTGCAGTGAAGCCGGGCAGTGAAGCCCGATCCAAATGCACCGTGGTTTTGGCGTGGATCGCGCGGACCGACACTTTTAGCGTAGGGGCTGTGACCTGCGACAGGTCGCGTTCCACATCTCGTTTGAAGGAAAGAACCTGCGATGGCAGACGCCGCTGATTACATCGACAACGTCAAGAAGTTCGACCCCAACGCCGACATCGAAGTCGTAAAGAAGATCGTCAAGCACTGCGGCATCGCGCTCTCGAGCACCGATGCCTCGCTCGTCTCCTGCTCGGACCAGAGCGAAAAGGACCGGGTGCGCGATGGCTTCTGCGCGAAGAAGCTCGGCATGGACGCCGAGACCGGCGGCATGGCAGTCGACGCGGTCTGCGCCGAGATGCAGGGCGAGTCGCGCAAGAGCCGCGTGACGTTCTACTACCTGCTCGCGAAGAACGCCGGCAAGCTCGGCGATCTCTGAGCCACGACGCAGTTGCGGCTCATGGTCGTCGCAGCAGACGACCCTCCATGCCGCCCGCGACGGTCAGGACTTGGCCTGAGACGTGTCCCGCCAAGCGATCGGACGCGAGCCAGACGATGGCGTTGGCCATGTCCTCCGGTGTGCCAACCTTGGCGAGCGGCATGGTCGCGAAGATGCGCGACTTGGCCGCTTCGTCGAGCAAGGCCGCCTTGGCCATGTTGGTCAAGGTCCAGCCTGGACAGACCGCGTTGGCTCGGCCACGCGCTGCGAGGCGGACGATCTCGTTCTTGAGCGACGGCAGAAGGCCGTGCACGAGGGCAGCCTTGGCTGCCGCGTAGTCGGCGTGCTCAGCCTCGCCGAAGATCGCGGCCGTAGACCCTACGAGGACAATGGCGGCCGCCTCGCGTGGCTTCTTGGCGAGACCGCGCAGGAAGGCGCGACAGCAAAGGAAGGCGCTCGTGAGGTCGACGCGCAGGGTCTCTTCCCACTGGGCGAGGCTCATGTCCTCTATCGCGGCCGGCTCTTGTACCCAGACACCAGCGTTGCAGACGAGGACGTCGCAGCCACCGAAGCGCGCCTCCATCGCGGCAAAGAGAGCATCGACGTGGTCTTCGCGGCGTAGGTCACCGCGCAGCGCTAGGCAGCGCTCTTTGTCCAAGTGCGCGAGCTCAGGCTCCCGCGAAAAGCCGTGCGCGGCGACGAGTGCCCCTTCGGCCGCGAAGAGGTCCTGAACCGCCCTGCCAATGCCACCCGAGGCCCCGGTGACGAGTACACGCTGCTGCGCCAGTCCTGCATCCATGCCATCCATGTTGCAGCGCGCCGCGCGGCTGACCAGCGCATTCCCCCTTGACCATGCTGACTGGAGGCGCGCAGACTGGCTCTTCGATGTCGCGACTCCACCTCTACGTGCATCCGACCTGTTCGAAGTGCCGCAGCGCACGCGCGCTACTCGACGCTGCGACTAGCGGCCTCGAGTATGAAGTCATCGACTACCTCGCGACGCCGCTCCGTCGATCCGAGCTCGAAGCTCTCGCCGAAGCCATCGGCGACGGCGACCAGCAAGAAGGCAGTCGGCTCATGCTGCGCGACAAGGACCTAGCACGGGATCGCAGGGCAGCGACCGCAGACGAGCGCCTCGACGCCTTGGTCGCCGACCCGAAGCTCCTCGAACGCCCCATCCTCCGCTTCGGATCCAAGGCGATCATCGCGCGGCCGCCCGAGCTCGTGCTCGAGTTCGTTGCGAGTCTCGGCTCTCAGTCGACCTGAGCGCTGACGACCGCGTCGACGCTCTCGTCGGTCGTGGCCGTCGTCACTTGCACGGCTGTCGATGTCGTGGGCACGAAGGTCCAAAGGTCTTTCTGCGTATCGCTAGGCGCGATGCGCGAGAAGAGCACGGTGCCATTCGGCGCCGTCGCCTCGAAGCTCGACACGCCCGTGGTTTGAATGGCCACGGCTGTGGTCGCCGACTTGTCCCAGAAGTAGAGGGAGGTCACGCTTCCGTTCACGAGCGAGATCACGAAGTCGCCCGCGTCCTTGCCCTTACCAGCAAACGACTCGGTACCCGTGCTCGTCGTGATCGACGCCGAGCTCGTCGTCGACGGGGTGTAGACCGAGAGGTCGTCGCCAACCGTGTAGACCACGTCGTCGTTGTCGAGAACGGCTCCGAAGACGTAGTCCGTCGACGTCGACGTCGCGTTCGGGAAGGCCGAAGCCGTCGTCGTCGCCTGCACCCAATGGTAGAGGTCGAGACCGGTCGCCGCCGCGCTGAAGATCACGTCGCCGGTCGAACACGATCCGTTATAGACCTCGTTGTTCGACGAGTTGGCGATGGTGCCGCCCGTGCTCGTCGCCGGCGCGAACCAGGAGAGGTCGTCGTTCGAGACACCGGTCGCAATCTTGTAGACGATGCGCCCCGTCGGCGTCGTCGCGACGTAGGTCTCGTCGACACTCGACGTCGCGATGGCTGTGCTCGCAGGGCCGACCGGATTCCAGATGTAGAGGTCTTCGTCGCCACCGCTGTCGGTCGTCTCGAAGATCACACGCGAGTCGGTGGTCGAAGCCTGGAAGACCATGCTCTCGAGGTTGACGTTGGTGCCGAGGTCGGCGCCGATGTTCTGGACGGTACTCCCGTTCCAGTAGAGCAAGTCCTTCTCGCTCGATGCCCCGTTGCGCGTCCAGACGACGCCACCATTGGCGAGCGTCGCGACGAGGCTCTCGGCTTCGGCGTGCGTGCTGATGGCGGTCGAGCTGCTCGTGTCGAGGTCGTAGTACCAAACGTCGGCGTTGCCGCCGCTCGTCAGCGAGCTCGTGAAGTAGACCTTGCGACCCTGGATGCGCGCTCCGTATTCGTCGCGCGGGCCACCGCCCGTGACCACCGCCGAGATCGCGGTCGTGTTCGTCGTCGCAGGATCGTAGAGCCAGATCGTGCGCGAGGGCGTCGCGCCGCGCTCATAGACGATCTTGTTGTCGCTCGTGACGCCGACGAAGGTCTCGTTGAGGCTCGAGTCGGCCGCGAAGACCACGGTCGCCGCGACGTTCGGGTTGTGGAGCCAGAGGTCGGTCTGAGCCGACTGCGTGACCTCGAGCACGACCGAACCGTTCGCGAGCGCGCCCTTGTAGACCTTGGTACGCCCGTCGTTCTGAATCGGCGCGACGAGGTTCGAGGTCTGAACATCGAGGAGGCTCAGGCCGTTGCCGTTCCGCACGAGAGCGAGTTGGGCCGAGGACACCTTCACGTCGAAGGACGCCCGCGCGACGTTGTTCCGGAAGTCCCGGACCTCGTAGCTCACGCTGTAGGTCCCGAGTGTCGGGAAGGCGCGCGAGTAAACGCTTCCGGTGAAGGAACCACCACCAGAGAGCACGGAGTACGTGGCCGTCTGCGTGCTGTCCGTCACGAAAGTCTTCAGGTCGAGCGGGAAGGCGGTCCCCCCGGGCGCGCGGTGCAGCGCCACCGACTTCAGCGAAGGACCGCCGGTGCCTTTGGGATTGCTGCACGACGTCGCGAAGGCCAGCACGAAACTCGCCCCGAGGAGGCCAAGGAGAAGAGGGACTTTGTTCGCCCGGGTCATGCCCATGGGTCACCGCTGTGGAAGGAGGGTCCAGAGGCGGAAGACGGATCCGCCGTGTCTTCGCACCTTCGACAACAGGGGCCGATCGACTTGACCCCAATACGCGATCTCTCAGCGGGACTCGAAGCCGAGCGCCGCGAGCACGTCGTCGAAGGTCGCGACGAAGACGAAGTCGAGCCCGTCGACCAGCTCGGCATCGATCTCCTCGACGTCCGCCTGGTTCTCCAGCGGCAAGACGATGCGCGTGAGCTTCTCGCGCTTGGCGGCGAGGACCTTCTCGCGCACGCCGCCGATCGGGAGCACATTGCCGGCCAGCGTCAGCTCGCCGGTCATCGCGATGTCGTGCGGACAGCGCTTGCCAAGCCAAAGCGAGAGCAGGGCGCTCGCGATCGTGATGCCGGCGGACGGGCCGTCCTTGGGAATAGCACCCGACGGAAAGTGCACGTGCAGGTCCTGCTTCTCGAGCATGGCCGTGTCGAGGCCGAGGCTCTTCGTGCGACTGAGCAGGTAGCTGTGCGCGATGCGCACCGACTCGCGCATGACGTCGCCGAGGCTTCCGGTCACCTGGATGCTGCCCTTGCCTGGCCACATCGCCGCCTCGATCAAGAGGACCTCTCCCCCGACCGGCGTCCACGCGAGGCCCTGGCAGACGCCCGGCTGCTTGATGCGGCGTAGCCGCTGAGTGCCGAAGCGCGGTTGCCCGAGCAGATCGGGCAAGCTCTGGACGGCGACCGACGCGGTCTTGCGCTTGCGCCGCTTCGCGAGTTGTAGCGCCACGCGGCGGCAGATCTTGGAGATCTGCTTCTCGAGGCCGCGAACGCCCGCCTCCCGCGTCCAGCCCTCGACGATGGCACGCATCGTCGACTTCGCGATCTTGAGGTCCGCAACCTTGAGGCCATGGGCCTCGCGCTGCTTCGGCAGTAGGTGGCGCAAGGCGATCTCGACCTTCTCGCTCGTCAGGTAGCCCGGGATCTCGATGACCTCCATGCGGTCGCGCAGCGGCGCCGGGATGTTCGAGAGGACGTTCGCCGTCGCGACGAAGAAGACCTTCGAGAGATCGAAGGGCACGTCGAGGTAGTGGTCCAGGAAGTTGTGATTCTGGGCCGGGTCGAGGACCTCGAGCATCGCGCTCGAAGGGTCACCGCGGTAGTCGCTGCCGAGCTTGTCGATCTCGTCGAGGACGAAGACCGGGTTCTTGGTTCCTGCCTGCTTGAGGCCTTGCAAGATGCGCCCCGGCATGGCGCCCACGTAGGTGCGCCGATGGCCCTTGATTTCGGCCTCGTCGCGCATACCACCGAGCGAGAAGCGAAAGAAGTCGCGTTGCATGGCGCGAGCGATCGACATCGCGAGCGATGTCTTGCCGACGCCCGGCGGACCCGCGAGGCAAAGAATCGGCCCGGCGCTGCCCTCGCGCAGCTTGCGCACAGCCAGGAACTCGAGCACGCGCTCCTTCACCTCTGCGAGGCCGTAGTGATCTTCGTCGAGGACCGTCGCCGCGACCGTGATGTCCTTGCGATCCTTCGAGACCTTCGACCACGGCAACGAGACGAGCCAATCGAGGTGGTTGCGCACGACGCTGTGCTCGGGGGACTCGACTGGCGTCACGGCGAGGCGTTCGAGCTCTTCCTTGGCCTTTTCGAGGGCCGCCGGGCTCAGACCGGCCTCATCGACACTCTTGCGCAAGCGCGCGAGCTCGGCTTCGCGCGCGTCCATCTCTTCGCCGAGTTCACGGCGGATGATCTTCAGCTGCTCGCGTAGGAAGTACTCGCGCTGGGCCTTCTCGATCTTGTCGCGGATCTCCTGCTGGATCTTGGCGCTGAGCTCGAGGACGCCGAGCTCGCGCGTCAACTCGTGGGCGACCGCGTCGAGCCGCGCGCCTACGTCTTGGATCTCGAGGATGTCCTGGCGCTTGTGGACCTTGCGGAAGAGGTAGCTCGCGCAGAAGTCAGCGACGTGGCCCGCATCGTCGATGTTGAAGGCCGCGGCCGTGAACTCGTCACCGAACTGCGGCGAGCGATCGACGATCTGCTTGAGCAAGCTGCGCACGGCATGCACCTGAGCCTCGCTACGCTCGGGGTTGGCCGGGATGTCGTGCATGTCCTCGGTCTGCACGATGAGGAAGGGCGTGCGGCGCACGACCTTGCTGACGCGCACGCGACGCAGACCTTGGAGCATGGCTGCCTGGCTGCCGTCGGGCAGGTGGAAGGTGCGCAGGATCTTCGCGACCACGCCGACCTCGAAGAAAGAAGCCGGGTCGAGCGGCGCTTCGTCGTCGGCCATGGTCACCGAGGCGCCCTCCTCGTCGCCGCCTTCGACCGCGTCGTCGCTTCCCCCCCGCCGCGTCAAGAGCACGACGAAGCCCCCACCCTCGGTCGAACGCTGCACGATCTGCTGGACGCGATTCGTGCCGAGCTGTACGGGCATCATGAGGCCTGGAAAGGCGACGGCGCGCAGCAGCGGGAGGACGAATAGATTCTTGGGTGTGGTCTCGAAGGCGCGCACGAGCTGCCCAGGACCGCTGCCCCCATCGCTGTCCTCGAGCACCTCTTGGCTCGCATGCACGCCGGCTGCCTCGAGCGACTCGAGGGCCTTGGCGAGGGCTTTCGCCGCGGCTTCTTGCGGACTCTCCTCGCGGGCGTCGTCGTCCCCGCCGTCTGTCGTATCGGCGGTGTCGGCGGTGTCGGCGGTGTCGCCGGGGCCAACGCTGCCTTTGGCGGCAGCCGCTCCATCGCCGGCAGGTCCGTCGCCGGCAGGTCCGTCGACGGCAGGTCCGTCGCGCTGCGACTTCGGGTCCTCGGCGCCACCCTCATTCTCCGGAGCATGCTCCTCGTCCGCGATCGTTGCACCGCGTTCGTCCGATAGATCCGGCTTCGAATCGCGCTTCTTTTCGTCCGTCATGGTTTCGTTGCTAGCGGGTTTGCCCGATGCTCTCGGCACAACGCGGTTGCAGATTCACTGCGACAGGGAGCACGATGCCCAAGAATGAAGTCAGAAACATCGGCCTCTTCGTGGATTTCGAGAACATCGTTCGCGGAATCGAAGGAGGCAAGACCAGAGGACCCGACGACGGGGGCTTCGACATACGTTTGGTCCTCGATCGCTTGCTCGAGAAGGGCAACGTGGTCGTCAAGAAGGCCTATTGCGACTGGACACGCTTCAAGACCTACAAAGAGCCGCTGCACGATGCTGCCTTCGAGCTGATCGAGATTCCGAAGAAGCGGAACAACTCGAAGAACTCGGCCGACATCTGCATGGTCGTCGACATCATGGACATGGCCTTCACGAAGGCGCACATCGACACCTTCTGCTTGTTGACGGGCGACTCGGACTTCTCACCGCTCGTGAGCAAGCTGCGCGAGAACAACCGCAACGTGATCGGTTGCGGCGTCAAGATGACCGTCAGCGCCCACCTCGCCGACAACTGCGACGAGTTCCTCTACTACGAGGACCTCGTCAAGGACCGCGCGCTGCGCGCCAAGCGCCAGAAGAAGGTCAAGCTCGCCCACCCCGAGGACGAGGAGGCCTTCTCCTACGTCACGGATGCGATCGACGCCTTGGCCCTCGATGGCCACGAAAAAATCTGGGGTTCGATGGTCAAGCAGATGATCAAGCGCAAGTTCCCGCAGTTCAGCGAGGCGAGCTACGACTTCGCCACCTTCTCCGAACTGCTCGAAGAGGTGGCGCGCGCGGGGCTCGTCAGCCTCGAGCGCGACCCGAAGTCGGGCGGCTACCTCGTCGATCGCAACGCCTGATGGTCAGCGCCCTGCTGGGCAGCGCAACGGCGCGCTGAGCGCGACGCACTCGATCAGATCGGCTCGCCCTCGCCGCGCGTGTCACCGTCGCCACCGTCGTCATCTTCGCCACCGTCCTCGCTGTCGAGGAGGAAGCCTAGACGGACAAGCGCGCGGTAGAGGAGGGCGCGCACCGCGGTCTCGCTGCGATTCATGCGCTCCCCGATCTCCGCGTGCGACATGCCGAGGAGCTTGGACCACGTGATGACATCGCGGTAGTCCTGGGGCAGCTTGTCGAAGGCCTCCTCGAGGCGGGCCACGTCTTCTCGCTGGCTGACCACGCGGCTCGGCGTCAAGAAGCTCGCGTAGCCCGAGAGCAGCTGCGCGTCGTCGATCGCGACCTCGCGCCCGACATCGCGCTTTTGGCGCGTGTGGTACTTGGCTCGATCCTGGACCTTGCGCAGGGCCTGGATGAAGAGCCAGCTCTTGAAGCCCCGCTCGTGTTCGTAGTGGAACTCGCCGAGATCGTCGAGAACCTCGCGGCAAACGGATTGCACGAGGTCCTCGCTCGACTCACGAGCGAGGAGGCGCGAGCCCATGCGCAAGCGAATGAACGCGTGGAGCTCCGGCAGGTAACGGACGAGCAGAGCCTCGCAAGCTCGCTCATCGCCGCTACGGGTGCCGGAGATCAGGTCGGCTGTATCTTTGATTCGTTCCAAGGTCAGACCGGAGAGGAAGGGCCGGCTTGTCTGAAAGCCTAGCGCGTCTTGACCATGGCGGAGGCAGCTTCGCGACTTCGTTACGACCATTTTTTTGCAGACTCTTGCGCTGCGCCGAGCGGGCGGGCGGCGCGATCACGCTGGGAAAGCGAAGGATCTCGTCGATGCCGTCGTCCTTTTGTCCGCCTTCTCGTAGACCGCTTCGCCGAAGCGGCCTCGTTGCCCGCGTCCCACGTGGTACTATTCCCGAGTCAAGGGCTGTCACGCCCTCCGACCGCCCGCATGAAACATCACGCCGACAGAGCCACCGATCGCAGCAGCGAGCCACGCGACAGGCGCGCGGCGGGCTGGGGCGCGCTGGCCCTCTTTCTGGTGCTGACCATCGTCGTCGTGAGTGCATGGATGTGGCTCTTCGCCGATCCGGGGCGCCAGGACGCCCATGTGGGCCCGAGCCTCGACCTCATCGATCCTGGCCAAGCCACACCCAGTGCCGAGAGCGCTGACGTGAACGCCGCGGACACTGTCGAGGCCTCGCCCCTGCCGCTCGAAGGTGGCAGCACCGACACCGAGGCGCCGCGCTCTGCGAGCGAGGCCGGCAACGACGAGCGCAAATCCGGCACCATCGTCGGCAGCGTCCTCATCCCCGAGTCGCTGCGCGGCCGCGTCGGCATCTGGACCCTCGAGCTCGCCGAGGCGCGCAACGACGTCGGTGCCCGCGTAGCGCGTGAGGCGCGTCGCTGGAAGCGCCGCTTCGAGGTCCCGGCCGCGGCCGGCATCGCGCGCTTCCGGGTCGATGATGTCCCCTTCAGCTCCTACGGCTGGAACGTCGCGGCCTCGAGCCTCGAGCCGCCGAGCGCGAGCGAGTCGACGCTCGTCCTCGTCGACGAAGGCCGTCCCCATGCCGAGGTCGTCTTGGCGCTGGTCCCGGCGCCGACCCTCCACGCGACGATCAAGGACCAAGAGATGCAAGCCCTGCGGGGCGTTCGCGTCACGATGCGCCCCATCGGCTTCCCAGAGGGTCGCAGCATTGCGACCAGCGAGAGTGACGTCTACGGACTCGCGATCCTGCCTGGCCTCGCGGTCGGTGAATACGAGCTTCTCGTTGGACCGGTCGCCCGCCCCATCGTCCCCGCCCAGCGCATCGTGGTCGACAAGCGCGAGCTCCAGTCGGCGGTGGTCACGATCCCCAAGGGTGGCAACGTCTCCCTCCTCCTCGCGACGCCCGCCGGCGGCGGCATCGGCGAAGCCGAGATCGTCGCGATCGCGAAGGACAGCAAGGTCTACAAGAAATACGAGGCCCGCACCGACGGCGGCGGTCGCGCCAAGCTCGAGCACTTGCCGCCAGGCGCCTACTACCTGCACCTGACCAAGACCGGCTTCGAGCGACGCTTCGAGAAGATCGTCGTGACCGAGAACGAGACCCTCGAAAAGCGAGTGACCATGCACTGGGACTTCCGGCAGCGCCGCTGAGGCGCCACCACGCCGAGGTCACAGGGCCACGAGGCCCACGCTGCACGACTTCGGGCGGATCTCATGCAACAGTGGGGGTAAGCTCCCGGCCATGTCCTCCTCCCGGGCCCCCCGTCTACTCGCCACCTTCGCGGCAACGATCGTCTTGCTGGCGACCGCGCTTCTCGTCGCTCGGCGCGAGCCCGCAGGTGCTTCCACGCGCGAGGCTTCCACGCGCGAGAAGCTCGAGCAGGGCACGGATCGTGGCGAAGAGCGAAGCGGCGCGCATGCAGCTGCTGTCCCGGCGCAGGCGCAGGAGGCCGAGAACGCGTGGCCGGGTCCCCGACGCGAGTTTCGCGCGGCTTGGGTCGCGACGGTGGCGAACATCGACTGGCCGTCCAAGCCAGGCCTCGCGGTATCGGAGCAGCAACGCGAAGCCATCGCGATCTTGGACCGCCTCGTCGAACTCGGCATGAACGCCGTGATCTTTCAGGTGCGTCCGCAGGCCGACGCTCTCTACGCCTCGCGCCTCGAGCCTTGGTCGGCCTACTTGACCGGACAGCAGGGTCGAGCTCCCGAACCCTTCTACGACCCACTCGAGTTCTGGGTCGCCGAGGCGCACGCGCGCGGCCTCGAACTCCATGCCTGGCTCAATCCCTACCGCGCCTGGCACAAGGAATGCCCTGGGGAGCCGAGTTCGGATTCGGTCCTCGTCCAGCACCCCGAGCGTGTGGTCCGTCTCGGCAAGCAAGGCTATTGCTGGATGGACCCCGCCCAGCAGGAAGTGCAGCAGCACGCCCTCGCCGTCGTGCGCGACATCGTCGACCGCTACGAGGTCGACGGCATCCACTTCGACGACTACTTCTACCCCTACCGCGACTACAACGACGGCAAGGACTTTCCCGACGCCGGCACCTACGCCAAGTATCGCGCGCAAGGCGGCGGGCTCGGCCTGCATGACTTTCGGCGCGACGCGGTCGACCGCTTCGTCAAGGTCGTCTATGCCACGCTTCGGAAGGCTCCGCGCCGAGTTCGCTTCGGCATCAGCCCCTTCGGGATCTGGCGCCCCGGACATCCACGCGGCATCGAGGGCTTCGACCAGTATGCCGAGCTCTTCGCCGACCCGAAGCGCTGGCTCGAAGATGGCGACCTCGACTACATCGCCCCTCAGCTCTACTGGCCGATCGCCCAGGGACCGCAGAGCTTTCCCTTGCTGCTCGGCTGGTGGAAGGAACGCAACGTGAAGGGGCGCCACCTCTGGCCCGGCATCTCGCTGCGCAAGCCCAAGGACATCGAAGGTGCTCGCGAGACCAGCGGCCAAGTCTACGTGATGCGCGGCATGCTCGGCGACGGCGGCGGGGTCTGCATCTTCAGCATGAAGAGCTTGATGAATCCCACCCTGGCCGTCGCCCCTGAGCTCGAGAAGGGCGCCTTCCGCGACCCCGCACTCGTGCCCGCGCTCAGCGACGTCGCCGCCGCACCGTGCGCCCCGCCGCGGGCCCAAGTCCGTCGCGACGGCGAACGAGCGAGCCTCGTCTTCGAAGTGGATGAGTCCGGGGCAAAGAACGGGGGCGCCGCGCGCTTCGTCGTCTACCTCGAAACCGCGAAGGGGCTGCGCCACCGCATCCTCGGCCCTGCCCAGCGCAGCTTGGCGCTCGACCCGGACGTGCTGCGCGTCGCCGTGACGAGCGTCGATCGCTTTGGATGCGAGAGCCGTGTCCAGGTGCTGACGGTCGGTTCGTGACCGAGCGGGGCGCGTCACCAGCGCTGCGGACGGACCTGGCAGCGCTGATCGCGCTCGCCCTGCCCTCGGCGGTGACGCTCCTGCTCAACAACGCCTATCGCTTCAACGACCTCTACTTCGTCGGCTTGCTGCCGGGGCAAGCAGCCGTGACGGCGCAGGCGGCCGTCGCCGTCGCTGGCCTCGTGACCATCCTCTGCTACGCCTTCTACGAGGGGCTCGCGACCGGCGTCATGGCCGCGTCCGCGCGGGCCCACGGAGCTGCGGATCCGCAGCGTGCGCGACGCATCTTCGAAGTCGGTCTCGTCAGCGCGATCTGCATCTGCGCCACGATCGCGGTCGTCGGAACGGTCTTTCTCGACCCGCTCTGCGCGCTGCTGCTCGGCGTCGATGGAGCCGACACCTCGTCCGCGAAGCGCGACGAGATGCGCGAGCTCGCGGCCTATCTCGGCCCCTGCCTCCAGGCTTCGATCTTCCTCTGCCTCGCGCCGCTCACGGGCCATGCCTTCCTCGCGATGCGGGACAGCCGCACGCCGCTCCTGCTCGAAATCCTCGCGGTCGCGGTCAACACCGCCCTCAATGCCGTCCTCGTCCCGACCTACGGATGCGCGGGCGCGGGTTGGGCGACGGTCCTGTCCCGGGTCGTGAGTTCGTCCATTGGCCTCCTCCTCTTGCATCGACGCCTGCCGCGGAGCGATGGTAGCGACAGACGAAGCGCAGCAAGGATCGGCCTCGACATCGCTCGCGTCGGCCTCCCTGCCGTCGTGGCGATCGGCTTTTATTCGATTGCCTACCAGGCCGTCCTCGCGACGAGCTTTCCGCCTTTCGGGGCCGTGGGGCGGGCGGCCTTTGGCATCGGCTTCACGATCGAGGGCCTGGCCTTCTGCTTCGTGTGGGGCGTGGTCAACGCTGGCGGCAGCCTTGCGGCCAACGCGCTTGGCCCCGGCCTCGTCGCCGAAGCGAAGGCCGTTGTGCGCCGCGCCATCGGCGTCGGTCTGCTCTTCGTCGTGCCGCAGACCCTCCTCTTCATGCTGGGCGCCGATGCCTTGGCCGCGCTCTTGTCCACGGACGGGGCGACGCGCTGCGAGGTCGCACGCTACCTCCGCATCATCGCGTGGAGCCAGTGGGCCGTCGCCGTCCAAGGCATCCAGGAAGTCGTGCTCTACGCGACCGGCTACGCCACCGCACCCTGCCTCTCGACACTCTTCTGGAACGCGTCGCGCATCCCGCTCTGTTACGTGTTGGCCGCGCAGCACGGCCTCGCGGGCATCTGGTGGGCCATCAACCTGACGAGCTACGGCAAGGCACTCACGGCGACCTGGCTCTTCAGGCGCGGCACCTGGCAGCGCACCGGCCTCGACGCGCAGTACACGGCCGCTGGCAGGAGCACAAATGCGGCCGGGCGCACGGATACTGGTAGCGAGAGCCGGACTTGAACCGGCGACCTAAGGCTTATGAAGCCTTCGCTCTAACCGACTGAGCTATCTCGCCCCAAGGGCGGAAAACGCTAGCGACGCCGAGGCCGACGTTCAAGAGCGGCTCTGTGGCCCGCCGTTCGCGGGACGCGAAAAGAAGCCCGTCGCCTCGATAGACTCAACCCCATGACGGGCAACGGTGACAGCGGAGCGACGCATGGCGACGGCGGCAGCGCCGATACCAGTGACGCCGCGGCGAGCGCGATCGAAGAGCTGCTCTTCTCATGCATGGCGGCCGACGACGTCGACGACGCCGTCGCGCGCGCTTGCTCGGACCACCCGCAGTATGCCAAGAAGCTTCGTGCTGTTTGGGCGCGCATGCAGGGGCTCGGCCTGTCGCCCGGTCGACCCGAACCCGAGCGCCCGACGCAGCTCGGCCCCTTCCGCATCCTCGAGAAGCTGGGTGAAGGCGGCATGGGCGTCGTCTACCTTTGCGAACAAACGCACCCGCGCCGGACCGTCGCGGTCAAGGTCGTGCGCCCCGAGCTCCTGCACTTCGAGGGCAAGCGCGCGCGCTTCGAACGCGAGATCGCCGCAACCGCCAGGCTCGCCCATCCATCGATCGTCCCGATCCTCGAGGTCGGGGTCGAGGGGGCCGTCCCCTGGTATTCGATGGAGTACGTGCGCGGCGCTTCGCTCAGTCAAGTTCTCGCGGCGCTCAAGCGAGAGACACAGGTGGGCGACGCGGGCTCGCAGCCGGCCACGGCGAAAGACGTTGCGCGCCTCGATGGTGCCGCCTTGCTCGAAGCCCTACTCGCCAGCATGCGGCCCGAAGACTTCGCTGCGCTCGACATCGATCGAGCTCGTAGCCAGGCCATCTTCGCGGGCTCTTACTGCGACGCGATCCTCTCGATCCTCACGCAAGTGACCGAAGCCATCGAGCACGCCCACGCCCACGGCGTCCTCCATCGCGACATCAAGCCGTCCAACATCATGCTGCTGCCCGATGGTCGGGCCCTGCTGCTCGACTTCGGACTCGCACGCGCTGAGGAGGGCGGCGAGGCCCAGGTCCTGACTCGTTCGACGACGAGCCTCGGCTCCCTGCCCTTCATGCCTCCCGAAGTCTTGCGCGGCGCTGTCACCGACGAGCGAAGCGACGTCTACGCGCTCGGCGTGACCCTCTACGAGGCATTGACGCTGCGGCATCCCTTCCTCACGAGCACGGCTGAAGCCACGCGCGCCCGCGTGCTCGAGGGTCGCGCCGCGCACGTCCGCTCGATCAACGCCGCCGTGCCTTGGGATCTCGACACCGTCTGCCGCGTGGCGATGGCGCCCGAACACGCGCGCCGCTACGCCGACGCGACAGCCCTGCGCGAGGACCTTGGCCGCCTCGGCGCGCGCCTACCGATCTTTGCGCGCCGACCGGGAGCGCTGCTCCGCCTGCGACGCTGGCAGCAACGCCACCCAGCCACGGCCGTCTTCGCAGCCACGATGGTCGGCGTCCTGCTCGTCACGAGCATCTTGATGTATGTGAACGAGCGCAAGAGCCGCATCGCGGAATCGCGTTTGCGCGCGCGCGCCGAGCGCTCGCTCTACATCAGTCAGGTGAGCCAAGCGATGAGCGCGATCGCGATGGACAATTACAACCAAGCGCGAAGCGCGCTCGACGCTTGCGACGTCGAGCAACGCGGCTTGCTGTGGAAGAACCTGCGCATGCGCACGGACAGCGCCAGCCAGACCTGGACCTTCGGAAAGGTGGGCTTCACGCGCCACGCGATCGCGCCGGACGAGCGGAGCATCGTGGTCGCGTCGACGCCCAAGACGCTCCGCATCCTGCCGCTGCTCTTGCTGGACGGGCGGGCTTCGATCGACACGACGTTGCCTACGATCACGTTGAGCGAAGATGCCCACTGTCTCAGCATCAGTTCGGACTCGAAGACGCTGCTCGTCACGCCGCACTCGGGCGCGTGGGTCGATGTCTTCGACATGGCTTCGCGCGCCTTGCTGCGCCGCATCGAATGCGACGATAGCTCGGGCTTCATGGCCCAGTTCTTGGCCGACGATGCGAGCTTCGTCAGCTTCGCCGATGACGGACGTTGCGTCGTGCGGAGGCTCGACGATGCAGCGGTGCTTCGAGAGTGGCAGGGGCTCGAGGCGGACCGGCACGTGAGTCGCGAACTCCTGCTCGACGCAGCGCGCAAGAAGATCGCGTGCGCGAGCGAATCCGGTCGCGTCGCGGTCTTCGATGACGCCGGCAGTCAGTTGTGTGCCTTCGCCGTTCAGGGGCGCAACATCGACTCGATGGCTTTTTCGCATGACACGAAGAGCCTCTTCGTCGGGTCCTACGACATTCGCGCCAGTCAAATGTACGTCGCGCAGTACCGCCTCGAAGACGGCGAGAAGCTCCGCAACTACGAGGTCCTGTCGACCCCTTCTTCGATCGCCCTGCCGCCGCGCAGCCCCTGGATCGTCATCTTGGCAGCGACGGTCCAAGTCCACGACGTCGAGAGCGCACGACGTCTGCGCACGCTCAACGGACCGCGGCGGCAGACCGAGATCACGAGCTTCGATTCTCGAGGTGCAATGTGGACGAGCTCGGATGACGGCGTCGTGCGCCGCTGGTCCTTGACCGAGCCGGCCTACGAGTCGACGCTCGCCGGAAACGAGCACTCGATCACCGCCCTCGGCATCGCCCATGCTGGCGCCACGATCGTGGCGGCCGACAAGAGCGGCACTCTCGTCATCAGCCGCGTCGACGAAGACAGATCTCAGGCCATCGACCTCCACGAGGAACGTGCGATCGCGGTGCACACGAGCGAAGACCCCGCGTCCGAGGTCGCGCGAGTCGTCCACCGCGACGGCTCGCTCTTCGCAGTCGAGTATGCGAGCGGCAAGGTTCGCTCGCAGCACAGTGTCGCCCCGGAGATCGTGACCGCGGCGTGGACCGAAGACGCGTTGCTGACGGCGCACACCGACAAGGCCCTGCGGCTGTGGTCCATCGACGGCGACCGTGAAATCGGGCAAGCGCGGAGCTTCGAACACGCGATCCTCAAAATCGCGACGCGGGGGTCGCGTGTGGCGGTCGCGAGCGGCGCGAAGCTCACGTTCTTGACGTCGACTGCGGGCGGCTTGGGTTCTTGGCTCGCGGACATCGAATGTGAGGCGCCGATCACGGCCATCGACTTCGATCGCCAAGCCAAGAAGCTCGCTGTCGCCATCGAAGGTTTTCGCATCATCGTGATCGACCTCGAGACGCGGGCCCGCATCTACGAGGGCGGCGATTCGGCAGGCCGCTTCAGCGCAGTCGCCTTCGCGCCTGATGACAGCACGCTCGTCGCGTGCAACTGGGCGAGCCAAGTATGGTTCATCGACTTTCGGCACGGCCAAGAGATCGGGCACTTCTTTCTCGGGACCATGCCGCTCTGTCTCGCCATGAGCCCCGACGGCCGCTACCTCGCGACCGGCAACATCAACCGCCACGTGCACTTGGCGTGGTTCGAGCGAAGGCCATGAGCGACAAGTCGCGAGCCGAGCGAGCAGAGGAACTGCTCAGCGCCTGCTTCGAAGCGAGGGACGTTGCTGCCGCCGTCGAAGCCACGGCCGCCGCGCACCCCGAGCTCGCGGCCACGCTCCGCAGCGTCTTCGCGCGCATGAAGGACTTCGGCCTCATGGCGCCTCCCGTCGCCGGGATCGCAGTACCGAACATCGATGGCTTCACGATTCTCGAACGCCTCGGGCAAGGCGGGATGGGCGTCGTCTACCACGCTTGGCAGAGCAACCCGGGTCGTGACGTCGCAATCAAAGTCGTGCGACCCGAGCTCGTCGACTTCGACGGACGACGGGAGCGCTTCGCTCGCGAGATCGAAGCCATCGCTCGCCTCGCGCATCCCGGCATCATCCCCGTACTCCAGGTCGGCGATGCCGCTGGCACGCCTTGGTTCTCGATGGAGTACGTGCACGGGGCTTCCCTCGATCGCGTCCTCAAGCAAGTCGAGGCCATGGCCTCGGAGGGCCAACCCGCTCGACGCCGCGCCTCGGAGCTCGCCGACGCCCTCATGGCCTGCCTCGACAAGAGTGCTCAGAGCGCCGATACCTCGACCCATGAGGGCAGCGTGGCTCGGGCGGCGCTGTTCCGCGGGACCTGGGTCGACGCTGCGATCGCGATCACGGCCCAAGTTGCTGCCGCCCTCGACCACGCACACCAGCGCGGCGTGCTGCACCGCGACGTCAAGGCCTCGAACATCATGTTGACGCCCGATGGCCGGGCGCTGCTCTTCGACTTCGGCCTGGCCCACCTCGACGATGAACGCGGCTTGACCCGCTCGAGCTCAGAGCTCGGCTCCCTGCCCTACCTGCCGCCGGAAGTCTTGGTCGGCAACGCGGTCCCCCATCGCGGCCTCGACGTCTACGGGCTCGGCGTGACCTTCTACGAACTGCTCTGCGGGTTGCATCCCTTTCTCTGCAAGAGCAGCGAGCGCACGCGCCGGCTCATCCTCGAAGGGAACGCGAAGCGGCCGCGCCGCATCGACAAGAGCCTTGCCTGGGACGTCGAGACCGTCTGCATGACGGCGATGGCGCCGGAAGCCGAGAACCGCTACCCGAGCTGCGCTTCGCTGCTGATCGACCTCGACCGCCTACGTGAGCGCAAGCCGATCACCGCGCGCACGCCGAGCTTCTTGCTACGCGTGCGCCGCTGGCAGCAGCGCAATCCACGCTTCTCGGTCGCGGCGGCGACCGCCCTCGTCCTGCTGTCGCTCTCGGCCTTCGTGCTCTTCTTGCACGAACAAAACGCGCGCAAGGAGAGCGATCGCTTCTTGGCCACTTCGGAGCGCCTGCGGGCGAAGGCCGAGCGCGCGTCCTACAACTCGCAGATCGCCCTCGCCCACGCCTCGCTCATCGCGGGCAACGACAAGGTCGCGCGCCGCGTCCTCGACCGCTGCGAGCCGAAGCTGCGCAACTGGGTCTGGAATTACCACGACCTCATGGTCGACGCCTTCACGGCCAAGTGGAAGGTACACGCTCGCAAATCCAACGTCATCGCGAGCCCTGACCACAAGACGATCGCGAGCCTCGGCATGGACGGCAAGCTCGTCCTCTTCGATGCTTCGACGCGCCTCCTGCGCGCGGAGACGACCTTGCGCGCGACCGACGCGGATGGACCTGCCTTTTCGCGAGACGGTCGCCTCATCGCCGTGACCGAGGAGGGCAGCCTCACGATCATCGAAGCTAGCACGGGCAGCATCGTGAAGCGCCTGCCCTTGGCCGCGCGCCACTACGCGCCGGCCTTCGTCAGCGCGGACGCCGTGCTCGCGTCCGACGGCAAGGAGTCCATCGATCGCATCGACCTCGCGAGCGGCAGCGTGACGAAGGTCCTCGATCCACGACGCAACGAGGGGGAACGTCTCGTCAAGTTCTTCTTCGACCCCCACGGTCGTGACATCGGCGTGGCGGCCGTCGGGGCTGCGCACCTGCGTCTCTTTCGGGCGGACGGTACTATCCTGCGCGAACTCGATGCAGAACGGCGGGACATCGTGGATGTCGTCTTTGCTGCCACACGGCCCGAACTCTATGTCGCGAGCAGCGACTTCCAGTTGCGCGGTCAGGTGGTCGAGGTCTTCCATTTGGAGCGTGGCGAGCGCATCGCGACCATCCCGCTGACGACCTTCCCGAACAGCCTCGCCCTCTCCCCGGACGAGAGCGCCATCGCGGTCGCGTGTTCGACCCTACGGACGTTCGAACTGCCCTACGAGGGCCGCGGACAACGCTTGCATGGTCATCGGCAGGCCGTCGACGGTTGTGCCTTCGATGCCGCAGGCAGACTTTGGTCGAGCGACATCGGCGGTGAAATCTTCCCCTTCCGCCCCGCGGGCCCGCCGCCGCCGTCCCCCCCCCCCGCCCCCCCCATTTCCCCCCTCCGCCCGCGCGTCGATCCCACCAGCCAACTCGTCGTCTCGGGCGACCGCAACGGCAACCTGCAGGTCGCCTTGGCAGCAGATCGGTCGTTGCTGGCGCAACGCAAGCTGCATGAAGGTCGCGTGCTCGGGATCGACTTCCTGGCAGCCGGCGCTTCTGCGCGCGTCGTTTCGCTCGGTCAAGACCGCGTGCTCTTGTCGAGTACGATGCCGAACCTCGAGGCGACGGTCGTGAAGACCTTCGACGCGAAGCCCATAGCGATGACCGTGCTGCAAGACGAGGCCGAGCCACTCATTGCCGTCCTCTTCGACGATCACATCGTCCGCTCGAGCGCCACCGGCGAGATCCGCGATCGTTTGACGGTCCCGAAGGGAGCGACCTGCTTCGCCGCCCGGGCATCCACGACCGTGGTTGGAACCAAGAATGGCACCCTCCATGTTCGCGTCCTTTCGGCGACCCGAGAAGTCGCGCTCGGCTCACCGATCCTCGCCCTCGACCTGAACGCCGAGCTGACCCAGGTCGTGGTCGCGACCGACGACGATCTCCTGCGCGACGATGAACGTGCGGCAGGCGTGACGGAAGCCTTCGACGTCGAAGCTGCCGTCCTTCTGCAGGTACTTCAGTAGGTTGATCGACGCCAGGTTGCAGGCCGTGTCGTCGAGG
>CALLZN010000359.1 GCA_937858895.1 uncultured bacterium | reverse complement strand
TCTCGTCGTCCTTCTTCTCGTCGTCCTTCTTCTCGTCGTCCTTCTTCTCGTCGTCCTTCTTCTCGTCGTCTTTCTTCGACTCCTCCTTCTTCTGCTGCTCGTCGATCTCCTTCTGCAGCAAGAGCGCGCGCTCGAGGTTGCGCCGCGCGGCCGGCGCCTCTGGTTGCGCGGTCAGCGCCCGCGTAAAAGCCGCGATCGCGCGATCGACGTTGAGCTTTGCCCGGCCGAGGTCAGGCTGCGCTGCATCCTGCATCGCCTCGCGAGCCTGTTGCAGGTGCGACGCCCCGACGATCGTGTCGCGCAGGAGCACGAAGCGCTCGTCCACCGACGCAGCGCGCTCGGCATAGGCCAGCGCGTCCTCGTGGCGCCCATGTCCCTCGGCGGCGAGCGCGAGGTCGGCCAAGAGCTCGGCGGGGACCTCGGCGCCGTAGGACTGCTCCGCGCGCTTCAAGACGGTCCAAGCTTCCGCCGCTTTGCCGGCGCGCAGCAAGGCGACCCCCTCACGGAAGCTCGCGCGGTCGCCGACGAGGGTCACGACGAGAAAGGCGATTCCGAAGACTTGCAACACCGGGTTCCGTCCTTGTTCGAAGCTCTGTTTCGATGCCGGGTTTCGATGACTAGGTCAGCAGCGGCGCACGACGCCGAGTACGGTCTTGGCTGAACACAGCGAGAATCAAGAGCATGATGCCTGGCAAGAGGGCGAACTGATAACGATTGCGCGGCTCGCGCCGATCCTCGGCGTCGAAGCGTCGCTGGACGAGCGGCCGCACGCGCTTCTCGAAGACCTCGACGACGGGTAGCGGATAGGCGTCGGCCTCGATCGACACACCGGCGCAGGCCTCGGCGAGACCTCGCAGGCCTTCTGCGTCGAGCTTGGTCACGACGTCTTGACCGGCCTCGTCGGTGACGTAGCCACCTCCGTCTTCGGGGATCTTCGCGCCGCGCGGTGAGCCGTAGCCGATCGCATGCATCCGCACGCCGCGCGCGCGCATGAGCTCGGCTTCGCTCTTTGCCTTGCCGGCGAGGTCTTCTCCATCGCTGATCAAGAGGACCGTCTGTGAAGCCGCGCCCTCGGCTGGCAGGAGCGCCAAGGCCGCGCGCAGCGCGCCGCCGATGTCGGTGCCACCGCTGCGCGTCGTCGTCGTGTCGACGCCGGACAGCAAGGCCTCGAAGGCGCCAAGGTCGTGGGTCAAGGGGCAAACCACACGCGTCGATCCCGCGAAGGCGATGAGCGCGATGCGATCGCCACGCAGCTCGGGCAGCAGGGCACCGAGGTCGCGCTTTGCGCGCTCGAGACGCGTCGGCGCGATGTCCTCGGCGAGCATGGACCGACTCGTGTCGAGGCAGACGACGAGGTCGATGCCACGGCGCTGCACTTTGGCGACGCTGTAACCCTTCGCCGGCTCGAGCGCCGCGAGGGCGACGAAGAGCAGGCCCACGACCTCGAAGACGAAGGCGAGGCCACGACCCCGCGGCGCAGCGTCCGCGATCAAGACCGGATGCTGTTCGAGGTCGGCGTAGGCAGCGCGCGCGCGTTTGCGGCGCGCGAAGGCCATGGCGCCAAACAAGGCGAGCGCGAGCGGCAGCAGGACGTACCACCAGCGCTCGGGGTGCACGAAGAAGAAGTCGTTCACGGCACCTCCACGAAGACGAGGACGCGCAGCAGCGCCGCGACGACAAAGAGGGCGAAGCCGAGCAACAAGAGCAACGGAAAGCGTTCGTCGACGGCGAAGACCGGGTCCTCGAGGTCGGTGCGTTCGAGCTGGTCGATGCGCTCGAAGACCTGCGCGAGCGCGCTCTCGCTGCTGGCCTCGTAGAACTCACCCTTCGTTTTGGCTGCGATCTCGCGCAGCGTCTTGAAGTCTGGCTTCTGGACCATGCCGAAGCCCACGTCGACTGCCCGGCCGGCGCCGATCGCGTAAATGCGCACATCTGCGTCCGCAGCGAGCTTCGCGGCCTCGAGCGGATCGATCGAGTTGACGGTCTCGTTGCCGTCGGAGAGCAAGATGGCGACGCGGCTCTTGACCTTGCGGTCACGGAGGCGCTCGGAGGTGAGCGCGAGCGCTGCGCCGATCGCGGTGCCGTCCTCTGGGTCGCCTTGGTCACCGAACTGTCGCGGCACGCGCTTGTGCTGCAAGGGCTCGAGGAAGCGCAGCAAGGCCTGGTGGTCGAGCGTGCTCGGACAGACGAGGTCGGGGTAGCGCGCGAAGGCGATGAGGCCGATGCGGTCGCCACCGCGCTTCTCGATGAAGTCCTTGGCGACACGCTTGACGACATCGAGGCGCGTCGGCCGCTCGTCCGGCGATGAGGCATCGCCGAGGTCCCGCGCGGCCATCGACGAGCTCAGGTCCAAGGTCAACAAAATGTCGATGCCCTGCGACTCGATGGGCACGCGCTCGACGGTTTGCGGCCGCGCGCACGCGAGGATGAGCGGCACGAGCGCGAGGATGACCATGGCCCGCGGCAGCCAGCGCAGGCGGGCACGAAGCGTCGTCGGCACGCCATCGAGCAAACGCAGCGAAGCAATACCGAGGGCTGGCTTCGGCGCGCGCGCGCGCCACGCGAGCAGCGGAAGCGCCAAGAGCAGCACCAAGAACCACGGGTCCGCGAAGGCGAAGCCGAACTGCGCTTCTTGCCACTCGAAGAAGGTCTGCGTCGACCGCGAGGCGTTCTCGGTCTGGGTCGCGATCCCCGCGAACGGAAGCGCCAAGGCAGCGCTCGCGCCAGCGGACGCGCTGGCTGGCACACCGGGGCGCGGCGCCGCCGTCTCCTCGACGAAGGCGCGCACCGAGCCGAGCAGGTCCTTGCACTCGAGCTGCGACGGTTCTTGGCCTGCGAACTTGATCAAGTCGCAGCGCCGCAAGAAGTCCTGGAGGCGATTTTGCTGCACGACCGAGAAGCGTGTGTTCGCGCGCAAGTCCTCCAAGAACTCGTCGGTCGTCTTGGCGAGCGAGGCCTGGTGGAGGCCGTCTTCGAGCCAGCGACGTAGCGTGGCCGACGCTTCGACGACGAGGCGCTCGCCGCCGATCTCGCCGCGCTCGAGCATGCGCTCGAGTTCGCGGATGCGCGCGAAGGCCTGGGTATCGGGCGGCACGCGCGGCGCCGCGGGCGCAGCGAAAGAACGCCGACGACGACGGCGCAAGTACGAGCGGCCGACAAAGAACAAAGCGAGCGCCGCAGCCGCAGCGACGAGCCAAGGCCAGAGGGGCGGGCGCGGCGCATCGGCGATGAAGCCCGGGTCGACCTCGGGCGCGCTCTTCGCTTCGCCTTGGTCGAGGACGGCCTTGACCTCGACCCGCAGCGCTTCGGTCGTGGCGCGCTCTTCGGCAGCGTCGCCCGAGCTGGCACGCACGACGAGGGGCGGCACTTCGATCGACCCGAGACGCAGCATGCGCAGGGTCGCGCGCGCGTAGAGGTGCGTGGCGCCGGCCTCGTCGACTTCGACGCGTGGCTCCGCGACTTCGATCGTGAAGCCGAGCCCCTCGCGCTGCGAGGTCCAGGGACCGAAGAGGCGCTTCTGCGCGCGCAGCTCGGCGCCTTGACCAAGCTCTTTGTCACCAAAGAGCGCCAAGCCCTTGGCGGCGCGCGCGTGGACGCGCACTTCGACGGGGTCGCCGATCCCGACCTCGACCCGCTGCGGCTCGAGCGCGATCGCGACCTTGCCGGCTGGCGCTTCCGGGAAGCCCTCGGCTTGCGCGGCGAGCCGCGACGGAGAAGGGAAGCCAAGAAGGACCGCGACCGCGAGTCCGACCACGAAGCGCAAACCGACGCCGAGCGGCATCATCCGTGCCTCCGTTGAAGCTCACGGCGGCGGAAGAACGCCACGACGCTGCTGCTGACCGGCTCGCGCGTGTCGATCGGCAGCAAGCCCGCGCCGAGGCGGCGGCTGCGCTCGACGAGGTCGGCGCGGCGCCTCGCGGCGGCCTGCGCGTAGGCAGCGCGCGTCCGCGCCGAGCGACCGTCGAGGACGCCAGCACCACCACGCTCGAGGTCGATCAGGTTGTAGAGCCCACCGCGCTCGGGCAGGGCCTCGAGCAGCGGATCGGAGCATGGCACGAGGCTCAGGTCATGCCGCCGCGCTAGCAAGCGGAGTTCGCGCTCCGGGAAGTCGGCCAAGAAGTCGCTGAGCACGAAGACGATCGCGCGCTTGCGCTGCACGCGCGCCGCGTAGCCGATGGCCTCGGCGAGCGCGTCGCGGCATGGGTCCACCGGGTCCGCGAGGCAGTCGCGCAGGATGCGCAAGACGTGGGCGCGTCCCTTCGCGGCCGGCACGAAGAGCGGCCGCTCGCCGTCGGTCGCGACGAAGCCGACCTTGTCGTTGTTGCGCGTCGCCGAGAGCGCGAGGCAGGCGACGAACTCGGTCGCGACGCGCGCGAGCGTGCGCGGACGCCCTTCGCGCACGATGCTGCCGAAGCGCATCGAGCGCGAGCGATCGAGCACGAAGAGGACCGTGAGCTCGCGCTCTTCGACGTATTTCTTGATGAAGGGCCTGCCCGCGCGCGCGGTCACGTTCCAATCGACCGAGCGGTAGTCATCGCCTTCGACCCACTCGCGCACCTCGTCGAACTCGATGCCCGAGCCGCGGAACACGGAGCTGTAGCCGCCCGAGACCACGTCGGTGACGAGGCGGTCGGTGCGGATCTGGATGCGCCGCACCTCCCGCAACAACTCGGGGTCGACGGCGGGACGCTCCTTGCGTTCTCCCTTGGACGGCATGGCTCTCTCTTGCTCCGGGGCGGCTCCGAGGCGACGGCGCGCGATCAGGGAACCGGGACGTGGTCGAAGAGCTGTCGCAAGATCTCGGCGCTGTCGATGTTCTCGGCCTCGGCCTCATAACTCACGAGGACGCGATGGCGAAGGACGCCGTTGCCGACGGCCTTGACGTCCTGGGGCGTTACGTAGCCGCGACCGTCGAGGAATGCCCGCGCCTTGGCGCAGCGCGTCAGCGCGATCGAAGCGCGCGGCGACGCGCCATAGAGAATGAGCGGCGCGAGCTTCTCGAGCCCGACCCTCCCTGGTTCGCGCGTCGCGAAGACGAGGTCGACGATGTAGCCGAGGATCTTGTCGTCGAGGTAGACCTGGTCGACGGCCTTGCGCGCACGCAGGATCTGCTCGGGCGTGGCCACGACCGGCAGCTCGGGCAAGGGGTCCATACGCGCCATGCGCCGCACGATCTCGATCTCGTCGTCGCGCTTCGGATAGCCGATGACGATCTTGAGCAGGAAGCGGTCGACCTGGGCTTCGGGCAGAGGGTACGTACCCTCTTGTTCGACCGGGTTCTGCGTCGCGAGCACGAGGAAGGGCCGCGGCAGCTTGCGCGTTTCGCCCGCGAGCGTGACCTGGCGCTCTTGCATGGCCTCGAGCAGGGCCGATTGGACCTTGGCCGGTGCGCGGTTGATCTCGTCGGCGAGGACGAAGTTGGCGAAGAGCGGCCCTTCCTTCACCGCCCACTGCCCGTCCTTGGGGTTGTAGACCTGGGTGCCGACGAGGTCCGCCGGCAAGAGGTCGGGCGTGAACTGGAGGCGACGGAACTCGCCGCCGCAGACGCGCGCGAGCGAGGAGACGGCCAGGGTCTTGGCGAGGCCGGGTAGGCCTTCGAGCAAGACGTGTCCGTCGGCGAGGAGGCCGATCAAGAGGCCGTCGACCATGGCTTCTTGGCCAACGAGGACGCGGGCGAGCGCTTGGCGAATCTCGCGCAAGAACTCGCTCTCGGCACGAATCGTCTCGGTCTGGGCGAGCGGATCGCTCATCAGGGGGGACTCCGGTGGCTTTCGTGAAGGCTTCGCGTGCAGGATCGACCGCGCGGCGAAGCAGGCTCGAAGCGGCCCCCGACGATCGTCGACGACCAAAGCTCCGCGAGACACCTCGCGGCTCGCCGACGCAGGGCGCAGCTGCGCTTCGCTCCCTGCGACGGGCAGATCCCGGGCGCGCGGCCGAAGATCTTTGGCAGGCCACGCCGGCGGTGCAACAAGGTGGTCGCGAACTTCGCTTGACGACAGCGGAGGAGCCTCTGAACTGTGACCGCAGATGATGAAGCACTCGCCGCGGAACTACTCGTCTCTCCTCTGGTCCCTCCTGGCCGTGGCGCCGCTTCTCACGGAGCGCGCTCCTGCGCAGCTCGAGAGATCAGGGCCGCAAGCCAAGTGGGATCGCGCTGCGATCGACGCCTTCGTCGAAGCGTCGCGGACGCGCACGCTCGCAACATGCGAACAAAAGGGAATCGCCGTCCCCGCCGACTTCATCGCCTGGATCGACTCGGACCCCTTGCTCGTGCGCTCGGTCTACGGCTGCCGCCGCGATCCGCTGCCCGTACTGCTCGCCCTGCGCTCCCTCGACATCGAGCTCGGTGAGGAAGTCGTGCGGCGGCGCTACCCGCAGCTTGCTTTGGCCTTTGCGATTCAAGGCTCGTACCGCACGCCGACGCGCAAGGCCTCGCCCTGGAACGACGGCGACGACGGCGGTCCCGGCGCGCGCCCGCTGCCCGACATAAGACCGCGACCCCGCCTCGACCTGGCCGTGCCGGGTGACCCGCGCGTGGTGGTCGACACGAAGGCGAAGGATCGTGAGCTCGACGTCGATGACCACGTGATCAACTTCCTCGAGGACCACGCGCCGATCGAAGTCGAAGTGACCGAGAAAGAGCTGCCGCCGCTCGAGTACGACGACAAGGGTGTCGCGAAGCCGCGCGGCAAGCCCCGCACGGTTCAGCGGAAGGTCGCGCGCGCGCTCATCGGCGCCGACGTCATCGCCGATGCGGCCTTGCAAGCTGAGTTCAATGCCTACATGGCTGCACACGGTCACGCGGACGTGCGCCTCGACTGTGGCGACCGCGTCGTGCACTGGCAGAGCAAGGAGGCGGTCAAAGACAAGGACCTGCGCGCGCGCATCGCGGCGGCGCACGAGGTCTTCCACCGCGCCTACCGACGGAAGGGCCGCATGCCGGCCGAGCGGGACGCCGCGCCGACGCCCGCAGAGTCCATGGCGTGGTTCGTGCGCAACGACGAACAGAGACTGAGCGACGCGGAGCTGCAAGCGCGCAAGGCACAGCACTTCCCGCTCGATGCGCCCTGGCCCGTGCTCTTGATGCTGGCCGCCGACGACCAACCTCTTCGTGAGCGCGAGCAGGTTTGGCAGCAGTTCCGCGACGAGGCGGTGTTCAGCACCTACGGCGAGTACATCGGCGGCATCGCTCAACAGTTCGACATGCAGTCGGCGCGTCGCGTGAGCCCGCTCGCCTTCAGCTATGGCTCTATCCAGATGATGCGCAAGGATGGCGGCGTCTGCGGCACGATGGGCAACATTGGCGCACGGACCTACCGCATCGTCGGCGTGCCGTCCTCGACCGCGGGACAGCCTGGCCACTGCGCCATCGTGTTGATGGAGCACGACGCGAAGAACGACACCTATCGCTGCAAGGGTGGTCAGTACGCGACCGGCGGCGACGAGGTCACGACTGTGCATGCTGGTTGGAACTTCGACGACGTTGGCGGGAGGCGCCCCATGGTCTTCTGGCAGACGGGCGCACATGGCGTGGCGCGCGACCGCGCGGGCTTCATCGGTGGCCTCGTGGTGCGGCGGATGTGGGACTCCCCGCCCCCGGCCAGTGCCGCCGTCGCAGGAAGAGCTTTCGTGCGCGCCACGCTCCAACGCGATCCCTTCGCGCTCGCGGCCTTCCTCGGTGCCCTCGACGCGGCCGCGAACGCCGGGGACGCGCTCGCAATCGGCGCGGTCTTCGATGAAGTCTCTCCAGACGGCCAGGACATGCAGCTCTATCGCCGGACCGTGCACGACCTCGTCCATGCCCGCGTCCTGCAGCTTCCGCCGCCCAAAGACGAGAACGCCGCCAAGGAACTCGGTGCGCGCCTCGAGCGCGACGGCTGCCGCAACGCGTCACTCTTGGCGCGCACTTGGCGTCAAATTGGGGGCGAGAGCGAGTTCACGCAGCGCTGTGTCGCGCTCGTCAAGACCTACGTCGCAGCTCCAGCGCGCAGCGCCAGCAAGCGCGCTTCTGAGGACTTCAAGCGCCTCGTCCAGGGCTTCGAGAACAGTGTCAAGGGGGAGCAGAACAAGCGCGCTTGGGCCAGGGCGCTCCTCGCGGCCTTTCGCAATCACGAGGTTTTGCGCATCAAGAAGAAGCGCTCGATCGATCCGGTCGTCGCCTACTTGTGCAAGCACGCTGGTCACGAGCTACCCGTCGTCCGCGATTGAAGGCGCCCGAGGGGGCTCTATCCTCTGACTCATGCCCAGCAGCGCTTGGCCCGCGAGCTGACACACAAGTATCGAGAAGAGGAATATGTGGGACTGGCTCCAAACACAGTGGACGCAGTGGTCGATGACGCATGCCTACTTGGCGTGTGCAGCGGCGGGAGGAAGCATCCTCCTGATGCAGTTCGGGCTCTCGCTCTTCGGCCTCGGCGGTGACGCAGGCGCAGACGGCGACCTCGATGTCGACGCCGAAGGCGATCCATCGCTGCACGTCCTCTCGTTGCGCGCGATCGCTGGCTTCTTGACGTTCTTCGGACTCGTCGGCTGGGCGGGCACGGGAGCGGGTTGGCACCCGGCGGTCACGGCCCTCGCGGCAGGTGGAGCCGGAACCGCGGTCATGCTCGTCATTGCTTACGTGATGCGGATGTTCGGTCGCCTCGACGAGTCGGGGAACTTCGACCTGAAGCAGACCATCGGCACGGTCGCACAGGTTTATCTTCGCGTTCCTGGAGCCTCGAGCGGCAAAGGCAAGGTCACCGCGTCCGCTGGCGGCCGCAGCATCGAGCTGCAAGCCATGACCCGCGGTGAGGCCATCGCGACGGGCAAGACCTGCCGCATCGTCGCCTTGGTCGCCGCCGATACCGTCGAGGTCGAGGCCTTGAGCTGAGCACGCCAAAAGCCCCCGCTTACCCCAATTCTCATGCACGCTGCTCACAGCGTTTTGAGCCCCGCAATGATGAACCAACCTTTGACAAACTTGCTCCTTGGCCAGACCTTCGTCGACAGCGACATGTCGTGGCTCCTCATCGTCGTCGCCTTCGTCCTCGTCATTGGCGGTTTGGTCCTCGTACTTGCGCGACGCTACAAACGATGCCCGAGCAACCGCATCCTGATTATTTATGGACGCACGGGCTCGGGGCGCGCTTCGCGGGCACTGCATGGTGGCGGCGCCTTCGTTTGGCCCTTGATCCAGAGCTACGACTTCCTGTCGCTCGACCCGGTCCAAATCGAGATCCCGCTCCAAGGCGCGCTCTCCATGGAGAACATTCGCGTCTCCGTGCCCAGCGTCTTCACGGTCGCCATCGGCGTCGATTCGGAGACGATGCACAACGCGTCGGTGCGCCTGCTCGGCCTCGACACGCGCGAGATCATGAAGCAAGCCGAAGACATCATCTTTGGTCAGCTGCGCCAAGTCATCGCGTCCATGAAGATCGATGAGATCAACAAGGACCGCGACGTCTTCCTCGAGAAGATCCAAGCTTCGCTCGAACCCGAGCTCAAAAAGATCGGCCTCGTCCTGATCAACGTCAACATCAAGGACATCACGGACGAGTCGGGTTACATCGAGGCCATCGGCCGCAAGGCAGCCGCCGAAGCCATTCAACAGGCGACCATCGATGTCTCGCAGCAGGAGAAGAAGGGCGCCATCGGCGTCGCCGACGCCGAACGCGAGAAGGCCGTCCAAGTCGCCATCGCGGCTCGTGAACGCGACATCGGCACCACCGAGGCGGAGCGAGACCGTGCAATCAAGGTCGCCAATTTAGAGCGCGAGCGCACAGTCGGTGAGAAGCAAGCAGAGTTCGCGCGCGAAGCCGCGATCAAAGACCAAGAGCGCGAGATGCGCATCCGCGTCGCCGAGGCCAACGCGATCGCGGTCGAGGGTGAGAACTCTTCCAAGGCCAAGATCGCGGAGGCCAACTCCGAGCTTCGCGTCCGCGAAGCGGCCGCCTACCGCGAGGCCGAGAGTCGTTACCGCGAGGCAGAAGCCGCCGTAAAGGAAGCCCAGTACCGCGCCGAAGCCAAGGCAGCCCTCGCGCAAGCCGAGAAGATCGAAGCCGAGAAGCGCGCCGAGCTCGAGGCCGTGTCGAAGGCTGAAAAGGCCCAGACCATCGTCGACGCCGAGGCCAACGCGCAACGCCGTCGCATCGAAGCCGAAGGTGAAGCGGCCGCGATCTTCGCGCGCCTCGAGGCCGAGGCGAAGGGCCAGTACGAGATCCTCGCGCAGAAGGGCGAGGGCTTGCGACGCATCGTCGACGCCTGCGGTGACTCACAGTCGGCCTTCCAGATGCTCATGCTCGAGCACCTCGACAAGCTCGCCGAAACCGCCGCCAAGGCGATCGCGAACATCAAGTTCGACAAGATCGTCGTGTGGGACGGCGGTAGCAAGGACGGCGGCGCGAGCGCGACCTCGGGCTTCCTGCGCAACCTCGCCGGCTCCCTGCCGCCGATGATGCACATGATGAAGGACATCGGTGGCGTCGAGCTCCCGGAGTACTTCGCGAAGTTCGCGAGCAAGGAGCAAGACGAGGCGGCGAGTCAAGCAAGGCAGTCTTCGGCGAAGTCGGACTTGCCTGCGGACAAGGACAAGCAAGGCTGACGCACGTTATCTCTCTCGACGTGCAGCGCGGGCATTCTTATCCGGGTGCGCGGCGGCGATCCTATGGAGCGAGGGTCCCTGATCAGCCCTTCTTTACATGCTTCGAGCTGTCGGTCTGATCCGTCGCCCAGCCCATCGAGGTCATTGCTTCTTTGGTGATGGCGCCGAAGATGACTTCCCAATCATCGCTGTTGCCATTCATCGTGCGTGACAGCTTGGTCTCGTCTTTGCGCTGCGTGACCTCGTCGTCGCTTCCGTCTCGAGCGCGGTCAGGGTTTGTTTTGTCCTGGCCGGTGCTACGGTCGATCGGCGAGGGCCTGATGCGCGGCGTAATGCCGTGGTCCTTGTCGATTGTCGTGCGCAACGCGACCCTGCCAAATCGGTCGGCGAGCCAAATCGAGTTGCCGGAGCGCTTGATCGCATAGGTGCCGGCGGTCAGTTTCGTCGTAGCGGTCGAGGCATCGACCGCGCCCCCGCGCGAGCTGTCCATCTCGCCGTCCGTCCCGGATCGGCCCATCGTTGATCGAGCGCCATTGTTGCCTGGCAGCGCGCAAACGAGCAGCATGCCGACGAGGTTCTCACTACCGGCGCGACCAACAGTCCTGTTCGTCGTCGAGGAAGTCGCTTCTTCGGTCGCCTTGCTGCCTGCGCCGCCCTGCAACCGCGACGTGGGGTCAGCGGACGGAGCACCAGCGAGCAAGCCTTCGGTAGCAGCCGCGATCAGCAAGTCGTCGCCACGCAGCGTCGTCGATGTGGCCTTGGTCGGGCGGTCTTGAATGCTGCGTTCGGCGCCGTCTTCCTTTTTGGGACTTTCGTTGCCACGCGCCCCGTCGTTGCCCTCCTTACCGTTGAGGGTGTCGAAGTTCCTGGTTTGCGCACGCAGCGTGCTCAGTGTCGCGTCGTGTAGTTGGCGATAGGCGTTCGCTATCTCGGTCATACCCTTCTGATCGGATTGCTTGGGTGTCTGCGCGCTCAGATCGCGGTCCCGCGGCTGCGAGGACTCTGGGTTCTGAGCGAGCGCCGAGCCGCTCGTGATGGTAAGGAAAACGACTGAGGCGATCACGCCGCGGCGCTTCGAAGTGGGGAGGTTCATATTTGACTCCAAGTTTGTGTGGTTTGGACGACTGAGCTTTCTCGCAAGCCCGGTGCCACACACCACAGATTTCTATGCACGAAAGTGCACGTCGTCAGGCACCAATCGAGCTGCTCCGTGGTGACGACTTCGGGCGGCTCCAATGCAGCACTGGGGATCGTCGCCATCGAAGCGTATGCGCTCGCTACGCAAGTACAAGAAAGCACGGCGTACCAGGCAAGCTGGTCCACCGTGCTTTCAAGCTGGCGCAGTCGCTATTGGCGATCAGCTGCGCGAAGTCTGCTTCTGCGTCTGTTGATTGCGTGAGTCGTTGGTCGAGGATCTCGAAGGCGAGGAGCTGGAGCTCTTGGAGAACGAGCCTTCGTCAATTTCGAGTTCGTTCCGAACGTCAGTGACGCCTTGCACCGATTCGCAGCAATCCTCAGCGCAGCGTTTGGCTGAGCGACTGTCGACCTTGCCGCGCAAAACGACGATGCCGTCTTTGCAAGTGACTTCGATCTCGCTCGCGTCGACGTCACCGTCATGCTCGAGCTCAGCGCTGACATCTTCGATGATGCGATCGTCGGGTCGCTTGTAGCCCTTCGGTCCCTTGCCGCTGTGCTGCCCGGGCCTCGCAGCTCCGTATGAACTCGGCGACGAAGACGACCGATAATCGCTGGTCGAGCTGAAGCGGGGTTCTTCGCCCCGCTGCGTCCAGTCTTCGTCGCGGTAATACTGCGCGCCTGGTAATCTGCGGCCACCATAGCTCTGGCCACCATAGCTCTGGCCACCATAGCTCTGGCCACCGTAGCTCTGGTGACCGTAGCTCTGGCCCTCGTTGCGGGGACCGCGGTTGCTCGCGTGGCGCCGATGATCGTAGTCGCCGTGGTAGTCGATCGCGCTCTGCGCCTCGAAGTCGTTTTCGCGCTGATCGAAGTAATCGCGGTCCGGAGCGGACGACCATCGGCCTACGCCTTCAGGGTAGTCCCGATCATTACGGCGTCCGCCGTCGTCTTGGCGATCCCAGCGCTCGTCCCAACGTCGGTCCTCATGACGTGGCTGACTGCCCTGCCGGTTGTGTCGCGGGAGGTAGGAAGATGAATGAGTCTTGTTGTACATGACTAGTCTTTGTGGAACTTCGGAAGTGGGTCCGTAGAAGCTGTCACAGGAGCAAGGCCTGTGCCGACAAAGTTGCGGCGGCTCGGGGCACGTGCGAGCGCTTCCAGCGGCCGCATATGCTCACAATCCTGCAATCGACGATCGCGACAATTGCAGAAAGCGCATCTTCTCGTGCATCTCCCCAGACACGACTTTCCGCGTCGTACCGGTCAGCCTCGCGTCTTGCGCCGCCGCTTGACGAGGTAGGGCAAGAGCCAGAGGTAGACGCCACTCACCCACAGACCCAAGAGGATCAAGGCCGCCGGCAAGAAGACCCAGAGCTTGATCAAGTTGCCGCCGAAGAAACTACCATCGTGGATCGCCTCGATCAGGTCGGAGCGCCGGTAGCTCGAGCTCAGCACCATGCCGGTGCCAGTGTCGATCTGAAGCTCCCATCCTGAGTGCGCGAGCAGCTTCAGCATGCCCCCCGCCGGACGCACGTCGATGCGGTCTACGTCGTCCCAGGATGCGACACCCGCTTCGCCCACACTCTGCGCGGCCTCGAGTATCGTACCCCAATCGACGAGCAGCTCGGGCGCCGCACCGCGCGCGGTCGGCGGCTGGACGAATGACCACTGCTTCTTGACCTGCAGCAACAGCCCGCTGAGGATCACAACAAGGAGCGGCGCCGCGGCGACGACTGCGCCAAGACGGTGCAGCTTGCGGTTGAGTTTCGGTGCGCGGCTCCTGGTCGTACTCATGGGATTCGAGGTTGGTTCTGCCTGTCTCGATCCGGTCGAACTCGAAGGCATCTCCCAGGTTCGACTCAGACAGGTGGGTGATTATCCACGAGCGACCTGCGCCGCTGGTGTCGAATCAGTCAACCTGACGCTGAGGTGGTTGCGGGACGGCAGATC